>JANXRL010000147.1 GCA_025352985.1 Verrucomicrobiota bacterium
CGCCGCTACCCCTCCCAAACCCGCTAAAATCCGCTAAAATCCGCCCCCCTCCGCCCAATCTTTCTCTTTCTTATTTCCCCCTCCGGCTTGGCTCTGTGACGAATCCGGAGGGGGAAATAAGAAAGAGAAAGATTGGGCGGAGGGGGGCGGATTTTAGCGGATTTTAGCGGGTTTGGGAGGGGTAGCGGCGGAGGTCGAGGGTGTGGCGTCCCTCGGGGGGGAAGTCTATCCTCGGCACCCAGCGGTGCTGGCCGAGGGTGTGCGGCCAGGATTCCCAGCGTTCGGTGAAGCGTTGGACGGCGTCGGCGGGGGTCGCGGGGCGGACGGTGTAGGGGGTGCCGGCGGGGTTCCAAACGTGCCAGCGGGCGGCGGCGACCACGGTGAGGTTTTCTTTGTCCACCCATTCGATGAGCAGCGGGGCGTGGACGGGGACGTGGGGGTGGAGCGCGATGTTGAGGAAGAAGGCGCGGTAGCGGATACCCGCCGCGGCGACGGACTTGGGGTTTTCCAAGGGGCGGAATTCGCAGGGGTAGCCGTTGACGAGGAGGAGGCCTTTTTCGAGGGCGACGGGGTCGCTGACGATGGCTTCGATGCGGTCCATGCTGGCGTCCACGCTGCGCGAGGTGCCGGCGCCGTTGGGTTGTTCGCCGAGGAGCGGCCACGCTTCCAGCGCCTGGCGGAAGGCGATGGTGTAGGTGACGGGTTTGGCCTTCTTGGTTTTGACGGGGGCGGGTGTCGTGAAGGAGAATGCGCCACACTGGGGGAAGCGGAATTCCCAGAGGGGGCGGAGCCATTCGGTTTCGAAGGGGATGCCGTGGGCGCGGAGGTCGGCACAGATGGCGGAGAGGTCTTCCCACACGAAGGCGGGGAGGAAGAACTTGTCGTGGAGTTCGCCGCCCCAGCGGATGAAGGGAGTCTTGAACGGGTCGAGGGCGAGGCGGGCGAAGATGGCGCGGATGAAGAGCGCGACAACCGACATGGCTTCGCGGTCGGGGTGGGTCTCGAAAGCGCGGAGTTCGACGAGGCCGAGGCGTCCGTTTCCGGCGAAAGGATTCCAGAGTTTATCGACGCTGATCTCGGCGCGGTGGGTGTTGCCCGAGCGGTCCATGAGGAGGTCGCGGAAGAGGAGGTCGAAGAGGGCGAAGTTTTGCGGGGAGCCGAATTGCTCGGCGCCGGCGCAGGCGATTTCGAGTTCGTAGAGGGCTTCGAAGGTCGATTCGTCAATGCGCGGGGCCTGCGAGCTGGGGCCCATGTATTGGCCGGAGAAGGCGTAGCTGAGCGCGGGGTGGTGCTGGAAGTAGCGGATCGCGGAGGGGAGAAGCGCGGGGAAGGCGAAGAAGGGCGAGGCGAGGCCGAGGGGGCCGCCGAAGACGAGGTGGGCGCCGCCGCCGGTCCCGGTGGCGCGGCCGTTGAACTGGAGCTTGCGGGCGGTGAGGCCGATCTTGTCGGCGGCGGTGTAGAGGCGGTCGAGCTGGCGGTCGTAGTCGGCCCAGTCGTTGCAGATGGAGAGGTTGACCTCGACGACGCCTGGGTCGGAGGCAAAGCCGATGGTGGGGAGGCGGGGATCGGTGGGAGGAGCGTAGCCGGCGAGGACGGCGTCGGAGAGCTTGAGTGAGGCGAAGACGCTTTCGATGGCGGCGATGAGCGCGAGGTAGGCTTCGACGGTGAGCGGCGGGATGAAGAGGGTGACGGCACCGTTGAGCACCTCGACGGTGAGGGCGCGGCGGAGGTTTTTCTCGCCGAGGCTGGCGAGGGGGAGGCGGAGGCCGATGAGGCTGTCGCCGGGGAAGAGGACGGCGGAGTCCTGCTTCAACGCGGCGCGCCAATTGTCGCTGATCCAAGCGGAGCCGTCGTGGTCGAGCGGGAGGACGAAACCGGCACCGGCGTCGGGGGTGGCGGCATCATGGGTGGGCAGGATGCCGGCGGCGGGGACGGAGAGTTTTTTGGCTAGGGCGGCGATGACAGCCTGCGCATTTTTAAGCGTGTGGTGGCCTTTTTTGATGTCACCGCGGAGGCGCTTGATGTCGTGCCAAACAGGGACGCTGTCGGCGCGCCATTGGAGGAGGAGGGCCCAGCGGGGGAGGGGTTCGCCGGGGTAGTGTTTGCCGGAGGTTTCGAGGATGACGGCGCCGGGGTAGGCGTCTTCGATGAGCTGGCGGGCGAAGCGGCGGGCGTAGTCAAGCTTGGTGGGGCCGAGGGCGGCGGTGTTCCACTCGGGGCCGGCGGGATCGTGCGGGATGAAGGTGGGTTCGCCGCCCATGGTCATGAGGACGCCGCTCTTGGCGAAGGTGGCTTCGACGGCGTCGCCGCAGGCGCGGATAGAGGTCCAGGTGGAAGAACGGTAGGGAGCGGCGGGCATGGAGGGGAAAGCAGGAACGAATCAGTCGATTTTTTCAACCAAGACGCTGGCGGAGAGTTCGTGGGCGACGGGGGTGGGGTTGTAGTAGGAGCCCTGGATGGGGTTGATGCTTTCGGCGATGGCGGCGTGGGCGGTGGGGATGAAGGCGTCGTCGCACCAGATGCCGTGGGTGGGGTCCATGCCCTTCCAGCCGCCGCCGGGTAGATAGACTTCGGTCCAGGCGTGCATGGCGCCGGCGGAGGGGGAGTTGGCCTCGGGATCGTAGAGGTAGCCGCTCACGAAACGAGCGGCGATACCGAGCGTGCGGCAGAGCTCGATGAAGAGCACGGCGTAGTCGCGGCAGGAGCCGCTGCCGAGACTGAGGGTGGTGAGGGAAGGTTGGATGCCGCGCTCCTCGCGACGCTGGTAGCGGAGCGTCTGGTGGAGAAGGGTGTTGAGCGCGACGAGGTAGGGGACGGTGTCCTTCGGGCGATCCACGAAGTGTTCGTCGAGCCAGTTGAGGAGGCCGGTGCGGGTCTCGGGAAAGGGCGGGGCGAGGTAGGGGGCGAGATTGAAGGCGTCGTTCTCCTCGTATTCGAAGGGGAAGGTGAACGCGTAGGGTTTTACGATGAAGTCGAAGGGGTTGGTATCGAGCGTCTCGACCTCGAAATCGGTGCGGATGGTGAGGGTGGGGGCGCGGTCCCAAAAATGGGCCCAGGCGAGGGAATTGTCGTAGGAATCTCTCGTCCAGATGACCTTGGCGTCGGGCGAGATGTTAAAAGAAAAAGTGCGGACGCGGAGGAGGGCGTTTTCCCGGGGACGCAAGTAGAGCAGGTGCGGCGAGAAGCCGACTTCGCGTTCATAGGCGTAGCTCGTGCGGTGGGAAACGTGGATCTTCATTCGGTTGGCGGATTAGCAGTTGTCGGGCCGCAGGTGGCGGTGGCCGAAGCAAACATGAGAACAGGTAATGTGAACAAAGCTAGGGTGCGTTTTTCATGTTTGGCAATGAGGTGCGTGGCGCATTGCCTGAGCGGACGCATGCAACCGGGCGGTATTAATCTCTATCTCGTCGGCTTCATGGGCACTGGCAAGACCACGGTGGGTCGCGCCGTGGCCCATCAGCTGGGCTATGCCCTGCTCGACAGCGACCACGAGATCGAGCGCCAGCAGGGACGGACCATCGCGGAGATTTTTGCGAAGGACGGCGAGGCGGCCTTTCGCGTGATGGAGCGGGCCTTCGTCGAGGGCGGCCATGCGGCGACGGACACGGTGGTCGCGTGCGGCGGCGGGCTGGTGGTGCAGCCGGGGATGCTGGAGCTGGTCAAAACCAAAGGCGTGGTCATCTGCCTGCACGCTTCGGTGGAAACGATTTTACGGCGGACGCAGGGCAACAAAAACCGTCCGCTGCTCGACGTTGAAAATCCGATGGAGCGCATTCGCGCGCTCTACGCCGCGCGCGAACCTATTTATAACAAGGCCGGCTCAATCATCCTTACGGACGGGCGCACGCTGGCGGACATCGTGCAACATGTGCTGCGCACGTATCGGCGGGAGGCGGCGGATTTCGCGCGATACGCAAGAAATCCTGAAACCAGAGACCGGAAAGCGGAAAGCTGATGCAGCCCGAGCGAGAGACGGTGAGGGCGCGTTTGTGGGCGCTCGGATTTGATGAAGTGCGTTTTGCGCGGGTGGACGCGGGCTTTGGCCCGAGTCTGCGCGAGTGGCTGGACGCGGGCTATCACGCCGACATGGCCTGGATGGAGCGCACGGTGGATAAACGCTCCGACCCGACGCTGGTTTTGCCGGGAGCGAGATCGGTGATCATGCTCGGGGTGAATTATCTGCCGCCGGCGGAGGTGGCGGAGCGGGCGGGCAAGCCCGTGTGGGCGCGGTATGCGCTGCATACGGATTATCACGACACCATCAAAGATGCGCTTGTGCAGGCGGGGCTTGTGCTTGAGGAACTCGGCGGGGTGACGGCTAAGGATTATCGGTATTACGTTGATACCGGTCCGGTGATCGAGCGCGGCTGGGCGGCGAAGTCGGGGCTCGGGTTCATCGGGAAAAACTCGATGCTCATCTCGCGCAAGCACGGCAACTGGCTGTTTCTCGCGGCGGTGTTGACGACGCTGGAATTCGAGCCGGACGCACCCGTGCGGATGCACGCGGAGGGGCGCGAGACGGAGCCGGGTTTGTTGTGCGGCAAGTGCTCGCGCTGCATGGACGCGTGCCCGACGCAGGCGTTGCCCAAGCCGGGCGTGGTGGATGCGCGGCGCTGCATTTCCTACCAGACGATCGAGAACAAGGGTATCATCCCGCGCGAGCTGCGCGAGGGCATCGGCAACCACCTCTACGGCTGCGACGTGTGCCTAGAGGTGTGTCCGTGGAATCGCTTCGCGCAGGCGGGACGGCGGATGTTGCTGTCGGCACGCTACGATTTGGCGGAGCTGACACTGCGCGAAGTGCTTGAGCTAACGCCGGAGCGGTTCGCGGAAGTTTTTCGGAAGACGGCGATCAAGCGCCTGAAGATCACCGGGCTGCTGCGCAATGCCTGCGTGGTGGCGGGCAACACGGGAGCGCATGATTGTCTGGATGTGCTGGTGCGGCTGGCGGGACACGCGTCTTCCGTGGTGCGGGCGCACGCGGTGTGGGCGGTGCGGCGATTGGGAGCGGGGGAACAGCTCGAGGACATGCGCGCGGCGGAGACGGATTCGGGAGTATTGGCCGAATACGAGGGCTGACGATTTCTCAGGGGAATAGCCGCGCCATCACGTCGGCGAAGGTCGCCGGCGGGCGCACGGGCCGGCCGGCGCGGTCGATGAAGGCGTGCAGCGTGGAGCCGGTCGCGATGAGTTCCTCGCCGCGGTGCAACTCATACTCCATGCGGATACGCAAAGTGGGCTTTTCGCGCAGGATGGTGGTGATGCGCACGATGTCGTCGTAGTGGGCGGGTTTGAGGTAGCGCAGCGAGACTTCGAGGACGGGCAGGAAAAATCCCTGGGTTTCCAGTTGGCGGTAGGGCAGGCCGTGCTCCTTGAGAAGAGCGGTGCGGCCGATTTCCAGCCAAGGCAGATAACTCCCGTGGTAAACGACGCCCATCATATCGGTTTCGGCGTAGCGGACGCTGACTTCGGCTTTGGAGATGATCATCTGTAAGGAGCCGCGACCAGAACGCAGAAGCGGGCGGTGAACAAGGCTCTTTGTGCGAAGCCAGCAGCGACTTGCATTTGTTTGCGCCGATGCGACGGGATTAGCGCGACCACCGGTCACTGATGCTGGAGCTAATTTTTCCAGCTAAAGCCGACGGTGAAGAGTTTTTGTTTTACATTAGAAATACCCGACTCTTCTTTCACCAACTGACTTTTCACTCTCAAAACGAATACCTGTGAGCACTCAACCCACGCGAAAAGCCTTCCTCGCCAAATTGACCGGCCTTCTGGCCCTCGCCGGACTCGCGCCTGCGGTTTTAGCGCGCTCGGCGACTTCCGCCGCCGCGCCGGTTTCGCCCAAGGTGTCTTTTGCGGTCCGCCCTGATTCTCGCTCCGTCGCCCGCTCGGCCGACAGCGTCTGATCCGAGTCCATTTCACCCAGAGGAAACTATTTAGGACATGTCGAAGCTCTTTCCGAAATCGATTAACCTGCTGCCGTTCAAACTCCTCGCCTACGCGGCGGTGGTTGGCGGCGTTGCCACGGCGGGGATCACCTACTACGCGACCCCGAGCTACGCCAATGTCGGCTACGCTCCGGTGCAGCCAGTGCCGTTCAGCCACGCGCTCCACGCCGGCCAGCTCGGCATGGATTGCCGCTTCTGCCACTCGAACGTCGAGAAGTCCGGCCATGCTAACATCCCGACTTCGCAGACGTGCATGAACTGCCACAATCAGATCAAGACCGACAGCCCGCTGCTCGCCCCCGTGCGCGACAGCTACGCGTCCGGCGATCCGGTTCCTTGGGTTAAGATTCACATCGCTCCCGACTACGTTTACTTCAACCACTCCGTCCACATCGCGCGCGGCGTCTCGTGTGTCTCCTGCCACGGCAAGGTCAACGAGATGGACGTCGTCCACCAAGCCAAGTCCCTTACGATGAGCTTCTGTCTCGACTGCCACCGAGCGCCCGAGAAGTTCATCCGCGATCCGAAGCTCGTCACCAACCTCGACTGGAAGAATCCAGAGGGTGAGAAGGCCCAGATCGAACAGGGCAAAAAATTCGTCCACAACTGGAACGTCAAACCTCCGCAAAGCTGCTCCGGCTGTCATCGCTGATGAAACGTAAATTTGAACATCCCGCTCCTTCGGAACGCGAACTGACCGGTCCCCGTTACTGGCGCAGCTTGGACGCACTGACCGCCACGGAAGGCTTTAAGGCCCAGGTCGCCCGCGAATTCCCCGAGGGGGCGTCTTCAATGGAAGGCGTGGACCGCCGCCAGTTTTTTAAGCTGATGGCCGCTTCATTTGCACTCGGAGGCATCGGCCTTGCCGCAGGCTGCCGCCGGCCCGAGGAGCACATCCTCGCCTACGGCAAGTCCGTCGAGATGACCATCCCCGGCCTGCCGCTCTACTTCGCGTCGGCCATGCCGCTGCGCAAGGGCGCCATCCCGATCCTCGCCGAGACCCACCAGGGCCGTCCCACGAAGATCGAGGGCAACCCCACCTACAAGCCCTACGGCGGCGCGACCAACGCTATCGTGCAGGCTTCGGTGCTCGACCTTTACGATCCGAATCGCGCCACGGTTTCGACGATTAAGGGCGCGGCCGTCACCACGGCTGACGTGCAGGATCTGCTCGTCCGCATTGGCACCGATGCCGCCGCCGGCAAGGGTGCCGGGCTCGCATTTCTCGCCGGCCAGTCCAGCTCGCCTACGCGCGCCGCGCTCGTCGCTAAGCTCAAGAAAAAGTTCCCCGAGGCCGTCTGGGCCGAATACGAGCCCGTGCAGGATGAGCCGCCGGTGGCCGCCGCCGAGGCTACCTTCGGCAAGAGCGTCAAGCCGGTCTATCAGTTCGCCAAGGCCAAGCGCATCCTCTCTGTTGACGCTGATTTTTTCCACTCGGAAGCCGGTTCGCTCCAGTTCGCACGCGATTTCGCCAAGGGCCGTCGCGTCACGAAGCCGAGCGACCCCATGAACCGCCTCTACGCGGTCGAAAGCACCTTTACGCTCGTCGGCTCGATGGCCGACCACCGTCTGCGTCTCGCCAGCAGCCACATGCTCGCGTTTGTCGCGGCGATGGCCTCGCGCATCGTTGGCGGTGATTACGCTTCGCTCGCGGCGGGTCTGGATGTTGACGCCAAGTGGCTCGACGCCTGCGCCGCCGATCTGGTGGCCAGCGCCGGAAAGGGTGAGTCGCTTGTCGTCGTCGGTTCGCACCAGCCTGCGGCCGTCCACGAGATCGCCTACCGCATCAACGTCGCGCTCGGCGCCGTCGGTAACACGATCGATTTCGTTGCGATCCCCGAGGACAAGGCCGCCGACATCGGCGTGCTGGCCAAAGCCATCGAGGGCGGGGCGGTCAAGACGCTCGTCGTCCTCGGAGGCAACCCGGCCTACAACCTTCCCGGTAATTTCGATTTTGCGGCGCTGGTGAAGCGCGTGCCTGAGGTTGTCCGTTACGGTTACGCCGTTGACGAAACCGCGCTGCTTTCGAGCGCGCACATCGTCGCGGCGCACTACCTCGAATCGTGGGGCGACGCCCGCACGGCCGACGGCACCATCGTGCCGGTGCAGCCGATGATCATGCCGCTGTTCGACGGTATCACGGAACTCGAAGTCATCGCCCGCATCCTCGGTGAAGGTCCGACCGATCCGCACACGCTCGTTTACGACAACATCACCGCGATCGCTGGCGGTGATGCGCAGAAGAGTTTCAACCAGTTTCTCCACGATGGTTTACTCTCGGGCTCGGCCTACGAAAGGGTCGATGTCTCGCCGCGTGCGGCATCCGCCATCACGGCGGTTGCTCCGGTCAAGCTCTCGAAGGACAACCTCGAAGTCCGCTTTACGGTGGACGCCAAGGTCGATGACGGTCGCTTCGCCAACAACGGCTGGCTGCAGGAGTGCCCCGATCCGATCACCAAGCTCGCCTGGGACAACGCCATCCTCGTCAGCCCGCGTCTGGGCAAGGAACTCGGCATTTCGCCCAAGGGCTGGGCCAAACAAGTCACCCGCATCGAGACCGCCGACTTTGTGCAGGGTAAGGAGCAGGCCTACCTGTGCGAAGTGACCCTCAACGGACGCACCATCAAGGCTCCCGTTCACATCCAGCCGGGTCTCGCCAACTATACTATCGTCCTTCCCCTCGGCTACGGCCGCACGGCGGCGGGTCACGTCGGCAATGATGTTGGTCACAACTACTATTCGCTGCGCACCAGCGACACGCCTGCGTTTGCGACCGGCGCCAAGCTCACCGTCACCACGGAGCGTTACGCTCTCGCCAACGTCCAGGAGCACTGGTCCATGGAAGGCCGCGACATCGTGCGCGAAGCCAACCTTGACGAATATCAGAAAGACCCGGGCTTCGTCGCCTCCTTCGGCATCGAGACCGAGTCCCCCTCGATCTACAGTAACCTCACCGCCGAAGAGTTCTCCAAGCTCTCCCCTGAAAAGCGCGCCCAGATCACCGCCGCCCGTTCGACGCAGACGGATCGCGGCGGGTCGCTCTTCAAGACGCCCGAGTTCGATGGCGTTCACCAGTGGGGTATGTCGATCGACCTCAACACCTGCATCGGTTGCAACGCCTGCGTCGTCGCCTGCCAAGCCGAGAACAACATCCCCATTGTCGGCAAGCAGCAGGTGCTCGCCGGTCGTGAGATGCACTGGATCCGCCTCGATCGCTACTACTCCGACGGCAAGCTCTCCGCCGAAACCTTCGGCGGCGACGTCAACAAGGAGATCCCCGAGGATCCGCAGGTTTCCCTCCAGCCCGTCGCCTGCCAGCAATGCGAAATGGCTCCTTGCGAGATCGTTTGTCCAGTCAACGCCACCGTGCACGACGAGGAAGGTCTCAACACGATGGCCTACAATCGCTGCATCGGCACGCGTTACTGCGCCAACAACTGTCCCTACAAGGTTCGCCGTTTTAATTTCTTCGACTGGAACAAGCACGCGACCGATCAGGTTTACCTCGGGCCGCTCGGCTCCCAGTCCCAGATGCCGGAGCTGGTCAAGATGGTCAAAAATCCCGACGTCACCGTTCGCATGCGCGGCGTGATGGAAAAGTGCACCTACTGCGTGCAACGCATCCAGCAGGCCAAGATCCATCAAAAGGTTAAGGCCGGTGCCTCTTCTGACGTCACTGTTCCCGATGGCACGATCAAGACCGCCTGTCAGCAGGTGTGCCCGGTCGAGGCCATCGTCTTTGGCAACATCAAGGACGAGCAGAGCGCCGTCTCGCAGGCCAAGGCCCGCGAGCAGGATTACGCATTGCTCGGATACCTGAATATCCGCCCCCGCACGACCTACCTCGGCAAGCTGCGCAATCCGAACCCGGCCATGCCGGACTACGCGGACCAGCCGCTCAGCCGCAAGGAATACAATTCCAAGAACCACCACTCCGCCCACGGCAACGAGGGCGGCAAAAAAGAGCACGGCGCCGCTTCGCTCTCGAACGCCAAACTCTTCGGAGGACTTAGCTGATGTCGTCTAACGTTGAAATCTCCGCCTCCACGCAGGCCATCCTCGCCGAGGTCAACCCGGCCTCGAACCCGCGTCCCGTCCTCGTTCTCAATGATCGCAGCCACGCCTGGATCACCGAGAAGGTCTGCGGCATCATCGAGGGCAAGACTCCGCTCTGGTGGTGGGTGTGCTTCGCCGTCTCGTGCAGCATCGCCGGTTGTTCCGTGATTGGGTTTACCTACCTCGTGTCCACGGGTGTCGGCGTGTGGGGCCATGCAAGTCCGGCCAACTGGGCTTGGGACATCATCAACTTTGTGTTCTGGGTCGGCATCGCCCACGCCGGCACGTTGATCTCCGCGATTTTGTGCCTCACGCGTCAGAACTGGCGCACGTCGATCAACCGCACCGCCGAAGCCATGACGATCTTCTCGATCGCCTGCGCCGGTCTGTTCCCCGCACTGCACGTCGGCCGCGTTTGGCTGGCCGTGCTGCCCGGCTATCTCTTCCCCGCACCAAACGCCAACGGTATCTGGCCCAACTTCCGCTCGGCGCTCGAGTGGGACGTGTTTGCCGTCAACACCTACGGCTCCGTATCACTGGTCTTCTGGTATGTCGGCATGATCCCCGACCTCGGCGTTCTTCGTGATCGCTTTTTCAAGCGTGGCGACAAGCTCCGCTCGGGCATCTACGGCTTCTTCGCGATGGGTTGGCGCGGTTCGGCCCGTCACTGGGTTCACCACGAGATGGCCTACCTGCTCCTAGCCGGCATCGGCACACTGATGGTGGTCTCGGTTTGCTCGATCGTGTCGTTCGACTTCGCCACCTCGCTCATCCCCGGCTGGCACACCACGATCTTCCCGCCTTACTTTGTGAGCGGCGCCATCTTCTCCGGTTTTGCGATGGTGCTGACGATCCTCCTGCCCATGCGGGCCATCTTCAAGTTCGAGGATTTCATCACGGCCTACCACATAGACTGTCTTTGTAAGATCACCTTGGTGATGGGAACTCTCGTGGGCTATGCCTACCTGATGGAGTTCATCATCGCCTGGTATGGCGCCAACCCCAACGAGGGCTTCACCTTCGTCAACCGCACCTTCGGCCTCTACGACTGGGCCTACTGGATCATGTTCTCGTGTAATGTGATCACGCCCCAGTTCTTTTGGTTCAAGAAGGTCCGCTCGAACTTCGCATTCATCTTCGTGCTCACGATCTTCATCAACATCGGCATGTGGTTCGAGCGCTTCGTGATCATCGTCACCTCGCTCGCCCGCGACTATCTGCCCTCAAGCTGGGGTTACTACAGCCCGTCGATCGTCGAGATCCTGACCTACTTCGGCACATTCGGCGTGTTTAGCATGCTCTTCCTCCTGTTCTTTCGCTTCCTCCCGATCATCCCGATGTCCGAGGTCAAGACCGTCACCCTTCAGGCCGACGTCCACGGCGGCAAACACTCCTGATCTCAACCGACCATGGCTGAACAACCTTACGGCTTGATTGCCACCTTCGACACGGCCTCAGGCGTTTACCACGCCGCCGAAACCGTGCGTGACGCCGGTTACAAAAACTGGGACTGCATCACGCCCTATCCCGTCCACGGCCTCGACAAGGCCATGGGCCTGAAGCGCTCGCTCGTCCCCGTATTCTCGCTCGCCGGCGGCATCGGTGGTGTCATCGCGGGCGTCGGGCTCATCTACTTCACGGCGGCCATCGACTATAAGCTAATCCTCGCCGGACGTCCCTTCTTCAGTCCGATTCCCGCGATTCCCGTCATCGTCGAACTCGGCATCGCTCTCTCGGCTTTCAGCGCCGTGGCCGGGATGATTGTCCTGTGCCGCTTCCCGATGCTTTACCATCCTGTGTTAAAGAGCGACCGCATCATTTCTGCCCTCGATGACAAATACCTCATCGTGATCGAGGCTTGCGATCCCATGTTCAGCCCGACCCGAACCAAAGACTTGCTGGAAAAACTCGGTGGTCTCGACGTGAAGGAGCTGGAGGCCTAAGCCATGCGTTACGTTTCTCTCGCAACCTTCTTTCTCGTGGTCCTTGCGGTTTCCATCCTCGGTTTTCGTGGATCCATTTCCACCAGGCCCCCGCTCGAGCTGATCCCCGACATGGATCACCAAGCCAAATACAAGCCGCAGGCCGAGTCGCCGTTCTTCGCCGATGGACGCGCCGACCGCCCGCTGCCCGCCGGCGTTGTCGCTTACGGCCGCAGCAGCACGGGTGGCACGCCCGACGCCTCCTTCCTCGGTGCCGACGACTCCACCTATCTCGGTAAAAATGCCGACGGCAGTTGGGTGGCCGGCTTCCCGAAGTCCGTGAAGGTTGACGCCCGCTTCATGGCGCGCGGCCAGGATCGGTTCACCATCTACTGCGCGCCCTGCCATGGCGCTCTCGGCGACGGCAACGGCATCACCAAGCAATACGGCATGGGCGCCACGCCCAGCTATCATGACGACCGCCTCCGCACGATGGCCGAGGGCGAAATCTTCAACACGATCACCAACGGCAAGGGCAATATGCTCTCGCAGGCGGACAAGCTTGCGCCTGCGGATCGCTGGGCTGTCATCGCCTACGTCCGAGCCCTCCAGCGCGCCGCGAACGGCACCGCCGCCGACGTTCCCCCCAGCCACAAAGCCGAGCTAGGCCTTAAATAATGAGCACCCACGCAGCATCCGCTCCCACGGCCATAGCCGCCGCCCCCGCTCCGGCGGGAAGCAACGCTTCCAAGGCGCTCGGCATCGGTATCGCCAGTATTTTCGCCACTGTGCTCGGCCTCGCTCTGCCCGGCAACGCTTCCGCCGTCGCCGTCGGCTGGCTGGTCGCCATCGTTTTTTGGACCGCAATCGCCATCGGAATGCTCATGCTGATCATGATCCATCATCTGTCCGACGCCGGCTGGTCGGTGGTTGTGCGTCGTCAGTTTGAGCACGGTATTTCCGCCTTCAAGTGGCTGCTTCTCCTGTTCGTTCCGCTGCTTCTCGCCACGTGGCTCGGCAAGGGCGATGCCGTCTGGCCTTGGGGTAATCTCAACCACGTTCTCCACGGCACCGAGACGGTGGGCGAAGATGCGGCCTACTGGCACAAGTCTCCCGTCCTTAACATCCTTTCGTTCAGCGCACTGAGCGTGTTTCTCTACGGCTTCCTGATCTTGGTTTCCGCCCGTCTGCGCAAGGCCTCCTTCACGCAGGACGTTGACGGTGACGTCAAATGGTCGCACCAGAGCCACGCTACGTCGGCTTCCTGCATCGCGTTGACCGCGCTGGCCCTCACCGGCATCGCCTTCTTCTGGATCATGAGCCTCGAGTATCACTGGGGTTCGACGATCTACGGCATGTGGTTCTTCTCGGACTGCATCCGCGGCGCCCTCTCGGTCGGTCTTCTCGTTCAGCTCTGGCTCTTCGCGCGCGGCGACTTCAAGGGTATCCTCAGCAGCCGGCACCTTCACTGTATCGGCATCTTCATTCATGCTTTCACGGCGTTCTGGGCCTACGTGGCGGTTTGCCAATACATCCTGATCTGGAGCTCCAACCTCACCGAGGAAACCTTCTGGTATAACATCCGCGAACTTAACCACGACGGCTCCACCAACCAGTGGTGGTGGGTCGGCATCGCGCTCATCCTCCTAAACTTCCTGGTGCCGTTTCTTCTGCTCCTGTCCTACAAAACCAAGATCACGATCTACAAGATCGCCCCCGTTGCATTCGCAATCCTCGCCACCACGTTGTTGGACCTCACCTATAACATCTTGCCGGTCCTCAAGAACGCTTACGGTGACGCCCAGCCGTTTCTTTCGCTTAACCTGCTCTGGATTCTGACCTCCGTGATCGGCGTTGGCGGCGTGTGCGTCTGGTCGTATTTCAAGAGCTTCGCCTCCACTAAACTCATCCCGATCCGCGACCCGCGCATCGCCGAATGTCTTGCTAACCATGAGTGACGCCGCCCCTTCTAAACCCAGTTTCGGACTGACCCTGGTCGCCGCCATCGGCGGCTTCGTGATCTTCGTGGTTATCCTGCTGGTCGCCTACGCGCCGCAGAAGTCCGAAACCCTCGGCGACGGCGTGAAAACGTCCGCGCAGCGCCAGACCGCGCTTGCCGAGCTTCGCGCCAACGAGGCCAAAGTTGGCGCCGGCTATGCCTGGACAGATCAGGCCGTCGGGGCCGTGCAACTCCCGATCAATCGCGCCGTCGAACTCACGCTTCGCGATCTCGAAGCGAAACAAAAATAACCCGCCGCAACATGGACTGGTTTTTCTACGCCGTCGCTCTTCCCATGGCCGGACTGTTTCTGGCCTCGGCTGTTTACGCCCTCTACTGGGCGTCCAAGAATGGCCAGTTGCGCGACTTCGACAAAGGCGCCGAGTCGATCTTCGACCACGCGGAACCCGTCGGCCAGCCGACTGATTTTTTCCCGGGCAAGACTCCCGCCGCCAAAACCCAAGCCGCTTCCCAATCCTGATTTCCTCGATGGCCTCCGCTCACAGTCTTGCCTCATCCCTGAACCCTGCGACCACGTCGGACGACGTGAAACGCGCGGAACTCAGCGAGATTGACGCCTCCACCAAGTGGCCGGCGCTCTTCCTTCTCGCTTCCGCCGTGGGCTGGCTGCTCATCGGCACGCTCTTCGCGCTTATCTCGTCGTTCAAGATGCACTCGCCCGACTTCCTCGGGAACTACGAGTGGCTCACCTTCGGCCGCGTCCGCACCGCCCATCTCAACGCCGTCACCTACGGCTGGAGCGTCAACGCTTCCTTCGCGGTCGCCTTCTGGCTCATGGCCCGCCTCTCGCGTTCGGTGCTCCGCCACGCCGGCCTGTTGATTGTCGCCGCCGTGTTCTGGAACATCGGCGTGACTGTCGGCATCTTCGGCATTCTTGCCGGTGATTCGACCTCGATCGAGTGGCTGGAGATGCCCGTTTACGCCACGCCGCTGCTCTTCCTAGCCTACGCTCTGGTCGGTGCATGGGCGGTCATCACGTTCCGTTTCGGCAAGTCGCCCCACATCTACGTCTCGCAATGGTATATCCTCGCGGCGCTCTTCTGGTTCCCATGGCTCTACTCGGTGGCCGAGATCATGATCATCTTCGCTCCCGCTGGCGGCACCGTGCAGGCGCTCGTCAACTGGTGGTTCGCCCACAACGTCCTCGGCCTCTGGTTCACGCCCATCGGCCTCGCCGCGATCTATTATTTTCTCCCCAAGGTCCTGGGTAAACCGATTCACAGCTACTACCTGTCGGTGATCGGATTCTGGTCGCTCGCGATTTTCTACAACTGGGCGGGCGTTCATCACCTGATCGGCGGCCCCGTTCCCGTCTGGGTGCAGTCCGCCGGTATCGCGGCATCGTTCATGATGATCATCCCGGTCATCGTGACTGCGATCAACCATCACATGACGATGGTCGGCAGCTTCGGCGCTTTGAAATACAGCCCGACCCTTCGCTTCATTGTTTTTGGCGCCGTCTCCTACACGTTGACCTCCCTCCAAGGGTCTTCGATGGCGATCCGCAGTTGGGCCGAAGTCACGCACTTCACCCACTACACGGTGGCCCATGCGCACTGGGGCATGTATGCCTTCTTCACGATGGTGATGTTCGGCAGCATCTACTATATCATGCCGCGCATTCTCCTTAAGGAGTGGCCTTCGGCCAAGCTTATCAGTCTCCATTTCTGGGCGACCGCGATCGGCATCACGCTCTACGTCGCGGACCTCTCCATCGGCGGTGTCATTCAGGGCCTGCTGCTCAACACCCCGGTCCTGGCCCACAAGTTCGGACTCCAGCAGGGCACGGATCCGGTGCCTTTCATCGACACGGTCAAGGCTACCATCCCTTACCTCAAGTGGCGCAGTTACGCCGGCATTTTGATCACCGTTGGCCACGTCGCCTTCGCCGTTAATTTTGTGTGGATGGTCGCCCGCAGCGTCCAGACGACCAAGACCCAACCTACGCTTTTCCGCACTCCCCCTGAGA
The DNA here is from genome assembly GCA_025352985.1 of Verrucomicrobiota bacterium. Taxonomy (GTDB): domain Bacteria; phylum Verrucomicrobiota; class Verrucomicrobiia; order Opitutales; family Opitutaceae; genus Rariglobus. The sequence continues at coordinate 15,919 of JANXRL010000147.1, forward strand.
TGGAGGTCACCGCACAATGAACCGCGCACCCCTCATTTTCCTCGGTATTTTCCTCACCTTGGCGTTTTCCTGGACCGGTATCATCTTGGTCAACCAGATCGGCTACGGCTCTCTCAAGCCCGTCTTCAACGAAGACGAAGGCGCGGCCTATCCCTTGCAGACGCCCGGTCTCGCCGCACGCGGCAAACTGGTTTACGAGGACCTTGGCTGCATTTATTGCCACAGCCAGCAGGTGCGCCGCCCGGGTTACGGTTCCGACATCGAGCGCGGTTGGGGCGAACGTCAGAGCGTCGCTCGCGACTACATCCGTGAGAGTCGCGTTCTCCTCGGCACCATGCGCACCGGTCCCGACCTGCGCAACATCGGTGCGCGCCAGACCGATCCCACCTGGCACTACCTGCACTTTTACGATCCGCAGATCACCTCGAATGGCTCAATCATGCCGCCCTTCAAATTCCTTTTTGAGACGCGCAAGATCGTGGGCCAGCCCTCGCCCAAGGCCATCCAGTCCAAGCTGCCCGAGAAATACCAGCCCAAGCCCGGCTATGAAATCGTGCCCACCGAGCGGGGTGAAAACCTCGTGGCCTATCTCCTAAGCCTCAAGGACACCTACGCCTACCCGGAGACGAAGAACGTTTACGTCGAACCCAAGCCCGAGGCCGGCAAGGAGGAAAAGAAATGAGCGACGAACCGATCAAGCCCAACCCGCAGATCGAACAGGCCGCCGCCTCCGACGAAAGCATCCAGAGGGTTCACGCGATTCTCCTCCGCGAGAAACCGGAGCCCAAGGAAGGCTACACGCCGATGCCGCTGCTGCTGCTCGGCTTCATCACGGCGATGATCTTCGGCTGCACGTTGTATTTCGTCCACTATCGCGGCGGCTTCAGCCCTTTGGTTTACGATGAGCGCTACGATCCATCGACCGCCGCCGCGACCACGCAAGTCGAGAAAGTCGATCCCGTTGCCCAAGGCAAACGCCTCTTCCAAACCTGCGCCGCCTGCCATCAGGCGACCGGCGTGGGCGTGCCCGGAGTCTATCCTCCGCTGGTGGGTTCCGAGTGGGTCGTCGGCAGCGAGGAGCGCCTTGTGCGCATCATGCTCAACGGTCTGGGCGGCCCGCTGAAGGTCGAGGACAAGGACTACAACGGTAACATGCCCGCGTTTGGTCCCGGCGGCGGCTACAGCTGGAGCGACGAAAAAATCTCCTACATCGTGACCTGCATCCGCCAGGAATGGGGCAACAAAGCGGGGGAGATCACCGCCGAGAAGGTGAAGGAAATCCGCGAGAAAAACACCCGCACGACCCCGTGGTCGGCGTCCGAACTTGAGGCGATCAAGTAAGGATTGGTCGGAGGAATTTCACCGCAAAGCCCGGTCACAACGACCGGGCTTTTTTGTGGTCGAATGGTTGGCCTCGGTTGTTTTTTAACGGCGGTCTGAGCGGGTTTTTGGAAAACAAGGCGACTCGTTTGGTCCCTACAAAACCCTGCTGGAGATTGATGAAACTCGTCCTTGAACCCTTTGGTTTGTCTTTCGCGCAATAAAGAAAGTTGACCCCAAGACTCACTCATTTAACAAAATAACGAATAGATAAATGACCTCATACCTAAAATCCCTCATAATTCTATTGGTGTTGGCAATGGCGGGATGTAATACGCCAAGAGGAGAACGCACGACGAAAGATGGCTATTCCATCATTAAAATTGATGGATGTGAATATATCGAAGTGAAAGACTTTCTCGGTGCGAATAATGGTTACTACTCGCTGACACACAAGGGCGACTGTTCTAACCCCATTCACCGATACCCAAACAAGGCTCCTTCCGTAAGCCAATAAACGGACACAGGGGCGATTCGGAGGAATCCGGACGAGTTTTATCAATCGGTTGATTCTGGAGCAGGTGAAACCTCTAGCTGTCTTTTGACAGCTCCTCGGAGTAGGCTTTGGTGGCGAGCACAGTTTCGCGAAAAACTCTAGCGGCCTGCGCTGCAGGCCGGAGAAGATCGTGCCGTTGGGGGACCTCACCTTGTTTCGCATTTCTTCGGGTTCCTTGCCGGTCCACTCGATGAGCTTGGCCGAGCCGATTACGGTCGCGAGGGCGAGTGGGCTGCCTCAGATGTTTTTGCCAGCGGTCAGAGCGATCTATTTTCGGACAACAGGGTCACTCGTCTGGTCCTGACAAAACTCTGCCGGAAATTAATTAAACTCGTCCTGAACCCTTAAGATCGACCTTCGTTTGATTTGAGCGCTTCCATTAAAGTGCCTGAGCCATATGGAGCCTTGCGCGCCGGCAAGTCGTAGATATCCCTTACTCTTTCCGATAACTTTAATGATTTGATTCCAAACCGAATCAACCCGCGTGTAGTCACGCGCCGGGCCTCATCTAAATCACCTACTGTTCCGTTAAGGAACTCTACCTCTTTCTTTACTGACTTTATCTCTTTGGGAAGTGCGAAAAGTGCGTCTGCTAAGTCTATTGGGAATTTGCTGAAGTCATCTTTAGGAAGGGAGAAGTCTGGGATATCTGCCCACTCGTCTGCTGCGCCTTTAGACTGCGTGGCTAGGTCGTCGTCCGAAAATCTTTCCATGCACTCAAATGCGTAATCCTCCAACTGGTGACTCAAATTCAAGGCGGCAAATTCTCTTATTTTAGTAATCTCGTTTTTCTTTTGCCAGAATTGAATGGCTTGAGAGGTGAGAGCGCTTACGAGACTACTGCCGAGAACTATTTGGATGATTGTGGATGCTTCCATTGTGTTCTTCTGCCTAACCGACGATCCGAAGTGGTCTGGGCGGGTTTTATCAATCGCTTGATTCTGGAGCAGGGGGAACGCTCTAACTGTCCTTCGACAGCTCCTCGGAGCGGGCTTTGGCGGCGAGCACGGTTTCGCGGATCACGCCGCGGAAATCGCGGGCGGCCATGCGCTGCAGGCCGGCGAAGGTCGTGCCGTTGGGGGACGTCACCTGGTTGCGCAGGGTCTCGGGTTCCGTGCCCGTCTGCTCCATGAGCTTGGCCGAGCCGATGACGGTCGCGAGGGCG
>JANXRL010000164.1 GCA_025352985.1 Verrucomicrobiota bacterium
ATCGGCCGACTGCGGCAGCAGGGTGGCGGCGTAGAACCGGTAGAGCCCTTCGTCGAGGTTAAGATAGCCGCTGTCCCGCGTGCGCGTCAGCAGGCTCTCGATTTCTTCGCGCACGCCACGGTTGTGCGCGATGAAATCCAATGGCCAGGTCACCGTGTCGTTGACCAGCGCCTCGCGGATAAAAATCTCCGTCGCATGCGCCGGATCGATCTTGCCGTAGCTTACCGCGCGCGACTCCAGCTCGAGGCCGTAGAGACGCGTGCGCTGCTTCACCATCACGCGCCCGGCATCCTGGTTCCAGAACGGCTCGCTGTGCGCGACCTTCACCAGATGCGCGCCCAGCTCCAGCGCCCAGAGCGGATCAAGCCGGGCGCAGGTGCGGGCGTAGAGGCGCGACGTCTCCATAATCTCGGCGGCCATGAGCCATCGGGGGGACTTCGAGTCTTTTTTTGGCGCGTGTTTTTCGGATTTCTTTTCACGGTCGGGCCGGACGGCCAGCATCGAGCCCGGGAAGATAACCACGCGACGGTCGTGCGTGGCCTTGTAGCCGGGATTCTCGTCGTCGCGCAGCGCGATGTTGCCCAACAAACCCGCTAGGATGCTGCGATGGATCGCGCGATAGGCGGGCGTGCCGAAGGCTTCTTTATCCGGCGTGATTTGGTCGGGATTTAGACCGTCGAACACCGAGGTAAACTTGAAATCCGCGCGTGACTCCAGCACGTCGAGCAGTTGCGCATGGACGTCGCGCCACTCGCGCATGCGTGTGTAGCTCAGAAAATGGTCTTTGCAGAAGCGGCGCAACCTGGCTTGCGAGAGGCGGTCGAACTCGTCGTGAAACGCGTCCCAGATGTTGAGCAGCGTGAGAAAATCCGAGTCGGCATGGGCAAAGCGCCGGTGGGCGGCGTCGGCCTGCTGCTGTTTCTCCATCGGGCGCTCGCGCGGGTCCTGGATGCTCAGGCCGGAGGCGATCACGAGCACCTCGCGCACGGCCTTCTCGGCGCGCGCCTGAAGGATCATGCGGCCCACCGTCGGATCGACCGGCAGGCGCGCGAGTTCGCGGCCGACAGGCGTGAGTTGGCGGGCGGCTTCGGTCGCGTTGGCATCAAGTGCGCCGATCTCTTCCAACAACGCGTAGCCCGCGCGAATGGATTTCGCGGCGGGCATGTTGATGAACGGGAAACGCTCGATGTCGCCGAGGCCGAACGCCTTCATGCGCAGGATCACGTCGGCGAGATTCGCGCGCTGGATTTCCGGTTGGGCGAAGCGCGGGCGTTCGTTGAAATCCTGCTCGGAATACAGGCGGATGCACACGCCCGCCGCGAGGCGGCCCGCGCGGCCCTTGCGCTGGTCGGCGCTGGACTGCGCGACGGGTTCGATGGGCAGGCGACGCGTGCGCGCCTGCGGCGAGTAGCGGCTAATGCGCGCCAACCCCGTGTCCACCACGAAACGGATGCCGGGGATCGTAAGTGAGGTTTCCGCGATGTTCGTCGCGACGATGAGCTTGCGCCGTTGGGAAGTTGAAAACACGCGCTGCTGCTCGGCGGTGGAGAGGCGACCGAAGAGCGGCACGACTTCGCAATTCGGCAGGCGGCGGCCTTCGAGGAGTTCGCGCAGCTCCCGGATGTCGCGCTCGGCCGGCATGAAGACGAGCACGTCGCCCGAATCGCTATCGCGCACGATGCGTTCTACCGCCTCGGCCGCGCCGTCGATATAGTGGAGCGCCTCGGATTTCGCGTCGCGTTCGTCCCCCTCGGCGGCGTCGCTGCCCAACGCGTCGAGCGGCGCGTAGATCACCTCGACCTCGTAGGTGCGGCCGGACACCTCGACGATGGGCGCGCCGTCAAAGGCCTTGGAAAACGCCTCCGTGTCGATGGTCGCCGAGGTGATGATGATTTTGAGCTCAGGGCGCTTGTAGCGGAGCGTGCGCAGGTGCCCGAGGAGGAAGTCTATGTTGAGCGAGCGCTCGTGCGCCTCGTCCAGGATGATCGTGTCATAATCGCGCAGCAGCGGGTCGCTCTGCACCTCGGCGAGGAGCATGCCGTCGGTCATGAACTTGATGACGGTGTCGCGCGAGGTGCGGTCATCGAAGCGGATCTTGCAACCGACCGCGCCGCCCCACTCCACGCCGAGTTCCTCGGCCACGCGGCGCGACACAGAGAGCGCGGCGACGCGGCGCGGTTGCGTGCAGGCGATCTTGCCCGTGCGCCCGCGCCCGGCGGCGAGGCACATTTTAGGGATTTGCGTGGTCTTGCCGGAGCCCGTTTCGCCCGCGAGCACGATGACTTGTTGCGCGCCGATCAGGTCCACGATCTCCCCGGCCCGGCTGCTGATGGGCAGCTCGGCAGGGAAATCGATGCGGAAGGCGGGAGGTTCGGCGCGGGCCACGAGTTTCAGGAAATGAAAAAGCCGGACCGTGGCGACGAAACCAACCTCCCGCGAGGAGAAAGCCCCCGCATCCAAGCTTCGAAAAGCAGATCTCTCGGTCACATAATTTTTCATGGAACAAGCCTTGGCCGATACGACTGGCTTGGAACGTGCTATGAGTAAAATCTCTTTCGGCCGCCCATCCACTATGACGCCCATCCTCGACAGTCGAAAACTGCTCGCCTTTACAACCCTTTCTCAAGTCGGTAGTTTCACCCTTGCCGCCCGTGAACTTCACCTCACACAGTCGGCCGTCAGCCACGCGATCAAATCCTTGGAGCAAGAACTTAAATGCCGCCTGTTTGACCGCCTCGGACGCCGCGTGACCCTTACTCCCGCTGGCAAACAGCTTTTGGAACACGCGCACAAGATCATTCGAGAAATGCAAAGCGCCCGTAGCGGCCTCGCGGTTTTCGGCAAGTAAAGTCCCTACCCTTGCCCGGTTGAGTGCAGCCGACAGAGCTGTGTCCATCGCAAATCCCGACTGTGCCAACGCCAATTCTGGGCTTGCCTCACATTGGGCGGAAGCGTGTTCTCACCCACTCATCCCAGCCCGGGTGGTGGAATTGGTAGACACGCAGGTCTCAGAAGCCTGTGCCTCACGGTGTAACGGTTCGAGTCCGTTCCCGGGCACCATCTTTTCAAAACCGTTATCGCCCCCGCATAACGGTTTTTCCATGCCGCCCATCGTCGTTCAACCGCTCGGACCTCGAGATCGTCTGGCCTGCCTATCGCCTTTATCCGCACGCGAAATGACGCTATCCCAGCCAAGTTCAAAACCGAGAAACGCATCGCCCAACGCATTTCCCAAACTCCAAAAACCCAGTTTTCAGCTCACGCCTTTGTGTCCATGGATACACGAGTGGTCTTTTTCATTTCAAAAACAGGATCAGCATGAACAATACGCAGATGTCTATTTGCATTGTCGGCATGCATAGATCCGGCACCTCGATGGTTTCGGATCTTCTGCATAAGCTTGGGGTTTGCATGGGCGAAGAGACGGATTTGCTTTCGGCAAAGGAGGAGGAAAATGCCGGCGAATTCTGGGAGCACTTCAGTTTTTATAAGCTCAACGCACGATTGCTTCTGCATCTTCGAGCAGGTTGGGATGACCCATGGATTCCAGACAACTGGGAAGCTCGGGATGGTCTTTCTCCTTTTCGCGCAGCGGCCTTAACCGTGAAAAGTTAGTGTGGCCCAGCTCGCGTTACCGGCTGGCCTTTGAGTTAATCGGATTAAACATAATATCTCTGTTATTTTGACTCATGTTCAGCCCACCGCCGGCAGATCTGCTTTATCACTCGCCCCGGCCGTAAAACGGCCTAACTTCCAATTCCTTCATCCCCATGAAAAAAGACGCCATCCTAGCCAAATTCAAAGCTGAAAAAGTCATCGCCCTCATCCGCGCCGAATCCGCAGACGGCCTACTCGATTGCGCCAAGGCACTTGCCGACGGCGGGCTCACCTCCATCGAGCTCACCATGACCACCCCGGGCGCCATCCGCGTGCTCGAAAAAGTCTCCGCCGAACTGCCCAACTTTCTCTTCGGCCTCGGCACCGTGCTCGACGCCGAGACCGCCCGCATGGGCATCCTCTCCGGCGCGCGCTTCATCGTCACCCCGGCACTGCGCCCCGATGTCATCACCCTCTGCAAACGCTACAGCGTTCCGATTTTCTCCGGCGCCTTCACTCCCACCGAGATCGTCGCCGCCTGGGAAGCCGGCGCCGACGCCGCCAAGGTGTTTCCCGCCGAGTTCTTCGGCCCCAATTACATCAAAGCCATCAAGGCCCCCCTCCCGCAGATCGAGCTCGTCCCGACCGGCGGCGTCACCGCCGAAAACCTCGGCGACTTCCTCAAGGCCGGCGCCTTCGCCACCGCCGCCGGCAGCTCGCTCGTCGACGCCAAATCGCTCAAGGAAAAGAACTGGGCCGCCATCACTGCCCGCGCCAAGGCCTTCGTCGCCGCGGCGGCCGCCGCCTCCGCCAAGTAAACGCGCGATTAAGCCCCAGAAAACTCAAAGGCCCGACGTTCATACGCCGGGCCTTTCGCTTTTCCGCAGTCGGCAGGCGAATCTCAGCCGCCGAGATACTGAGCAATGTCAGGAATTTCCTTCTCACGCCGTCCGCCGATGCGGCGCACCAGGTAGGGATCGACCTCGGGCTTCCAGTCGTCCTCGTCGTCTTCGGCGGACTCGTTGGGATGCCCCTTCTTCTTGCCCTTTTTCTTTTCGGGCTTTTCCGCGTCTTCATCGACGACATTTCCATCCTCGTCTTCGGTGCCGAATTCAACTCCTTCGAGGTTGAGACCCGTCCACTCATCAACGTCAAACAAGTGCGACATGCGCCGCGCCTGCGGGTCGAGCACGACGAGCGGATTCTTCACCCGGCCGGCCTTCACGACCTCAAACAAACACGGATAATACAGCTTCTTAAAATGCGTCTGGAACTCCGACATCCACTTGTTCGCCACGCCCTCGCGGTGGTTCAGCAGGGCGATGTCAGAGAAATGGACGCACGCCTCATACCACGCGAGCAGCCCGGCGTGTTGCTCCGCGAGGCGGCAATTGACCACCGTGATGACACGCCCCAGCTCCCCGCCGACCGCCGCAATCCACGCGTGCAACTGTTCGATCTGATCGACCGGATTAAGCCGTCCGTCGGTCACGAAGAAAACATGCGTCGCGCCCTCCGGTCGCGCGGCTTCGATGATGCCGTCGCGCCACGTCCAGCGCGTGACGGAGGACAATTTTGCATCGTGCTCGCCGGCTTTTTCTTCCGCCGAAAGAAGCACAGCGGCGCGGTCGCCTTCACCGAGCCCGCCCGCGATCATGTCCGCCAGCACCTCACGCCGACCGGAACCGGTGGCGCCGAGGATCACATAAACGAGAGGCTTGTCCGGCGCGGCGGTTGTCATCAGGCCGGAAACGTGAACGTGCGGTTTTGGCCGAACTGGCGCATCCAGTGGTCGAGCAGCACGAGCGCGGTCATCGCTTCCACGATCACCACCGCGCGCGGCACGACGCAGGGATCGTGACGCCCCTTGCCCATGAGCTCGGTCGCGTTGCCCGCGAGATCGACGGTTTTTTGCGGCTGCAGGATCGTGGCGGTCGGCTTGAAGGCCACGCGGAAGACAATCTCCTCGCCGTTGCTGATGCCGCCCTGCACGCCGCCGGAATTGTTGGTGACGGTGTGGATGCGGCCGTCGCGGCTCTCAAAAAGGTCGTTGTGCTCGGAGCCCTTGAGCAACGTTCCGGCGAAACCGCTGCCAACTTCGAAGCCCTTGGTCGCGGGCAGCGAGAGCATCGCCTTCGCGAGGTCAGCCTCAAGGCGGTCGAACACTGGCTCGCCCAGACCGACGGGCACGTTGCGCACGCGGCACTCGATGACGCCGCCGACGGAATCGCCATCGCTGCGCACCGCCTTGATGCGCTCGACCATGGACGCCGCTGTGGCCGGATGCGGACAGCGCACCGGCGAAGCCTCGACCTCGGCAAGCGCGGGAAACTTTGCCAACGCCCCGGCGGGCACGGCAATATCATGGATACGCGTGACAAAGGCACGCACTTCCACGCCGCCCGCCTGCGCGAGGATTTTTCGGGCGATGGCTCCGGCCGCCACCCGCCCGATGGTCTCGCGCGCCGAGCTGCGGCCGCCGCCGTTGGGATCGCGGACGCCAAACTTGGCCTGATAGGTGAAATCCGCGTGCGACGGCCGGAACGCCTGCTTCATCTCGTTGTAGGCGCTGGACCGCTGATCGGTGTTGCGCACAAGCAGCGCGATCGGCGTGCCGGTGGTTTTGCCCTCGTAAACACCGGAGAGGATCTCGACCACATCGGCCTCCTTGCGGGGGGTGGTGATCTCGCTCTGGCCGGGACGGCGGCGGTCAAGCTCGGCCTGGATTTCCTCCGCACCGAGGGGCAGCAGCGGAGGGCAGCCGTCGATCACCACGCCGATGCCCGGCCCGTGGCTTTCGCCCCAGGTGGTGATTCTGAAAAGATGTCCGAAACTATTGGGCATGGAAAGCGTCACCGTTGGAGCGCAGTCCCTCCCCCGCAAGTTTCAAAATCCGCCGCTCCCGAGGAAACCCTGCCCGCCGCGCACAACTCCGTTTACAAGCCCGGGGTAATCGCATCTCCTCGTTTTTTTCGTCCATCGTCCCGAACACCCTTTTTATGCGACTCCCCCGTTCGCTCACCCTCGCCGGCCTCTGCCTCATTGCGCTCATCTTGGGCTCACAGATTCCGCAAGCCTCCGCCGAACCAGCCCCGGCCTCCACCGTCGCCACGCGCGCCCCCGAAGAGATGATCGACTCGCTGCGCCTGCGTGACGCCCCGCTCGATCTCGTGCTCGACCGCTTGGAAGCCTGGACCGGCCGCATCATCTTGCGCCCGCAAGCCCTGCCCGCCGCCACGATCACCATCAACATCACGCGGCCCATGCCCAAGTCCGAGGCGATCCAGGCCGTCCTCTCCGTCCTGAACCTTAACAACATCGGCGTGATCGAAATGGGCGACAAGTTCCTCAAGATCGTCGAACTCGCCAACAAGACCCGCACCGAGGCGCCTATGATGGTCGTAGGATCCACCCTCGATCTCCCGTCCAGCGGCAAAGTCGCCTCGAAGATCTTCGAACTCACCAACCTCAAGGCCTCCGACCTCGTTCCGCAGCTCAACACCATCCTCAACATCCAGCTCGGCGGCGCGATTTTCTTCACCAACACCAACGCCTTTCTCGTCACCGACTCGATTTCCAACCTCCAGCGCGTCGAACAACTCCT
>JANXRL010000180.1 GCA_025352985.1 Verrucomicrobiota bacterium
GCACTGTAAGCGGAAACTTATCGCCGGGTTTACGTTTCAAAATCTCGCGATCGAGATAACTCACCGTGACCTGATCGGGCGTAAACCTCGGCACGGGACGTCCGTCAACCGCCACGATGATGTCGCGATCCTTCATTCCAACTGCCTGGGCCGGACTGTCCGCCAGCACCTCGCTCACAACGCAACCGGACTGGTTGCCAAGCTTCAAAAACGCCGCTACATCGGGATCCATCGGCTGCAGGCCGTAGGCTCCCAGCCAGGCGATGGGACGCCCGTTGACGCTCGCCGGCACCCGGCTCATCCACGGCAGCACGTCGCCGATCAGCTGGAACACGCGGCTTTCCTCGACGTTCATCAGCATGACCGGCGTGCCGCGTTCGTTGCGCGAAAACTCAATGTAGGTGGACCCGAATCCGCCCAATGCCACCCCCGCGAACGCGCCCTCGCGCGTGAACACCGGCAGCCCCGGCGCCGCCACTTCTGCCAGCGCGACCGCCGTGCGCTCCGGCAGGGATTGCACGTTGGAGATTTTTCCAGACAGAAAATACGGGAGGAAATCCTCGTCCTTCCGGCGCAGGCCGATGCCCCAATATTCGTCCGCTATCACCGGCTCGGCGAGCGCGGGGGTCGCGACAAAGGCGGTCACGGGTGTGAGCTGGGCGCGCAGTTTTTCCTCGACGCGCACGAAATGCCAGCCGCTCAGGGGGTCCTGGCCGAGATAAACCGCATGGGCGAACTCGCTGGTGGGTTTACCCGGGAGATAGACGCGGAAATCCTTCAGCTGCGAAGGCCGCACGCGCCCGTCGATCGCACCGGGGGGAAGCACAATCATGCCGGTGGCATCGGCGACAAAAGCGTTGGTCACCGTCGGTCGGCGATCAAGTTCGGTCTCCGTAAAAAACTCCACGGCGACGACGGACTTGACGCGCTCCTTGAAAAGCATGGACAAATCCGCCGCGCGCACGCCGGTGGTAATCGCGATCAATGCGAACAACACGCTAACCATACGCAGGCGGGGAATACGGTTCATGGTTTTAAAATGTAGAGGGAAAACTGCCGGTCGCTCTGCGCCTCCACTAGGGTGGGCGCGGGATTTTCCGTGAAGGTGACGTAGGCTTTTTTCGCCATGTCGAGCGAGGTGATGGGCTGCTGGTTGATTTTGGTGACGACATCGCCGCGATTCAGGCCGGCGACGGCGGCGGGAAAGCCCGGCTGCACGCCGATGACGAGCAGGCCGGTGTCGTCGGTGAGCTGGTTTTCGCGCGCGTAGGCGCGGGAGACTTTGCGCACGGTCAGACCCCATTTCTCGAAGGCCCACTCTTCGCCTTGTCGGCTCTTCAGCTCCTCGGTCACGACGGCGTAGTTGAGCGTCTGCTCGCCGCGTTTCACCGCGAGTTTGACGGCCGAGCCAACCGGCAGGCTCGCGACGAGATTCTGAATGGGAGGCAACTGCTCGGGAAAACGTCCGTCCACCGGCGCGCCGTTGATCGAGAGCACGATGTCGCCGCCTCGCAGCCCGGCAATCGCCGCCGGGGAGCCGGGATCCACGCTGTTCACGAGCAGGCCGGTGTTTTGCTTGAGCGCATAAAACCTTTCAAGGTCGAGCAGCGAACCCGGAACGAGTCCGATGTAACTGCGCGTGATGCGTCCGTCCTTGGCGAGTCCAGCGACGATGCGGTGTGCGATGTTGGCAGGAATGGCAAAGCCGAGATTTTCCGCGCCAAGATAACCGCGCGAATTGATGCCCATAATACGACCGTCCTCGTCCACCAGCGGGCCGCCGGAGTTGCCTGGATTGATGGCGGCGTCCGTCTGCAGCCAGGTATTGAAGAGACCGGTTTCGTAGCCCTCGACGCCGCGGTTGTCGGCGAAATAGCGGCGGACGTTGGAAATCACCCCGCGTGTGACCGTGCGCGTAAGACCGAAAGGCGTTCCCACCGCGTAGGCCGTCTGACCAGGATACAGTTTGTCGGAATCGGCGAAGTCCGCGTGCGTGAACTTCAACCCGCGGCGTTTCACCTCGGCGAGATCGAGACGAAGCAGTGCGAGATCAGTCCAGTGATCCCAGCCCACAAGCGTGGCGTTCACGCGTTCGAGACTGGCCAGCGTCACCGACAATTCCACCGCACGCGGGCTGGCGACATGGGCGTTGGTTAAGATCAGTCCGTCGTCGGACAGGATCACGCCCGAGCCGATGCTGCCGGTGAAACGCACCGCGCCCGAATCGAAAGTTTCTTCGCGCACATCGATGCGCACGACGGCGTCGAGCAGGCGGTTGAAGCCGCGCGACATGGCGGCGTGCGCGGAGGTGGACATAGCCCAAAGACCGAGCGCAAGCGCGGTGAGGCGAAGAGTTTTACGCGTCATTGACGCACTGTGTGAATTGTTCAACGTGGCGGGTTCTATCCGATGGCAACGCATTGCAAAGACTACGACTTTCTCCAAATCGAGCCGCATTGGCAAACATTCTGGGAAAACAACCATTCCTTCCGCGCCGAGAATAGCTCGTCGAAGCCGAAATACTACGTGCTCGACATGTTCCCCTACCCGTCCGGCGCCGGTCTGCACATCGGCCACCCCGAGGGCTACACCGCGACCGACATCATCGCCCGCTACAAGCGCGCCAAGGGCTTCAACGTCCTCCACCCCATCGGCTGGGACGCGTTCGGCCTCCCCGCCGAACAGCACGCGGTGAAAACCGGCACGCACCCGGCGTCGAACACGCAAAACAACATCGCCAACTTCAAGCGACAGATCAAGGCGCTCGGCTTCTCCTATGACTGGGAGCGCGAGCTGGCCACGACCGATCCGAAATATTTCCGCTGGACGCAATGGATTTTCCTCCAGCTCTTCC
>JANXRL010000187.1 GCA_025352985.1 Verrucomicrobiota bacterium
CCGAACGACCAGATCTCGCGGGTCTCGGGGAAGTGGACGATGTATTTCTCCTTGTTGCAGGGCCAGGGAACATCCTTGGCGCCAACCGCAAGCGGCGCGCCGACGGAGTGGACGCAGGGCACGACGCGCTTTTCGTTTTTGTCGATCTCCCTGAAGACCGGCAGGCCGATGCGGGCCATGATGCGCATGTTGACGACGACGTAGGGCGAGTCGGTGATCTCGACGCCGAGCTGCGAGATCGGCGAACCGATCGGGCCCATGCTGAAAGGCAGCACATACATCGTGCGCCCAGCCATGCAGCCGTTGAAAAGCTCCTTCAGCTTTTTGCGCATCTGGAAAGGATCGACCCAGTTGTTGGTCGGGCCGGCGTTGTCCTTGGAGAGCGAACAGATGAACGTGCGATCCTCCACGCGCGCGACATCGTTGGCGTCGGAACGCGCATAGTAGCAGCCGGGCCAGAGTTTTTCGTTGAGCTTGATGAACGTGCCGGCCTCCACCATCTGCGCGCACAAAGCGTCGTTTTCCGCCTGTGACCCGTCAACCCAGTGAATGTTCGCAGGCTTCGTTAGCTCGGAGATCTTCTCGACCCACTTCAGGAGATTTGGGTTGCTGCTTAGCGGCTTGGACGAGGTGGAAGTTTTCATAGTGATAACAACGAATTGAACCGACAGTGCAGAGTAAACCGCAAACAGCCTCGCGACGCTCCGCATGAACTGCCGATACCTGCGCAAAAATTGCCAGATGAAAACTTGTCACTCGCTCGCATTCAGCGCGTCCCGCCCAGCCGCGGGCGGGCCGGCTCGATATGCACCGAAACATCGGTGATATGCAGCGCCGAAAGCTCGAGCGCGTCCTTCACGGCATGCGCGATCTCGTGTCCATCATAGACGCTGATCTCGGGATTCACCACCACATGGATATCGACAAGGTGAATGAGCCCGCTTTTGCGCACACGGCACTTGTCCAATCCGAGCACGCCGGAGACGCCGAGCGCGATGCTGCGGACCTCGTTTTCGAATGCGAGCGGCACGGCGGTGTCCATGACGTCGGCAAGGGCGCGGTTGAAAATCTGGATGCCGTTGAAAACGACCACTACGCACGCGAGCAGAGCCGCCCAAGAGTCGGCTCCTATAAAGCGCTCGCCGCCCACCACCACCAGCGCGATGCCCACAAATGCTGCCGCCGAAGTGATCGCGTCGGAATAATGATGCCACGCCTCTGCGCCAAGCGCGGTGCTGCCCTCGGCCTCGCCCGCGCGGTGCATGCGTCGGGAAAACCAGTATTTCACAGCCACGATTCCCGCGAGCAACGGCAGCGTCGCCCAGTGCGGCGTCTGATGCGGCGCGATGATCTCGCGCATCGCGTGAATCCCGATCCATCCCGCCGCGAAAAAAATAAAAAGGGCGACCGCCAGCGCCGCGAGCGGCTCCGCCTTGCCGTGTCCGTAGGGGTGGTTCTCATCGGGCGGCTGCGCCGCCACGCGAAAGCCCGCCCACACCAGGGCGGACGAAAACACGTCCAGCAACGACTCCATGCCGTCCGCGATGAGCGCGTAGGTGTGCCCGAAAACTCCTCCAGCCAGTTTCACGACCGCCAGCACAAGATTGAGCGCGATGCCGTGCAAAACCAGACGAGCACTGCCGCGCGCACGGCGCTGCGTCTCAAGGTGAAGAGTTGCTGGAGAGGAATGCGGCATGAAAGGACGGGTATGTCATTTCACCCGAAGCGGCGGCGCAAGGTGTTTAGCCGCGACTAAAAAACTTGGGCCCCGCAAGTCCCGCCTTCCCCGTTCATGCGGGAGGTTGACCGGTTTCGCCCGCCGGTTCAGAGTCAATTTACCGATCCACCATGTCGTCCACCCACATCTCCATCGGCACAGATCCCGTTAAACAATTTTCCGTGTTTGCCGAGAACCGCGTCGGCCGTCTCTACGACCTCACCGCGCTGCTGAAGGATAACAACGTCCACGTCATGGCCCTCACCGTGCTCGACACGACGGACAGCTCGATCCTGCGCCTGATTGTGGACGATCCGGACAAGGCCCGAGAGCTGATGATCAACAATGATTTTCCCTACACCGAGGTGGACGTGCTCGCGGTGGAGATCAACGACGAGGGCGACCTCAAGGGCGTGCTCGCCGCCTTGCTCGAAGCCGAGATCAACATCCACTACATCTACAGCTTCATCAAACGTCCTGAGGGTAAATCAGGCCTTGCCCTCAACATCGAGGATGCCGATGTCGCCGCGCAGTCGCTCAGCAGCCGAGGCTACAAGATTCTCACGCAAGGCGACATCTCGCGCTGAGGACGTTCGAGAAACTACGGCGTGGGCGCTTTAACCTGTTCCATTCGCTCGCCATCGAGCGTGTAGATAGCGGTAAGATAGCCGTTCTCAAACTGGCCATGCACCCGGAGCGTGCCGTAAATCACAACGGGCACATCCATGATCACCGGCATATTCGCGCCGGGCTTCATCTTAACGACGACCCACTCGTTGACGTTGAGGGGGACGCTGTAGCAGCACTGCGCGGGACCACTGCTTAACATGCACTCCGCCACGGACTCGCCGTCCATGCGCACCGGCTGCATAAACCCCGTCACCACCACCTTCTGGCCGTCGAGCTTCCTGATGACATCAGGGATCTGTCCGTCAATCGAAGGAGGCGTCGCGCCGGGCTTCGCCGCAGGATCATAGTCAGGCACGTTGAGAGGAAAGGCCGCCAGACGATCAAAACCCAACTTCACATAACCGCCCGTTTTTTCGAGGGGAGTCGCCAAGATTGTGCCAGGCGTTGCCGCAGCCGACGAATCCGCAGCGGCAACCGGGCCGGCAGCTAGCAGAGTCGTGAAAACGACGCCATATATCTGAAGCCGAGGTTTCATGTCCCGCGAAACGTAGTCCTTGTCAAAAGCACGGTCAAAGACTTCACGAATATTTTAACCGGCCTCAGTTTTTTTGTTGTCCGCAGGGAAATGAAAAACCACGTCGGCAAACACCTGACCGTGCACCGAGATCGATTTGATAACGGCATCGAACTCCGCCGCTGTCTTGATCCACGGTGCGGATGCCTCGTAAAGCGATGTGTTCGCGAGCGTCTCGCCGGTGGCGATGTC
>JANXRL010000190.1 GCA_025352985.1 Verrucomicrobiota bacterium
GACATCGCCAAACCGCCACAGCCCAGCCTCGCCGACACCAAGGCCCGCCTGCGCGGCCTCACCAAGGCCCGCCGCGCCGCGCTGCTTGCCTCAGGGTTTTCCTACGGCAGCAAGACGATACAGACCCGCGATCTCGCGGACATTTCCAACATTGACGGCGCTGCCATCTGCGCCGGCGAAGACTCCGCCTTTATTACCAACTGGATCACGGCAGACAACACGCTTCTTGCCCTCGATGCAGACGGAGTGATCGCCATGCAGGCCGCCATGATCGCCACCGGCAACGCGATCTATACGGCCTACGCCATCCTCGCGGCCCAGATCGAAGCCGCCGCCGATCTTGACGCGCTCGCGATTCTCGAACCCGCCGCGTCCACATTCACGCCCTGATCCAAGAAAACCAAAAGTAACCTTAGATCTTATCACTATGTCCTCTCTCGCGGAACTCATCGGCAATGTCAGCACCGGCGGCATCCTCGGCATTGTCGGCGGCATTGGCACCGGCTTGCTGAACTACTTCAAACAAAAACAGGAACACGCATTCAAGATCGAGGAAATGAAACTCGGCGCGTCCCTCGAACAGGTCAAAACCGCCGGCAACATCGCCCTGGCCCGCGAACAGGGCGCTGCCATTGCGTTCGCAGGTTCGCAAGCCGCCGACGCCGCGATCACCGGCACCTCGACATGGGTCGCCAACCTGCGCGGATTCACCCGCCCCGGACTCACCTGGCTATTCGTCTTTGCACTCTTTGCCATCATCGCCGTCAGCATCTTCATGCCCGACTGGCTCGCCGAGGCTCCCCCGCTTCTCAGTTTCGGCGTCGAAATGGTGGTCGATACCACCGGCATGATGATCGCGTGGTGGTTTGGCAGCCGCCAGATCGAGCGCCAGTCCCGCACGTGGGGCAACAAAGACGCATCCGCCAGCGTGCAATAAGATACCGACAATCAACCTCTCCGACGCGCGAACCCGTGAAACAATTTAACCTGAACAGCGTTCTGCTCGCCATCATCCTAGGCCTCAGCACATGGACGATAAAAGAGGTCACCGAACAAGGAAAAGAGTTCGCCGCAATCACTGAACGCGTCGCCGCCAACACGAGAGACACCGCCGATCTGCGCACCCGCGTAGTCACCGCCGAAGCGCAGATCGTTCTTATCCGCCTAGAATTTGCCCAGCTGAAAACCAACACCCGCAACACCTCGCAACCATGATCGCTCCCGACTCTCCTGAATCGCCCGCCACTTCCGCCGCCGATGCCATCGCGGTGCCTCTTTCCTCGCTATCTGTCGACGGCACTCCGCCCGCCGTTGGCGACGAAGTTGAACTCACCGCCAAGGGCCGCGTCGTCTCCATCGACGGCGATAAAGCCATGATCGAGGTGACCACGATCAACGACGTGCCCGTCCCTGCTGAAGCCGCCGAGCCCGAGGCCGGTGACGAGGGCAATTCCGTCATGGAAGCCGCCATCAAGGCGGACGCCAAGACCGCTTAAAAAACTCGCGCCATGCCTATCTACGAATACCGCAACGACGAACACGGGGTGTCCGTCGACCTGCATCTTCCGGCAAAGGCGCTTCCCGATGAGATTGTGCTTAAACGGGTGCGCGTGCCACGAAGCATCAACTGCCCGCGCCGCGCACCCACCATGGATGATGAACTCGCGCAGGGTTACCAAAAGCTCGAGGAGCGCGGACTGTTGAAAGACGGCGGACCCCAAAGCCTCACCACCCGCCAGATCAAAGACGCCATCCAAGAACCAGCCGCCAAAGAATAAATTCTCCCGCCATGCCCGCCACGATCATCATTCAACGTCCGGCCTTCACCGATCAAGACGTCGTCCTCTCGGCACCATTCAACCAAGTCACGATTTTATCAGCCGCCGTGCCCGATGCGACATCGGGTTCCGGAGGGGTGATCTGCATCGCTGGTGACCTGACCGGCGACGCCAACGGACCCCAGTTGGTTGTTACGGGCGTGACCGCCGACACGTTCGGCGGCTGCATCCGCATCGCCGACAACACCGCGCTCGCCGCCCTGACCGTCATCACGGCGGATATCGGCGTGCGTATCGTTTATGTAAAATCCACCGCGACTTACTACCAGGCGACAACAGTTGGATCAGGCTTGGATAAATGGACGGTTTATACCCCCCCCACGGTTCACCCAACCCGCGTTGCCGTGATCAAAACCGACCTCAAGGGCCGCATTGTTGAAGCTAGTAGCGAACCCCTCTTTATCGCACCGACCAGCGCAAACACCCAAGGCGTGATCAAACTCGCCACCGACCTCGCCGGCACTGCCGACAATCCCGAGCTTGCCTCGTGCGGCGTCGAGCCGGGCGCTTACAACACCATCGCCACCGTCGCCGATGAAACTGCACTCGCCGCCCTCACAGTTGACGCCAGCGTCACCACCACCGCCTCGCCTACCACCTTGGCCGCGCTCACTGTGATTTCGGGCGACATCGGCACGCGCCGCGTGCGCGTCACCAGCACGGGTCAGTATTTCCTCGCCTTCGCCGTCGGCACCGGTGCGGACAAATGGCGCCGCACGTATGGCGATATTGGTCGGCGATTGGTGCGCGTCACCGCAGGTTCAACTAACGCCAACGGCAGTTACTACACCGCCAATGCAGCGGGGAGCGGCTTCACCAAATGGACTCTGACCACGCAGACACCGATTGGTAGCATCGCCCTCCCGCAAATCACGTTGGATGCCAAGGGTCGCGTCACGTCGATTTCACACGTCCCGATTTCCCTCATTGCCGAGCCCAATAAAAACGTGTCTTTCGCATGGGCGCGTTTCGACGGAGCCGCGACCACCGCCTACAAAACCGGCAACTACACCCGCACCTCGAATGTCGTCACCGTCAACGTGCTTGCCCACGGCTTGCGCACCGGAGACAGCATTTATCTCGATTTCGCCAGCGGCATCACAGACGGCCTTTTCACCGTCCTATCCACCCCAACGGCGGACAGTTTCACGGTCGCCAGCACGGGAACGAATATCACCTCAACCGCGGTGACGCTCATTCTTTACAGCATCCTCAACAGTTACGGCGTTTCGAGTATCACCCAAGACCCACGCGGAGGGACCAGTTACTGGGCCAACATGACCGCCGACGCTCCTAATGCCGAATACCTCTTGATCGTCACCGGCCAAACCCGCCCCGGATCGTGGGTCGCCGCCGCCGAGGAAAATAGCAACGCGGGCGTGAGCTACAACACTACGCGCGGATTTAGTATTTACTGCGGCCACGCGCCCGGCCGCATCAACGCCCTCGTTTATACCTGATCACATGAACCTCGGCGAAATCAAAGCCTTCACCGCCTCCAAGCTCGGCCTCACCGACAACCTGACCAAAGACCAGGCGGGCGCGTTTGCAAAAGCACGTTGGCAGATGATTTGGAATTACGCCCTATGGCGGCAGACTCGCCATAGCGACACCATCGCCGTGCCTTCCGGCCAGCAGGAAATCACCCTGCCCGCCGAGTTCGAACTGGCATTGCTCGCCCGCTATGGTGCCAGCCGCGAACTCATTGGCGCACTCGACTTGTCTGTTTTCCAAGGCGATCCGGCGGGTTGGGATATCCCCGGCTACGTCGCCGGTTTCTCCCCCATGGCCCGCACCGCCGACGGGCTCGCCCGCATCCGACTCAACCGCGTCACCACCGAAGCCAGCCCGCTCCTCGTGATCGGTAAACGCACTTGCATCGACCTTTTAGTCGATACTGACCGCACGCTGATTTCAGGCGCCGACGAATGCCTCACCGCGATGGTCATGGGGGACCTCTACCAATGGATGCGGCAGTTTACCAAAGCCGACAAATTTTTCGCCGAGGCGGATTCCCTCCTTCAAAAAATGGTCGAGATAGAGAAATCCCAGACAACGGAAATCAGCCGGATTATTCCCCACGTTCAGCAACTTGAGGCCGGTGAAGGTGGCAACTGGTAACCCTCGCCATGGCCCTGCAACTTTTCAACGACGGCCTCGACGACGATCCGGCCAACGACGGCAGCGCCGGTTTCAACGGTGCAGACTTCACATTAAAGCCGAGCCAGTTGCCCACGGATATCGTCCGCAACGGCGAAAACATTTGGTTCGATGTCGATTTGACCGCGCAGACCCGCCCCGGCCTTCGTTACAATACGTTGTGCGAATCCGGTGAACTCACGCCGACCGCGACCCATATCCAAGGAATCGGCTACCTCGACACCCAAGCAATCGAACGCTCCCTCGCCGTGCGCAACGGCGTGCTCTACGATGTCGCCGGCCATGATATTGCCGCCACCACCCGCGCATGGATCGGCTTTCTGTATCAAATGGCGGTCAACGGCACGGAAATCACCGCCTCCACGCTGACCGCTCCGGTGCTCGATGCGAATGCAAAGGTGCGGTTTTCCCAGTTGGTTGACCGCATGTTTTTCACCGACGGCGTGCTGCGCTGGATTCGCTACGTCGCCGCCGCTGGTTGGACCTATGGCGCCATCACAAAATTCCAATCGCCGGACGGCATTGTCTGGGGTGACGACATGCCGCAATGGTCGATCCTTTGTTCGCACGGATTCCGGCTTTTCGCGGTCGAGACGGGAGGAAATACGATCTACGTGTCCGCCATCGGCGCAGCGCACGCGCATAGCTTTTGGCGCAAAACCGACAACATCCGCGTAGGCAGCGGCGAGGGTGACCCCATCAAAGCCGTGCTCAGCGCGCAGGCGGGCAACCTGATAGTGCTTTGTGCATCGAGCGCGTGGACGGTGAATACGTCCGACGCATCCATTGCCAATTGGACGATCCAACGTATCACGACACTGGCGGGATGTGTCGCCAGTGAAACCGCGCTCAGTATCGGACAGGACGTGCTTTTCCTCAGCCGCTACGGCCTGACCAGCCTCGGCGCTCTTTCCGCAAACATTAGTATCAATGCTGCGAATACAATCAGCGCACCCATCCAGCCATTTATTCAGCGCATCAACTGGGGTGCGATCAACACCGCCTGGGCAACGGCATGGGGCGACCTCTACCTGCTCGCTCTCCCGCTTGATGCCAACACGCGCCCCGCGATGATCCTGCCTTTTAATCTACGGACCAAACGCTGGCAGACCCCTTGGACCGCAGCCCTTGGCGCGCTTCTGCTCGGCAGTGCTCCGGGGCAAGCCGTGCTCATTGATGAAGACGCCTTGTTGCTCGTTGATGAATCCGGAAACCTGTTGCTCGATAACGGAGTCGCCCCCGTTACACCGTTTACCATTCTTGATTACGAGGGCCTGAGCGCCGCCGCCGTCGTGCGTTTTGGCGACCGTCAGGAAACCATCCTCGGTGAGAGTGCCGGCCGGTTGCTGCGGATTGATCCCACCTACGACAAAGACGACTACCAACTCAATCAAAGCCAAGTCATCCCCAGTTGGCTGACGCTGCGCGCGCACGATTTCAGTATCCCCGAAAATAACAAACAGCCGTTCTGGCTGGATGTTCTTTTTCAGAGCAGCACGGCGTCAGGCGTGAGCCTCAATTTTGTGCGCGACAACGTGAAGGTTTACCCTGCCCGCCCGCTTGCTGAAGCCGAAGTGATCGAGGACAATGTTGCGACTGGAACCTTTGGCGTGTTCCCGATCATTTTCCCGCTGCGCTTCAAGCCAAACGGTGACTATCGCCGGACCTTCCACCTGCGCGCCCTGCCCCGTTTCCGCGAGTGCGGCCTGCAGGTCTATTGCCCACGCGGGCGTCTTCGCCTGCGCTCGGTCCGATTCGCCGCCTTCATCGACACGCCGGATTTGCTCAACTGATGAACGCCCCCTTTTATCGCACCGCGCTTTTCCTGCTACGCCACGCGGCGGGCCCGCGCAACTGGCCGCCGCTTCTCTTGCTCTCATGGTTGCGCTGGCACTGGGCGCGCGGACACGTCGGCATCATTCGCAACGGCAGCACCATTCTCGCCGTCGGTGTGGCGCGTTGCGTCAACAGTGTCGCCGAGGCGCAGGCCGATCCTTACGCCTGCGACGAAGAAGGCGCGATTTTATGGGTGGATGAGCTTGCAACCCACCATCCCGACGGATTATCCCTTTTATTGACACAGGCTCAGCAGAGATTCGGCACACGGACGAAACTTTGCGGGCGAGTGTCCAAGCGCCCTGGCGAGCTGCGAATGCTCCCGTGGTCCACCGTGGTAAAGTTAACCCGCAGACACGTCTGCACCACGAGGAACTAACAATGGGCGGAGGCGATACACCAGCAGCACCCAAGGCACCGGATTACGCAGCCGCGAACCGCGAAGCAATTTCGACGGACGTCTCGACGCTCCCCACTCGCCGCTTGATCGAACAGGCCGCGAGTCTAGGCCAGCTCGTAAACTACACCGACCCAACCACCGGCCAGCCTGCCTCTGCCGATTTTCGCGGGCTCGGCGACGCCGCCGCTTACCAGCAGCTCGGCAAACTCTCCGCTGACTATAACGCCGAATCACAACACCAGCAGCTCGCCTTGCGTCAGGAACTCGGCGTCCAGAACGCGGAGCAAACCACAAAGGAAATCGCCGCCGCTGATCCAGCGGCCTACGCGACCCGTCAGAAACTCACCGAAATGGTGCTCGGCGACCTCAATCAAGGCGGCGCGCTCGATCCTCAAACGAGCCGTCAAGTGACCGACAGCGTGCGCGCGGGACAAGCTGCGCGTGGTAATTACCTCGGCGATGCCGCCGCCGT
>JANXRL010000001.1 GCA_025352985.1 Verrucomicrobiota bacterium
TTGGCGTTTTGTTTGCGCGGCGGAGGCGCCGAGGGCGAGCGTGAGAAAGGCGAAAGCGGCTGGGAAAATGAGGCTGGATTTCATGAATGCGGCGGGGGCAACGGTGGGGAACCTTTTAGTCCGTAAGCTCGGCAAGGATCAGGTCTCGGGGCGAGGATTTCGGTCTCTTGTCTCGGAGGTTGGCTTTGCCTGCATAAATTACCACTGCGGAGCGCAGTCGGCCCACGCCTTAGTCTGGCACTGCCAGCGTGCGCCTTTCATAGGGCGGAGGCCGAGGCTCGCCCTGCTATTTGATTACGATCACCAAGCCCGGGTCGGAGTGATCGTTGGGCGAAGCGGCGGAGAGCCCGATGCGTTCGATGAGTTCACCGGGAATAGTTAAACGCGTTTTCTCATTTACGACTCGATCGGTGATGTCCTCGGCTTTGTCCCCTGCCAGATCCTGCGCAAGAATTCTTATGCCGATGGGCAGCAGTTTCTCGAAACGAAACGTCAACGAGCGGTAGCCGCCAAACACGCCAATGGCGGGCGGGATATCGCCGAGGTCGAGCTCCACATCGGCCTTGGGAATGAAGTAACCTCGGTCGGGGGTAATGCGTCCGAGTGCGGCAACGGTGACCGCTCCATTTGGATTGCGGCTGGCCAGAAGCCAGGGCGCGTTTCCGTCCGCTTTTACGTCCGCAAGAGGCAGACCGCGGGAAACACGGGCCGGGGCGGCTTGTGACACAACTTTGCCGTTCCCCGATTGATCCCAAGAGTCTCCCCGGCTGAATTTCCAGCTGTCGGTGAGGATGACATCGTCGGCCTTAAACGGCCCGGCGTTGGCTGCAAACGGAGGCGCGAGGCGCTGCCATCTCACGGCCCGAGTGACTTCATCGATGCACAGCTTGGGGTGTTTGGGTCCACCCATGTAGATATCCATATCCCCGCTTGAACGCAGGCCGACATACGGGGTGCGGAAAATTCCTACTGAACAGCCCAAGGCCGCGCCGAGGTAGACCTCGTCTTCGCAGTTGATGATCGCCGAGGCATCCGGCTGGTCCGCCGCGACCCGCAAGAGCGCCGTCACCCGGTCGGTGGAAGTGGCCAGCGACAGCGGCTGATCCCGGTCGTAGATGCGGACGACGGCCATCTTTTTTAACATTTCTAGGCGGGATGTCCCGTAATTAGGCGCCACCCGATCGGCAGGTCCGTGATTGAGCGGTGAGCTGCCGATGGAATTTTCCAGAATCAAATCGAGCCCCAAGGGTCTGGCGAGATCCGCATATTTGCACGAGGGGTCCTTTGTATCGATTTTCCAATAAAGGATTCCAGCATCACGACTCCATTCTAGACGTTGGATGCATTCCTCATCTGTTGGGGCCGTTCCACGCGTCCATAGACCGAGCCCACGCCAGCCGGCTTTTTTGAGATCGTCATTGAATCCTCGCAGGCTCTTTGCCGGCTCAGAGGCGGCGTAGGAGGGGAATTTCTTAGGGTCCAACGTGAGCGCAGCCATGTTGTTACCCGGATAATAGCCGTCATCGATCACGAAGATCAGATCTCCTCGGATTTTGGGATAAAGGGTCGCCCAACCGTTGGGCTTAAAAATCTCGTGTTCGTTTATGTTCGCTCTGCCGGTGCGCATACCAGCGCCGCCAAAAAGCTGGTTGTTATCCATCGATGCCTCGCCCTGCCCCCAGATGTAATTTTGAGCCGCCCACGTGCACCAATAGTTGGGCGTCATCCCGGGCGTTTCAGGCACGAGGTTTTCGCCGCGAAGGGTGCAGGCGAACGCGACCACAATGCCGAGGACGAATGTCGTGAAGGAAACAGATCGATTTGATAAAGGTGTTTTCAAATTCCAGTGGGGTTAGGGCGGGGAAAGGCGTGGGGCCTTAGCAACGAATGGCTTACAACGCCGGCAGACATGCGGCCAGCTTTTTTGAGCTGAGTGCGTTCATCGCAAAATCGAGATTAGCCTCGTCTTGTTTTTGGGCTCGAACGAATTGTGCTCAAAGACAGTCGGTCGCGCCGCAAAAATGCCGGGCGGGCGCCGCGATTAAAACTTCAACTACCCCGAAGCCTTTATGTGCCCTGTAACCCCGTTTGACCTGAGGAGATTCGCAGGCGTGACGCTCACGTCGCTCGCCAAGCGTTTAGCCGTCTCACGTTACTTTTTTATGATGGGATTACTGTTGGCTCCGACCGACGTGATCCGTGCTGAACCACTCGTTCCGACCGTCATGCACTGGGCTGATACGTCGCGCGGTCGTCCCTTCGCAAAAGATCCCTCGGTGGTGCGGTTCAACGACCGGGTGCTGATGTATTACTCGATACCGCCATCCTTGGAAAAATCGTCGACGGAGAGCTGGGCTCACGGCTGGTGCATCGGGATAGCGGAATCGCGAGGCGACCTCGATCAATGGGAAAAGATCGGAGAACTGAGGCCTGAGCAAAAGGGCGAACTCCACGGATTATGCGCTCCGGGCGCATGTGTGCAGGGAGGCAAAGTGCACCTTTTTTATCAGACCTACGGCAATGGACCCAAGGATGCGATCTGCCATGCGTGGTCGGAGGATGGGGTCACGTTTACTCGCGATTCGAGCAATCCGATTTTTTCTCCCCATGGTGATTGGACCGTCGGTCGAGCGATTGATGCCGAGGTGTGCCCGGTCGGCGACAAACTGCTGCTGTTTTTCGCCACGCGTGATCCGGCGATGAAGACTCAGATGATCGGGGTGGCCGGAGCGCCGCTCACGTCGGATTTCAGCCGCGCGCACTAGCAGCAACTTGTCGACGGCCCCGTGCTGAAGCCGCTTCTGCCGTGGGAGCGCAGATGCATAGAAGCCCCCAGCATACTGCGCCGCGGCGAAACCCTGTTCATGTTTTACGCCGGGGGCTTCAACAACGAGCCCCAGCAAATCGGGGTGGCTACGTCCAAGGACGGCCTTACGTGGACGCGACTCTCGGAGAAGCCGTTTATACCCAATGGCGGACCTGACGCTTGGAACGCTTCCGAGTCGGGGCACCCTGGTGTGTTTCTCGCCGCCGACGGCCGAACGCATCTGTTTTATCAGGGCAATCGTGACAAAGGCCGCACGTGGTATCTCTCACGAACCGAAATCGGCTGGCGAGATGAGCAGCCCTTCGTGAAGCCCTAGTTTAAGCGTAACCGTGTGATGAGTTTCAGTGGATGCGGAGCTCGCTCAGGCCGTCCGAGCTCAACCGCCATTGCGGTGTAGCCTAAGTTTTTATTGGCCTGGAGCATCGCCTGGTCGAGGGTCTCGGTGCGGGTGACGATGTCAGGCGCGGCAGAGGAGCACAGGGATCCTCCAAGGAATAAAATACAGGCTAGGGTGCGACGCAGGACGGCGTGTTCGAAGAAGGCTGGGGGAGTTTCACGTTCGGCATGGGGTTTTAAGCAGAATCGGTTGGAGGCGTGTGGTCTGCACCTTTGCGCGCTTAAGGACTGGCGAATTCGAGCGCGTTACAGAAGAGCTTGCGGGCGGTTTCGGCGGTGTTGTCGGCGTCGAGGAGGTGGTCGCAGATGTCCAAGGAAGATACGACGATCCGGCCCTTGCCGCATGGTATGACGGCGACGGAGGTGCCGAGGCGGAAC
>JANXRL010000018.1 GCA_025352985.1 Verrucomicrobiota bacterium
CCAAAACGGGGTTCAGAAACGGTGGGTGTATCTAAGGGAAAAGGATATTTATCATTTTAAGAAATCACGCATCGTGGATTGTTTGAAAAAAGGACAGACTGTGAAGGTGTTCGCCCTTGGCCTAGATGAAATTCGAAGGCAGATTAACTGCGTCGGAAATCCCTGGGTTAATGTAACAGGAGTTGAGTCCCATTTGATCGCCAAAAGGAATCCAGAGTGGAATAAACTCGGAAGACAATAAGAGGACGAAACCAATTGGAACTAGCAGCTGTGTTAACAACCGTCACTAGGCGAAATTAACCTCGGGAACGTGTTTCAACCTGTAGGCCAGATCAGCGATCTGGCGGTTTGGGGCAAAATGCCCCGATCAGTCATCGGGCCCGCAACCCAGTCAGCGGGCGGGCTTGTTGCCGCTGGCGAGCAATGTCTCGAAATGAGGTTCGCCGGCTTCGCGGGCGACCGTGGAGACTTCGACGTGGTGGAAGCCGGCTTTTTTCAGGAAGCCGTGGAGCGCGCTTTCTTTGAAGCCGAGCCAGACGTCGGCGTAGAGTTCGCGGGCTTTTTCGAAGTCGTGCTCCTTCAAGTCGAGAATGAGCACTTGTCCGCCGGGGCGCAGGATGCGGTGGGCTTCGGCAACGGCTTTTTCGGGGTGCTGCGCGTGGTGCAGGGCTTGGCTGAGGATGGCGAGATCGACGGAGCGGTCGGCGAGGGGAACGTCCTCGATGTCGCCGAGTTTGTAGGCGAGGTTCGCGAGGCCGTTTTTGGTGGCGAGCTCGGTGCCGACCTCGACCATGCGCGGCGAGTTGTCGATGCACCATACCTGGTTGACGCGGCGGGCGAGGAGTTGGGAGAGCAGGCCTTCGCCGGCGCCGAGGTCGGCGATGGTGATCTTGGGCGCGAGGCGGAGGGCGAGGTGGCCGATGGCTTCCCATGAGCGGCCGGGGCAGTAGTTTTTCCCGAGCTTGCCGGCGATGAGGTTGAAATACTGTTCCTGGTGGGCGCGTCGCTTCTGGAGGCTGCGTTCGAGATTGGCGCGGTCCTCGGCGAGTTCGGGCAGGTCGGCGACGGCGTCGCAAGCGGCGCGGAGGAGCGAAAGGGTTTTGGCGGGCAGGCCGGGGCGGAGGGAGTAAAAGGCTTTTTTGCCCTCGCGACGGTCCACCACGGCGTCGGCCTGGCGGAGGAGGGCGAGTTGGGAGGAGATGCGCGACTGGGCCATGCCGAGGATTTCCTGGAGCTCTGCGACGGCGAGTTCCTCGCGTAGAAGGAGGGCCAGCAAACGCAGGCGCGTAGGGTCGGAGAGGAGCTTAAGCGTGTCCCAAGAGGCGTTCAATTGACGGGATCATGGGAAAAGGCGCGGCCTTGGCAAATCCGCAAAATGTCGTGAAGTCTCCGGGATGATTTTACCCTGATCGGAATGATGCAACAGGGGGCATAATGTGCGTGTGTTTCGTTTTGGCACTGGGTTGCGGTGCGGCTGTTTGAAGCGGGTTTCTCGGGGCGCGGGGTTATTGTGTATGACTAGCCGAGCGCGCAGGGGTGGCATCAAGTCTTCGTCATGGCGTCGGGCCGGGGTGCTTAAGGTGATGTCCGTAATCGCGATTTACTGGATGTTCTTTTCCGACTGGAGCGGCGTAAACATCGGGTGCTTTCGCTTATGACCTATAAAATTAATAAAACTCGCCTAGACCCCTTTTTCTGGCCGCTAGGTCTCCGGATCATACCGGCCTTACGGATATTCATCTCCAAGTTACGGTCACGGAACCGCCCCCTGGGACTACATCTACCAGAATACGATCTGCCTCAACGGTGCAGGGGATTGTGGCGGAAGTTTCGTCGCGTTTCGCCGAGGCCGAGCTGGCTTTCGCATGATCAATCACCACGGTGAGGGGAACGGAAAACAAGCTGGCATCCAACCCGGTGGTTAAGGTGAAAACGGCCTGGTTTCCGTTCCGTTTTGCGGTCAAGACCGCAGCGTCTCTTTCCTTCACATACCGGCCTACATTTCCGAAGGTATCAATCCAGATTCGATCCTTGAGAGTTTGGAGGTATTTAAGATGCCCTTCCAGCACGGCAGGCCGAATGGGAAAAGGAGCTTTGACCCCGTCTTCCACAATGCCGTGCAACATGGGCACCATCCAGGCTTTCTCGGCGAGCGCCTTGTCCGCCAGGCTATTAGCTTTTTTGACCGTGAAGTCGACGCCGTTGTTACTACCGTAGAGTGCTTCGGTTTCTCTGGCCACGGCGTGATGGGCGTAAACGAACTTCCGCACGCGGTCGTCGCGATGGTTGCCCGGATAGACAAAGCTGACACATGGGATGCCTATTTTGTCCGTGATGATCTGCCGGGCGTCGTCGATATCTTTCTGAGCCTGCTCGTCAGAGTCTTTGGAGATGTTGTGTTTCAGGGTGTGGTTGCCTATCTCATGGCCGGACTCGGCAATTTCCCGCCAGCGCGACCATGGGATGGAAAATACCCGAGATTTACCGGGCGCATCGGGAATGCCTCCAACGATCAGGAAAAAGGATGCGTGGAAGCCATAACGATCAAAGAGCGGCACGCCGACGGTGGCGGCATCCTCCCTGCCATCATCCACCGTGAAAGAAATGGCCGCCTCACGGTCTGCTTTGAATCGGGCCACGTGGATG
>JANXRL010000102.1 GCA_025352985.1 Verrucomicrobiota bacterium
GCTCCGCGTGTCACGGCGCGTGCTTTCTGCGAGCGGAGCGCCATCTACATTTGGGTGTCTTTCGTTCGTTCCACCGTTGGGCACGCGCCGCGCCACGCTCCGCCGTCGCTGAGCTTGGGGTCGTTAGGCTACACCATTGCCGGAATCTAGCCCCGACCGTCAGCAGCCGTCTTTGCCGCCAGCAGCAGCCCCAGCCCCCACTTGACTTATACTTGACTTACACTTGACTCATTTTCGTGAGCTACGAGCCACAGTTTTCCATTACCCCCGGCCTCTTGTCCCAGGTCGAGACCGTGGCGGCGCTCCGAGAACGGATTTTAGGCGCGGCCGTCGAGCTGTCATGGATTCCCGCCCTGCAAAAGGACACCCGCACGCGCAACGTCCATGCGTCCACCGCCATCGAGGGCAACCCGCTCACCTTGGAACAGGTCCGTGCGCTTGAGGAGGGTCGCGAACCCATCGCCTCCGCCACGCGTTCCAGCCGCGAAGTCGTCAACTACTTCGCCGGCCTGCGCTACGTGGAAAAGCACGCCTCCAAGAAAACCATCCGGCACGACGACCTGTTCAAGCTGCACCGCATCCTTGCCGGCGAAGTCATGGATCAAGGCGAAGCCGGTCGCTACCGCACCATCTCTGTTCGCGTGGGCGGTTACATGCCGCCCCCGCCCGCCGATGTCTCGGGTCTCATGTTCGAGCTGCTCGACTGGTGGAATAAACGTTCCGCCACGCTCTCGCCCGTGCTCAGCTCCGCCATCCTGCACGACCGCTTCGAAGCCATCCACCCCTTTGCCGACGGCAACGGGCGCACCGGGCGCGCCCTTCCGTTGTGGGAACTTTACCGGCGCGGATTCGACCCCCATCACATCTTTTCGGTGGATGAATATTATTGGGAAGACCGCCCCCGCTACTACGCCGCGCTCGAAGCCGTGCGCCACCAAGGCGAAGACCTCACCGGTTGGCTGGAGTATTGCACGGAAGGCCTCCGCCAGACCTTGGAAAACGTCTGGCTGCGCGTGCAGGCCTACAACCTGAAGTCGCCGGCCAAGCTCGTGCTGCGCCCCAAGCAGGAACGGCTGCTGCAACTCCTCCGCGACCGCCGCACGATGGCTCCGGCGGATATCTGGGCCGCCCTCGATGTTTCCAGACAAGGCGCCATGGACCTCCTCCGCCCGTTGCTGGAAGCGGGCTTGGTCGAGAAAATCGGCGGGAAAAAAACGGGGCGTTACTCCCTTCGATCCTAGTTTTCCGCCTTTAACCTGAACTGCTTTTCTCCGCCATCAGCAGCCCCACCACTTCCTGCGCCGCCGCCTGCGCAAACCCCGGTGATCCACCCCAGCGGGCCGCCGTCAGCATGGACGAAATAGTTGCGGCCTCGTCCGCCATCTGCTGTTTCATTCTCGCATGGCCCAGAATTCCGACATCCGCTGGCTGCAACGCTTTCAAAGCTTTGAAAAAGCCTTCGCCCAGTTGTCGGCCGCCGCCGAGTTGGCCAAGCAGCGCAAATTGTCCGATCTTGAACAACAGGGACTCATCCAAGCCTTTGAGTTCACCCATGAGCTGGCCTGGAAAACCTTGAAGGACTTTCTCGAATCCCGTGGCACCACCGAACTTTACGGCTCCAAGGACGCCACTCGAGAAGCCTTCGCCCAAGGCTTGATCACCAACGGCATCGAATGGATGGCGATGATCGCCGCGCGTAACCGCAGCAGTCACACCTACAACGAAAAAACCGCCCACGAAGTCGTGAATGCTACGCTCACCAGCTTCGTCCCCGAGTTCACCGCCTTCCTCGCCAAGTTCACCCAACTGGCCGGACAATCGTCATGAACCCGCGACACGGATTGTCCAAGTCCACGCTAGACCGGATCACCGCCGTTCTTGAGCACGTTCCTCAAGTGCAAGGAGCCATTCTTTTCGGCTCACGCGCGAAGGGCACTCATAAATCGGGATCGGACATCGATCTCGCACTCCGAGGGTCATCACTTGACTGGCGCATGATCGGCAAGATTTACGACGACCTGGACGATCTGCTGCTGCCCCATCGCTTCAGCCTGATCCATCTCGATGCAAACACCGACCCGGCGGTCGCCGCCCGCATCACCCGCGTGGGAGTGACCTTGTTCCAGCGAGAACTCGCCCACGCCTAACCTTCGCGCGCCAGCAGCAGCCCCACCACCTCCTGCGCCGCCGCCAGTCCGAACGCCCCCGTCAGCCACACGCCCGAGCCGAAGCCCGTCGCGCAGTCGATGCGCAGGTTTTCTCCCGGCGCACGCTCCGTCGAGCACGTCCCGTCCGCCTGCGGGTAAACCGGCGCCTCGATCGACCACACGCAACGCACGCCGAAGATCACGTCCTCACCGTGCTCAAACGCATAGTCGCGCCGCAGTTTTTTCCTCACCTGCCGCAAAAGCTCATCGCTGAACGCCTGCCCGAGATCGCCGATGCGCATCCGCGCGATGTCCTTTCGCCCGCCCGCCGAACCCACCGTCACGCAGCCCATGCCGCGCCGCTTCGCCTCGCCGATGAGGTGGACCTTGTTGCTCATGCGGTCCACCGCGTCCACCACGCAGTCGAAGCCCGGCGCCAGCAGATCCTTCACCGTGCCCTCGGTCGAAAACGCATGGGTCGCCGTCACGCGGCACGCCGGGTTGATCAACCGCACTCGCTCGGCCAGCACCTCGATTTTCGGACGCCCGATCTGGCCGTCGAGCGCGTGGAGCTGGCGGTTCACGTTGGTCACGCACACGTCGTCGAGGTCGATGAGCGTCAACGCCCCCACC
Source organism: Verrucomicrobiota bacterium (assembly GCA_025352985.1). Classification (GTDB taxonomy): domain Bacteria; phylum Verrucomicrobiota; class Verrucomicrobiia; order Opitutales; family Opitutaceae; genus Rariglobus. Next base: position 2,781 of record JANXRL010000102.1, read on the forward strand.
CCGCTGCGGGCGAGCGCCTCCACCGTCCACGAACCGACCCCGCCCACGCCCACCACCGCGACATGCGAGGCACGCAACCGCGCCAATGCCATCGCACCCAGCAAACGGCTGACGCCGCCAAAACGATCCTGGTAATCCGATTCCATCGCGCCACATTTTCCTCCCTCGCTCAGCCCTTCGCGACAAAAGCCTCCAGCGCCTCGCGCGTGATCGCATAACGCGCCGCGCAACGTGGACATCGGATCTCGATCTTCTCGTCGTCCCCGAAAAGCCCCTCCGCATCCTGACGAAAAATCGGCGCGAGCACCTGCAGCATGCGCGCCTGATTGCACCCGCAATGCCAGCGATGGATGCGCTTCTCCAGCAGCCCCAGCTCCTCGGTCGTATCAAATGCCTTCACCTGCTCGACCGTGAGTGCCTCGAACCAGGCCTCGTCGTAATCGGGATGCGCCGCGACGAGCGCGAACTCCTCCTCGCCCGTCTGAAAATACCGCGCCGGCCGCTGCTCGCTCTGCCGGTAGTAAGTCTCAACCGCGACGATGGGATCGCCGCCGGTAAATTCCACCGAGCTCCGCCGCTTCGGCTGCGTGCCTTGCACGACATCCGTAAAAAACAGATTACTCGGCATCTCCTTCACGTTCTCCGCAAACACCCGTCCGGCCACTGAGCCGTCGGCATTGTCGCCGGTGAGAAACACGTTCAGCAGCGGCTCCTGAAAGTTGATGGTCCACGCCGTGAGCTCGTTATGCGGACGCGACGCCGAGTGCAGCACGAACGCCGCTAGTGCTCGCTTGAACAACGCGTCATGCTCCGGGGCTACCTTCAGTCCCTGATCGGAAAGGTGCAGGTAGTAGTCCACATAGAGCTGGGAAAAGTCCGCCTTCGCCACGAGCACATTGCGCTTACGCACAAACGAAGAGATCACCTCCAGGCCGGAGTTTTCAGGATTAACGGGCGTCGATTCGGGCATGTCCACAGCGTTGCCCAAAGCCGTGCGATGTAAAGCGGACGCCGCACTCAGTGAGCGGCCTGCGCCTTCACCAGCTTGTCGATCTTCGGCTTGATGACCGCGTGACAGTAACCCGCATGTGGATTGTTGCGGAAATAATCCTGATGATACGCCTCCGCCTCGTAGAACTTTCCGAGCGGTGCGATCTGCGTAACAATCTTGCCCCCCCAGCTGGGATTCGCGCGGGCAAGCGAAGACTCGGCGGCCTTCCTCTGCGCAGCGTCCGCGTAAAAAATTGCCGAACGATACTGCGTGCCAGCGTCCGCTCCTTGGCGGTTGAGCGTGGTGGGATCATGGATCTTCCAGAAATAATCGAGCAACGTCTCCAGTGAAACCTGCTCTGAATCGAAATAAACGCGCACGACCTCGGCATGGCCGCTGTCTCCACCGCAGACCTGATCATAGGTGGGGTTATCCACATCACCGCCAGTGTAACCGCTCACCACGGCCTTCACGCCGGGAAGCAGTTCATACGCGGCCTCGGTGCACCAAAAACATCCGCCGCCTACCACCAAGGATTCCGTATTCATTGAAGATTGAGACATGCCAAGATGCTAACGTGATTTAGTCGTGGACGCAACCGGCGCGGCTTCGATCAGAAACCCCGCCTCGATCTCCCGGCGAAACGCCGCGACCGCAGCATCCCGCGTGGGCTCGCCGCTCACCTGATACGTGCAGACATCCACCCGCACACGCGCGCGACGGGCGAGCACATCGGCCCAACGAAAACGCAACTCCGCCATCCATCCGTTGATCGCGGGCGGCGGCACAAACGCTCGCATCTCGTCGGCGTCCCATAAAATCGTAAACACATAGGCGGGCCGCCCCTCGCGAGAAAACTCGTAACCGGTGAAAGGCAGCTCGAAATGGCCAACGCGCACGGAAGTCGTTTCAAACTGCCCGATCAACTGGCTTCCAGACATGGGCAGGCAGATCGAGGGGTTGTGCAACGTCGGCAGGTAGCGCGCCTTTTGCCCGGTTCGCCATTCGATGAAGTAGGAGGAACGGGAACTCCCTTCCGAAGTCTTCCAAGAAGCCGCCGCGTAATCGTCCGCTCTGAGCAATTCCTGCCCGGTTTTACCCAAGACATCCTCATGAAACCCGTTCGCATGCACCGGCCACGCCACGCGCCACTCAGACCGGGTCGCCAAGGTTTCCAACCTCTCCCCATACCAATACCTCACGGACAACTCCACCGACGCCACGGCCACCAAAGCCGCCACAGCCCACGCCAGCTTGGCGGTGCCGATGCGCGGTGCCTTCGCCCAATTGCCACCCGAGGAAGGTTCCAAGAGCACGGCCTTGCCTCCCCATCGCCAGCCCAGCCCGCCCACCACCAGCAGGGTGCAGATCAGGGCGAGATACCCCACCGAATCATGCCATGCATTCAACCGGACCTCCCCGCCCGTGTGAGCGGCGCATGTCAAAAGCCCGACGCGAAAAAGATTTCCCAGCACTGCGGTCGCCACCGCGAGACCGATCAAGGCAAACCTGCGCCTCCAGTGGAGCCAAGCCGCCTCGCCGACAAACAGGGCTATCATGGTCGAAGCCTGCAACGAACGCATTCCTCCGCACGCTTCGTCCACGCCCACCGTGCCCCCGGGGATTTGTATGACCGTGCCATTCGCCAACGAAGGCACGCCAGCAATATTCAAAGTCTCCACCGTGATCGTGGTCAACAATTCACGCAGCGGCAAAACCACGGCGTTCTCCATCGCGCTTGGCCAAGGCAGACCCGTCAGCACCAGCGCGACCGGCATGGCCAACGCTCGCACCGCCTTGGCCCCGCCGATCAACGCCGTCGCGCTCAAGGCGAAAGCGGTAAACATCAATCCAAGGGTCCATAACGCCGTCGGCAAAAGCGGATACGACCCCAACAGCAAACGCACGAAGAACACTCCCCCGCCCAAGCCGGCCAAGCCAAGCCACGCATACCAGGGCAACCGCCCCGTTTGCAGCGACACCATGGCCGCACGCCGTTCCCAAAGCAGCCAGCCGATCAACCACGGCAGCGCCCACCCATGCCCCAAATCAGGGGACTCGTTCCAAGCGGAAGCAAACGGCAGCCCGATGATGACAAGCGTGCCTAGGACCGCCGCCACAAAAAATACCGCCGAAACGCCGGCGCCACCGCCGACCATGGCGTGCGCTTCACCCTTCGCGTTCACTGCTTGGCAGCTCCTGCAGCCGGCGGGGACTCGGACGGAGATAACATCGTCGCACCCGTAAGGCGGCGTATTTCCGCCTGATGCTGCTCGATCTGCTCGGCCTGTTTTCGGGCGAGATCAGCCAGCTGAATCTCCTCTTTATAAAACTTCAAAAACCGCATCAGCGCGAGCTGCTCTCGCGCCTCCTTGGCCATTCCTCCTTGGGCGTAAACATACGCGAGATAAGGAGCACGCAGCGGGAAGCGACGATCTTCCGGCTTAAACTTACCCACGATTTCAACCGCTTCCTTGGTCCGTCCCGCCTGCGCGTAGGCCAAGGCGCAGCCCGTGGCGAAGTAAACGTTGGACGGTTCATTTTTATACAAATCCTCGGCCATTTGCTTAGCCCGATTCCATCCTGGCACAGGCTCCACGATCATATCCATCAATGCCCAGTCGTTTTGCAGGCGACGCACCTCCGGTTGCTGCTGTTGCCATACCCCGAGGATATCATGCAGACCCTTCCCATTTCGCTGCGCCTGATACACGCGCACCAAGCCCTCGTGCGCCCAGGTCTGTCCAGGGAAACTCTTCGCCACGACCTGCAGTAAAGCCTCCGCCTCCGGCTGCCATCCCCAGGCAATCGTCAGCCGATAAAGGATGAGATAGGCGCCAAGATTCCCCTTCGCCGCCGCCAGCGCCTCCTGCCACTTCTCAAGCCGGGCGACGTCGCCCTTTACATCCGCC
>JANXRL010000137.1 GCA_025352985.1 Verrucomicrobiota bacterium
TTCGCCCTCGTGTTCGCCCAAGTCTGGCTGCTGCGCAAGTGGGCGACAACGTGACGGGTAAAATTCTAACAACTAGAGATCCATTTGGCTTAGCGGCACAGTTGGAACTCACGCCGTTCGCAGGGCATCACGCCGAAGCTAAGGAACTACGCACGTTGGGGCAGGATCTCTTAAATCCCGATGAACAAGTCAGTCGGAAAGCCGCCGCTTGGGTGGTTTCAAAATGTGATAACGGCAAAGCGTTGGGTGATTTGAATACGGAAGGAATGAGCATCACTCTAAGGGAATGGGACGAATTGTGAGCCGCATTGTCGGCTATAAAAAATGCATCCGTTAAGAAGTGCTAGCAGGAAACCCTCAAATGGCGCTGCCGCCTCGCGCCCGACCGAACATGGTCAAAGTCCGGCCCAGAATATCTGAAGGTTAACACGGCCCCGAAAAGATGGCTGGTCGAGTTTCGTCAGTTTTCAGACGCACTCTTTAAATTGGCAGGTAAGCAACGCCCCGCCGCCTTCGCGAGCCGGCCTTACTTCGCTACGGGGCGGCCGTATTCGTCCACCAGGATGTCCTGCGGGACTTGGATGGTGCGGCCGTCGCTGGTCGTCTCGGTGTGCCAGACGCGCACGACGTGCGGCTCGTTGGTGAACGGTTTTTGCACGCCGCTCACGACGCCTTCGCCCACGCCGTAAACCGCGCCGACGACGTTGCCGCCCACGACGCCCACCGCCGTGCCCACGCTTTGGCCGATGGCCGGGCCGGGGTGCTGCGGGTTGGTGGCCGAGCGGCCGTCCGTGGTGGAGCAGCCCGACGTCAACAGGGCTAGACTCAGAAGTCCGCCGGTGAGAAACGCGCTTTTGGTGTGCATTGGAAAGAGGAAGGTTGAAGGGCGAAGTTGCACTTGAATCCGACCGCTCGCAATCCCGGAAGTGCCGCGGATTTTGCGGATGGGCGCGGATGATCGAAAAGGTAGGGCGGGACCGCTGCGCCGTCCGCGCCGTCCGGTGTAATGTTCGCACTGCGAACATTTATCCGTAGTCGCGACGGTTGTAGCTGTCCCGCCCTACCTCTGATCGAAAAGCAGGATGGTTTTCGTCGTGCTTCGGGCGGGATGCGCGTTCACGTTCGGCGGTTTGATGCGCACTCATTTCCAGGAAGCCCGGGCCACGCTGGCGCTCGCCCTGCCGATCGTCGTCGGGCAGGTGAGCCAGATGCTCATGGGCGTGGTGGACAGCGTGATGATCGGGCATATCGGCACGGTGCCGCTGGCGGCTTCGGCGTTTGCGAGCGGTGTGTTCACGGTATTTTTTTTAGTCGGGGTGGGTCTGCTGATGCCGGTGGCGGTGCTGGCTTCGCGGGCGCATGGCGCGGGTAACGATGCGGCGGGCGCGGTGTGGTTGAAACACGGGGTCGTGCTTTCTCTGGTGGCGGGCGCGGTAGAGGTGTTGGCAATGGCGGGATTGTCGGCCGGGTTGCATCGCCTGGGGCAGCCGCCGGAGGTGGTCGCGGCGGTGAATCCGTTCTACATGCTCATCGCGGTGTCGCTGGTGCCGGCGCTGGTGTTTCAGGTGTTCAGGCAGTTTGCGGAGGCATTGGGGAGGCCGTGGATGCCGATGGCGATCATGCTCGGAGGGGTGGGACTGAATGTTTTTCTGAACTGGGTGTTCATCTACGGGCACCTCGGTGCGCCGGCGCTGGGGCTGGCGGGTGCGGGATGGGCGACGCTGGCGTCGCGCGTGGTGGTGCTTGGGGTGATTTACGAGTGGCTGCGGCGGTCGCCGGAGTTTCGGGCGGCGTGGCCGGTGGCGTGGTGGGGCGGGTTGAGCGGCGCGCGTTTCCGCGAGATGCTGCACATCGGCGTGCCGGCGGCGGTGATGCTGTTTTTCGAGACGGGGGCTTTCATGACGGCGGCGTTGATCATGGGCTGGATCGGCGCGGCGGCGTTGGCGGCACACCAGATCGCGCTCAGTTGCGCGGCGTTTACGTTCATGTTTCCGCTCGGGCTCTCGATGGCGGTGGGGATGCGCATAGGCAAGGCGGTGGGCGAGGGGCGCACGGCGGCGCTGCGGTCGATCGGGTTCGGGGCGGTGGTGTTGTCGTGCGGGGTGATGAGCGTCGCGGCGGCGGTGTTCGTATGCGCGGGCGGGCGGCTGGCCGGGGGATTTGTCGATGATCCGGCGGTGGTCGTGCTCGCGGCGAAGCTGCTGGTGGTGGCGGCGATTTTTCAACTCTTTGACGGCGCGCAGGTGGTGAGTTCGGGGGCGCTGCGCGGGCTGGCCGACGTGAAGGTGCCGGCGGCGATCACGTTTGTCTCCTACTGGCTGCTGGCGATTCCGGCGGCGTATTTTCTGGGGCTGCACACGACGCTGGGCGCGGTGGGCGTGTGGATCGGGCTGGCGGCGGGCCTGGCGTTCGCGGCGGTGTTTTTGAGCCTCCGCTTCATTTCGCTGACCGACGGGCGGAGGAAGTTTGTCACTTATTAAGTGACAAACTTTTCAGACCTTGAGGCCGTGGCCCGGCGGCGGGTGCAGTCAGCCGAGGGCCTCGGCGAGCGCGGCGATGATGTCCTCGGCCGGCTCGCAGCCGATCGACATGCGCAGCAGCTCCGGCGAGAGGCCGGCGGCGGCCAGCGTGGCGCGGCCGGTTTCGCTGGTGATGAGGTCGTAGTGCGCGAGGTAGATGAACGGGCAGATGAGCGTGGTCTTCATGCCGAAGCTCGGGCCTTTGGGCAGGCGCAGGCGGTCGTAGAATAGCGCGAGCGGCATCGCGAGCTCGAAGGAGAGCATGCTGCCGAGCGCGTTGGGCGAACGGGCGAGCTTGAGGTAGTTCTCGCGCGAGGCGGGGTGGTGCGACCAGTAGAGGGCCTTGATGCGCGGGTGGGTGCGGAGGAACTCCACGATGGCGGGCGTGGAGCTGTTGATCTGCGCCATGACGGCCGTGGTGTCGCCGATCTGGGCGGCGAGGCGTTCGAGGTCGCGCGAATAGACGGGTTCGAGTTCGGCGGGCAGGCGGGCGCGGAAATCTGCGGCGTGCGGGCTCTCGGGGTTCACCACCACGGAGCCCATGATGACGTCGCCCTCGCTGGCGGTGTATTTGGTGAGGGAGTTGACCATCACGTCGGCATAGGGAAGCACGTCGATGTTGAATGGCGAGGCGATGGTGGGGTCGATGATCAGCAACGCGCCGTGCGAGCGGCAGAGGCCGCGGATGGTGGCGAGGTCGGGTGTCTGGATGAGCGGGTTGGTGGGGACCTCGGTGATGATGCCGGCGATCTTGTCACCCTGTTCGGAGAAGAGTCGGCGGAGTGCATCGAGGTCGAAGACGTCGCCCTGGAAAAGATAATCCTGCGCCGGTTGGTCGGTGAATTTTTGGAGGATTGCGATGGTGTCGAGGTAGAGCCAGCCGAACTGGAGCCAGCGGGTGCGGCCCTTGGCGCGCTGGAGCGCGGCGGCGACACGGAAGGCGCCGTAGATGGCGTTCATGCCGCTGGGAGCGAGGAACACGTCGCCGGACTCTGCATGGCCGCTGGCGCGGGCGACATGGCCCTTCACGTTGCCCGCCGCATAGCCTTCGAACGTTGTCTCGGGCTGGGCCGATTCGAGCTCACCGGCGCGCAGGAGATAATCCTCGGCCTCGCGTGAGGAGAGGAACATGCCGGTGTGCTGGAGAAAAATTTTGGCGCGCGAGGATAGCGCGGCGTTCTCGGGGAAGGCGATGCCGGTGAGCGGGCCGTCTTCGAGCAGACGCACGGCGGGCGAGGCGAGGTGGGCGCGGAGGCGCTCCGCCGCGCGGCGCGACGAGGTGAGCCAGAGGCTCTGGCCGACGAGACCTTGCGTGCGGATGAGGTGGGCGGCGGCGCGTTTGGCAAACGGATGCACCACGAAGCGCGGGTAGCCGGACGTGAGGTGTTTGGTAATCTCGGGGTCCTTTTCCTCGTAGCCGATGACATCGCGCATGGTGGGCAGGCTGCAGGAGACGCCGTGCAGACTGGCGGGGATGCGCTGGCCGAGGGGGAGGTGGGTGAACGCCGACATGAAGCGGGCAACGTGAAGAATCGTCATGCTGCTGGCAACGCCAGTGTTGAAATCGCACCGCCGTCCGCCGAAGGTCTCGCCGCATGAAACTTGTTTCCTGGAACGTGAATGGGCTCCGCGCCGTGCTGCAGAAGGGTTTTGCCGACTACATGGTCGGCACGGGCGCGGATGTGATCTGCCTTCAGGAAACCAAATGCCATCCGGGCGACGTGCAAGGCGTGTCGTGGCCGACCGGTTACACGCCGTTCTGGAACGCCGCCGTGAAAAAAGGCTACAGTGGCACGGCGATCTTCACGAAACATGCGCCGCTTTCGGTCACCTACGGACTCGGGCACGATCTGCACGATCAGGAGGGACGCGTGATCACGGCGGAGTTTGCAGATTTCTTTCTGGTCAACGTCTACGTGCCCAACGCCCAGAACGAGCTTGCGCGCCTGCCCTACCGTCAGAAGTGGGACCGTGATTTTCTTGCCTACCTGAAGGCGCTCGAAACGAAAAAGCCCGTGGTGGTGTGCGGCGACCTGAACGTTGCTCACGAGGAGATCGACCTAGCCCGCCCGAAGGAAAACGTGGGTAACCCCGGTTTCAGCCACGAGGAGCGGGCGGGCTTCCGCGCGTTTTTGGGCGCGGGACTGGTGGATACGTTTCGCGAGTTTGAAAAAGGCTCCGGCCACTACTCGTGGTGGACGTATCGCGCCGGCGCGCGGCCGCGAAACATCGGCTGGCGCATCGACTACTTCCTCGCTTCGTCCGCGCTCAAGCCCCGCTTCAAGCGCGCGTGGATCGAGCCGCACGTGATGGGCAGCGATCATTGCCCGGTCGGACTGGAGTTGCACGCATGAGCGCCGCATCCCGGCGCCCACGCACGCGTTCGCCTTGGGCCGAGTTGAGAAACTCGACCATCCATGGGCGCGGGCTTTACGCGAGCAAGGCGATCCCTGCCGGCACCAAGATCATCGAGTATCTCGGCGAACGCATCACCAAGGCCGAGTCCGAGCGGCGCGAGGAGCTGCGTCTGGAAAAAGCCCAACGTGGCGACGGGGACGGGTGCGTGTATATTTTCGAGCTCAACAAGCGCCACGATCTCGACGGCAGCATGGCGTGGAACACCGCGCGTTTGATCAACCACTCGTGCGAGGGCAATTGCGAGAGTAGCAAGGTGCGCGGGCGCATCTGGATCAAGGCGATGCGAGACATTGCCGAGGGCGAGGAGCTGACCTTTGACTACGGTTTTGGGGTAGAGAGCTGGCGTTCGCACCCCTGCCGCTGCGGCACGGCGAAGTGCGTCGGTTACATCGTGGCGAAAACGCAGCGCTGGCGGGTGCGGAAACACCTGCGCGCGGATGCTCGCCGAGTGACGAGGAAAACGTAAGCTTCCGCACTATGCCTGCTCCAGCTGCGCAAGAATTGAAAACCCTGTGTTTGCGCAAGCTAGCGCTCACGCTGGCCGTCGCCGAGAGCATGACGGGCGGGCGCGTGCAGGCCGCGATTACCTCGGTGTCCGGTTCGTCGGGTTATTTTGTCGGCGGCGTCACCGCTTACACGCTCGATCAGAAAGTGAAACATCTCGGCGTGAAACGCGCCGTCGCGGCCAGGGTTGATTGCGTCTCGGCCGATGTCGCCGCGCAGATGGCGCGCGGCGCGGCGCGGCTTTTTGGTGCCGACGTGGCGGTCGCCACCACCGGATATGCGGAGCCTGCGCGTGAGCGCGGGGTGGACGAGCCGTTTGCCTTTTGGGCGATCGCGCACCGGATCACTCCCCGTCGCTGGCATGTTGTCACCGGGCGAGTGGTGTGCCCGGCCATGAAGCGCGTCCAGGCGCAGGCGGCGGTGACGGATGCGGTGATCGGCGAACTCGCAACTTATCTGAGCACAGCAAACTGATTTTTGTTCATGGCGCTATCCGAATTCCCCGGTTCTTTTGCGCGGCGACTGGTCCGCTCGATGATCAGGTTTTATTATCCGCGCATCGAGGTGACGGGGGCGGACAACATCCCACACTCCGGCCCCGTGCTGTTGGTGGCGAACCATCCCAATTCGCTGATCGATCCCGTGCTGCTCGGCATCGTGGCGCGACGCTCGGGCGGCTGATGGCGAAGGACCCGCTGTTCTCCATCCCGTTCTTTGGAAAACTGCTTTACGCGCTCGGGATGGTTCCGGCCTATCGCGGGAGCGACGACCGCAGCCAGGTTTCCAAGAACCTTGAGTCGCTGGCGGAAGCTGCGAAGCAAGTCGCCGCCGGACATGTGATGGGGATTTTTCCAGAGGGGAAAAGCCACGATCAAGACCACCTCGCGCTGGTGCGCTCAGGCGCGGCGCGGCTGGCCCTGCAAGCGGTCGCGGAGGGCACGCAGGACTTGAAGATCGTGCCGGTGGGTTTGCACGGCGAGCAAAAGGAGCGGTTTCGCAGCGCGGTGTGGCTCAAGCTCGGCGAGTCGGTGGACGCGGCCGAGTGGCTCGCCCAAAACAACGGCGATGAACATCTCGCGATGCGCACGCTCACGGCCGAGCCCAACACGCGGCTGAAGTCCGTCGTGCTGCACCTCGACGAGGCGGAGTGGCAGCCGTTGCTGGACGATTTGGAGGCGCTGCTGCCGTCGGCGGGTTTCCAACGGAAGAACGCACTTATCGGTCTGCGCCGTCAGCAGGCGGCGGTGGATGCGATCAACCATTTTTATCGCACGGACCGTCCGCGGGCCGAGGCGGTGGCGGCGCGCGTGCGGGCGCACAGCGAGGCGCTGCGCGCGGCGGGTTTCGACCAGGACCTGCGCGTTCTGAAGCACTGGGACGAGTTCGCGAAGCGCGATGCGATCGGACACCAGCACGCGATCATCGAGGCGGTGAGTGAGGGCGTGGTGTTTTCCACGGTGGAGCACTCGATCGGCGAGGCCGACTCGGCGGCGATTCTTCGGCCGAAGCTGACTCCGTTACAAAAGGCCGAGGTGATTGCGCGGGCGTTCAGCCACACGGGAAAACCCTGCGACTTCGATTTTTTCAGCGCGGACTAGCTGGTGTGCACCGAGCTGGTTTATCGCTCGCTGAACGGAATGATCGATTCCCCTCTGGAGGAAATTCTCGGACGAAAAACGCTGCCGGCCGTGGACATCGTGAAGTTTTGGATGTCGCCCGACGGCGGGCCGCTGCTCGATTTCGTGGCCTTGCTTGATGGCGACGAGCGCACCGGCGAGTGCGTGTGGGCGGATGCGGGAGTTCTGGCCGGGACTGCAAGCCGGCCTGCGCTGACGTGGTTGCAGCAGTGAGGCGGACGGCGGATCGCCGGAGATCGCCGCGTCGCCTGCTCACGTCAGGTCGTTCTGAAACAGCTCCCAGATTTCGCCGTTGGGACCCTCGAAAAACGCGATGCGGATGGGGACGGGGCCGACGCCGTTGGTCGTCTTGATGGTCACGTCCTTCGGCTCGACGGTGATCTTGCGGCCGGCGGCTCGGATGCGGGCGATTTCCGCGTCCAGGGTCTTGGTGCGCAGGGCGAGGTGCAGCAGGGCACCGTTGGGCGCGGGCGTGTAGTTGGCGTCCTCAAAGATTTCCAGATAGCTGCCACCTCCGGTGTCGAGCAGGCCGGCGCGGTTGCCGTCGGGATAGGCCCAGAGGATTTTTTCGGTGAAGCCGAGGACGCTCTTGTAGAAGGAGAGGGAAGCGTCCCAAGACTGGGTTTTGAGGGCGACGTGATGCAGGCCGGCGGCGGGGGTGGCCATGGCGGCTTATGGCGAAAGCTGCGCGACGAAGTCCATGAGGGGCTTCACGTCGGCGGGGATGGGGTTGACGAAGCTGCCGTAGAGCAGCTCGGGGAGGTCGTATGGCACGCCGTAATAGGCGCGGTTGATGGCGTCGCTGCGGGTGAGGTAGCCGGTCTTCACGGTGGCGCCGGCGTAGAGACCTTTGTTCTTAGAGTAAACGAGGACGGGCGTGTTGAGCAGTTCGCGGTTCCACGTTTCCTTTTCCGCGACGCGTGGGCCGGCGACGGCCTGGGCGTCAACACCGATGTTGAAACGGCCCTCGAACAAGAGGCTCGGGGTCTTCTCGTTCATGACGATATAGACCGACTGCACGGAAGAGCCGCCAAGCTGCAGGCCGAGGCTGGTGTCTCCAAATCTGACGAGGACGGGGATGCTCCACTGGCCGTTGGATTTTTTGACCATGATCGCGCCGTAACCGGCTTTGAAGCCGAGGATGATGCCGGCCTTGATCTGGTTGGTGATCACGATGGCCTTGGCGCGTTGCAGAATCTCGGCGGGGATGGCGTTACCCGGGTCAGCCTGAAACTCGCGGAGGATGGCTTCGCAGGTTTCCACGCGCGTTACGAAGGTGTCATGATCGGCGCTGGCATCCGCGCGCAGGGTGGCGGCGACGGTGAGACCGAGGAGAAGGCAGAGAAGTTTTTTCATAAAGAGATATTTTTTTATTATGCGAAGGCGCGGCCGGATGGAAAGCGCGGAGTCGGGAAGGTTCCCGGGTTCCTTAATCCAGCCCGCGTTCGGCGAGATCGTCCTCATCCCAGCCAAAGTAATGTCCCAGCTCGTGTAGGTAGGTGAGCCGCACTTCGTCGAAAAACACCTCGTGGTCGCCCTCGGCAAACTCCCAGATATTGCCGATAAACAGTAGGATCTGCGGAGGAAGTCCTTGGGTTTCGTCACTTGCCGCGCCATGCGGCGGCCCAATGAAAAGACCGAGGATGTCAGGTTCGAATTCACCACTCAATATTTCCTCAGAGGGCCAATCTTGAAACGTCACGGGCACATCGGCAGATGCGTCTCGCAGAGCTGCGGGGAGAGATTTGCGCGTGGAGGTGACGGTGCTTTCGGCGAGCTTGGTCAGCCGGGCGAGGTTCATATGGAGATGTAACCTTGTTCTTTGGTTGGCGTCTAGCCGGGTGAGTTCAATAAACCTCAAACCCCGTCAAATCATGAAATCATTCAAACTATTCCTGTCTGTTCTCGCACTGGTTGCTTTCGCGGCCGCGCCTGTCCTTCGCGCTGAAGACGCTCCGGTCACTCCTCCTGCCGGCGCCCCTGAGCATAAGGGTTCCCGTTTTGATCGTCTCAAGGAACTCACCGAAAGACTCGGTCTCACCGACGAGCAAGTCGCCAAGATCAAACCCATCATCGCGGATGAAATGGCCGCCATGAAGGCTCTCAAACAAGACGCCACGGTGGACAAGGAAGCCAAGCGGGCGAAGGCCATGGAAATCCACAAGGCGCATGTTGAGCAAATTATTCCGATTCTTACGTCTGAACAGCAGGCCAAATTCAAGGCCGGTCGCGAGAAGCACAAAGAAAAAAGTGGCGAAGCCCCTGCGCCCAAATCGGGCCCCGCCCAGTAATCGGCTTGGACTCCCGCCGATTTTTTTGGCACTCTTGGCCTCGGTCAGGGTCATATTTTCCTGATCGTTCAGATCACAATCCCATAACCTCGATGAAATCGTTCAAACTGTTGCTTTCTATTATCGCGCTGGTCGCTTTTGCGGCTGCTCCTGTGGTTCGTGCCGAAGGCACTTCCACCACCGCTACCGCCGGTGATGCCAAGCTCACTCCCGAACAGCAGGCCAAAATTGCTGCTCTCGTTAAAGAAGAGCATAAGGCTCTCAAGGAGCTCAAGGCCGACACCAAGACCAAGGATGCCGACAAGAAGGCTAAAGAGAAGGCACTCAGGGCCGACTACAAGACCCAGATCGAGGCGGTGAAAGCCGGCAAGTAAGGTCAACGCCTGCAAACCGCATCGACCTTAAAAGTCTTTTCTAAATCCAACCGCCGGTGCCGCCAGGCCCGGCGGTTTTTCGTTTTCGACAACCGCATGGCGGCCCGCACGCTAGGCAGCCTGTGATGACTTCTCCTCGTGTGATCGTGGTGGGTGGCGGCGCCGCCGGTTTTTTCGCGGCCATCGCCTGCGCCGAGGCGAACCCCGTCGCGCATGTCGTGCTCTACGAGGCCACCGCGCACCCGCTGGCCAAGGTCCGTGTCTCGGGCGGGGGGCGTTGCAACGTCACCCATGCATGCCCCGAGCCGCGCGAGCTGGTGAAGCGTTACCCTCGCGGTGGCCGCGAGCTGACGGGGCCGTTCAACCGCTTCGGCCCCCGTGAAACCATCGCTTGGTTCGCGGCGCGCGGTGTCGAGCTGAAGACCGAAAACGACGGACGCATGTTCCCCGTGACGGACAACTCGGAGACGATCGTGGACTGCCTGAGGCTCGCGGCGGACAAGGCGGGCGTGAAAGTTTTCACCAGCATGGGCGTGCGCCAGGTGGAGCGAATGGAAGCAGGCGGTTTTCGCGTCGAGTTTACCGACAGTTCCGTCGGCGAGTTTGACCGCATGCTGCTGGCCACCGGCGGAAACAAGAGTTCCGTTGGCTCGATCATCGCGGCAGAACTCGGGCACACCATCGAGGCGCCGGTGCCGTCGTTGTTTACATTTCATATCGACGATGCGCGCATTCGCGGTCTCGAGGGCCTGTCGGTGCTCGACGCGATGACCACGGTGAACGGCACGCGGCTGCGCGAGCACGGGCCGTTGCTCGTGACGCATTGGGGCATGAGCGGCCCGGCGGTGTTGAAACTTTCCGCGTGGGGCGCACGCGAACTCGCGGAATGCGGCTATAAGTTTACGCTCGGGGTTTCGTGGGTGGGCGAGCGCACGCCGGCGCAGGTGCAGGCCGCGCTGGTGGCGGCGCGCGCGGTAAACTTGAAGAAAAAAATCACGACGTGGAATCCGTTCACGTTGCCGTCCCGCCTTTGGGAGCGGCTGGCGGTCGCGGCCGGTATCGCGCCGGAAACGGTGTGGACGTCGGTCTCGAACGTCGCGCTGGAGGCTTTCGCCGCGCAGCTTGCGGCGGGTGAGTTCACGGTTGAGGGCAAGAGCCTAAACAAGGAGGAGTTTGTCACCTGCGGCGGGGTGCGGTTGCGCGAGGTGGACTTCAAGACGATGGAAAGCCGCCTGTGCCCGGGGCTGCATTTCGCGGGCGAGCTGCTCGACATCGACGGTGTGACCGGCGGGTTTAATTTTCAGGCCGCGTGGACGACCGGCTGGCTCGCGGGCCGGGCGATGGCGGGAGTGGAAAACGAGTAATCCGCCATGCCTTCCTACTGGCAATTGCTGCTGCTCATTCTGCCCGTTTTTGCCCTGATCGGGATTGGCGCGGTGATGCGCCGGGTGCGCTGGCTCAACGCCGAGGCGGACGAGAGCCTGCTCAAGCTGGTCGTCAATTTTCTCTACCCGTGTCTCATTTTTGAAAACGTGCTGGGCAACGTCGCGTTGCGCCAGCCGGGCAATCTGCTGCTGGCGCCGCTTGTCGGCTTCGCGACGATCGCGATGGGTATTTACTTGGCTTATTATGTGGGCCGGGCACTGGGGCTCACCCAAGGGCAGGGCCTGCGGACCTTCGCGTTTTCCACGGGCATCTACAACTATGGCTACATGGCGCTGCCGCTTATGGCTGCGTTGTTTGCGGGCCACAGCGGTAGCGTGGGGGTGATGCTGGTCCACAACGTTGGCTGCGAGGCTGCGATCTGGACGGTGGGCATCTTGATGCTGGCGGGACTTTCTCTGCGCGAGGGCTGGCGCAAGCTTTTCAACGCGCCGGTGGTCGCGCTGATCACGGCGGTTCTGGGAAACACGTTGGAAGTAGGCTGTTTCATGCCTTCGGTGGCGACCAACGTGATCCATTTGAGCGCGGCCTGCGCGATTCCGCTGGGCCTGCTTTTAATCGGGGCTGCACTAATGGAATATTTTGGCCGTCCGCGCGAATTGTTCGATGTGCGCGTCACCGTTGCGTCCAGCGTGCTGCGGCTGGGGGTGCTTCCGGTGCTGTTTTTGTTGCTGGCGAAATTTATCCCGTTTCCTGACGACTTGAAGCGTGTGATGATCGTGCAGGCGGCGATGCCGGCGGGGATTCTTCCGCTGGTGATCGCGAAACACTACGGCGGGCGAACGCTGACCGCGGTGCAGATCGTGATCGGCACGACGGTGCTCGGGCTGTTCCTGATCCCGCTCTGGCTGCGTCTCGGTCTGGGCTGGATTTTCCCGGCTTGAAAGGACGCGCCGCTTTGTAAGCGGCATCCCGTTGACGCTTAGGCATGCGGTCGGCTTTCTCCCGTGACCATGGACTGGCTCACCGACCCGCAAATCTGGATTTCCCTCTTCACGCTGACCGCGCTCGAGATCGTGCTCGGCATCGACAACATCATCTTCATCTCGATCCTCGCCGGGAAACTGCCCGCAAATCAGCAGGAGAAGGCCCGCAAGCTCGGCCTTTCGCTCGCGCTTATCACACGTATTCTGCTGCTCTGCAGTCTGACTTGGCTGATGAAGCTTACCACGGTCCTCTTCACGGTGCCTGTGTTGCACGCGGACATGACTGGAAAGGGACTTATCCTCCTTGGCGGCGGTCTGTTTCTTATTGGTAAAAGCGTAATCGAGCTTCACGAAAAACTGGAAAGCGCGGACGGGCATGAGACAGCAGGCGGCAAGGTCACGTCGTTTGGCGCCACCATCGTGCAGATTCTGCTCCTCGACATCGTTTTCTCGCTCGACTCGGTCATCACGGCGGTCGGCATGGCCCAGCATCTGGGCGTGATGATTGCGGCGGTGGTTCTAGCTCTGGGGGTAATGCTCGTGTTTGCGAAGGCGATCAGCGACTTCGTTAACCGGCACCCGACGCTTAAGATGCTCGCGTTAAGTTTTCTGATCCTCATCGGGATGACGCTGGTGGGCGAGGCGCTCGGCCAGCACATCCCGAAGGGTTACATCTACTTCTCCATGGCCTTCGCCTTCGGTGTGGAAATGCTCAACCTGCGCATCCGCTCGAAGGGCAAGGCGGCGAAGCCGGTGGAGCTCCACCAGCCTTACCGTTAAATACGGGTGCGCGCGGGTTAGCCCAGCTTCTGTCCCGTGCGCGCTTCGACCGCCCAGCGGTAAACGTCCACGTAATGCGGGGCGCTTTTTTTCCAGCTGAAGTCGCGCGTCATGCCATTCAGGCGCAGACGGGCGAATTCCGCCGGGCGGTCGTAGTAGGTCGCGCAGGCCCAGCCGATGGTGTTGTAGAGGGCGGGCGCGGTGGCGTCTTTGAAAACGAACCCGGTGCCCTTGCCTTTGCCTTCGACAAACTGTTCGACCGTATCGATGAGCCCGCCGGTGGCGCGCACCAGCGGCACTGTGCCGTAGCGCATCGCATAGAGCTGCGTGAGTCCGCAGGGCTCGCTGCGGCTTGGCACGAGGAAACAATCGCTGCCGCCTTGGATAAGATGGGAGAGCTCGTTGTCATAGCCGATCCACACGCCGACACGTCCGGGATAGGCCGCCGCCGCCCAGCGGAACGTGTGCTCCAGCCCGGGATCGCCAGAACCGAGAATGGCGAACTGCACGTGCATGCGGTCCATGATGTGTGGCAACGCCTCGGCCAGAAGATCGAGGCCTTTCTGAGAGGCGAAGCGCGCCACGATGCCGAACACGGCGATGTGCGGGTCCTGCGCGAGGCCGAGCTTGGCCTGCAGGGCGGACTTGGCGGCGGCTTTTCCGCGCAGATCTGCGGCGCTGTAGGGCGCGGGCAGAAAACGGTCGGTCGCGGGATTCCAAATGTCGGTATCGATGCCGTTCACGATGCCCACGAGATCGGCGGCGCGGAAACGCAGCACCTCATCGAGACCCCAGCCCCCTGCCGAAGTTTTGATTTCCTCCGCATAGGTCGGGCTGACGGTGGTGAGCTTGGTCGAGTGGTAGAGCCCGGCCTTCATCAGGTTGACCGCGCCGACGGATTCCAGGCTGTCCGAACGGAACTCGGAGTGCGGCAGGCGGGCGAAGTCGATCACGCGGCGGTCGGCGTAGCCCTGGTGCTCAAGATTGTGAATGGTGAAAACCGAGGCGGTTTTGCCCAACGGGGTGTCCTTGAGCGTGGTGTTGAGAAACACGGGGACGAGCCCGGTCGTCCAGTCGTGGCCGTGGACTACGTCGGGTGTCCAGTCGAGCTGCTGGCAGAGCGTGAGCGCGGCGCGGGAGAGGAAGGCGAAGCGCAGGTCGTTGTCGCCGTGTGAGCCGCTGTAAACCTCGGGGCGCGCGAAGAAGCCGTCGTGTTCGATCAAATACACCGGAACCTTCGCGCCGGGCAGCATGGTTTCCCACGTGCGCGCCCAGTGCGCCTCGGTGCCGACATCCACGCCGAGCGGATTAGGCAGGGCGGTGCGCGGACTGTGGATGCGCACGGAACCGTAGGCGGGGCACACGATGCGCACGTCGTGGCCGAGGGCGGCGAGTTCCTTAGGCAGTGCGCCGACCATGTCGGCCAGACCTCCTACTTTTACAAACGGTTCGACTTCGGGCGTTACGAAGAGAATTTTGAGGGGTGGCACGACAAAGACCTTAGTGCGTGCAAAACCCTTGTGCCGAGCGAATTTTAGCCGTCCGGGGGCATAAAAAAACGCGACGGAGGGTCCGTCGCGTTTGGCGGAGATGGACGGCGATCTCCGAGCACCGTTTGATTTGTTTGCGGTCAAAAACGCGCCCGGAGGTCGTATCCCGCCTGATGCGGGAGTTCAGACCGCCTTGGGCAGGGGGCCGCCGAGGTCCACGGCGTGGGGATGATGGCGCTTATCTTTGAGCTCGCTGTGGCGCTTGCGGAGGAGGCCGTCGAGTTTGTCCATCAGGAGATCAACCGATTTGTAGGCGTCGTCGCTGTCAACGGACGCGACCAAGTCGGGGCCGCCGATTTCGATGTGGCCTTTGGCGACGAAGTGGGCGAGGGCGCCCTTGGTTTTGTCGAGGTCCACATCGATGCGGATGCGGTCGATGCGGGGTTCGTGACGGAGGAGGCGCCCCACTTTTTCGTGGATGGCGGTCTTCATCGCGTCGGAGAGATTGAGGTGAATACCGCGAAGGATGAGCTTCGCGCCGATAACTTCAGGGGTGATATGGGGCATACGAAAGGAGTAGAGCAGATTCCCGGGGGTTTGTTGCCTATAAAATCAGGTTTGTTTGCAGCGCACGACGGTGGCTCAGCGCGCGGGTTTGATCGATTCGGGGGACTCCGTGGCGAGTTCGCGGAGGCGGGCGATGATTTTTTCTTCGAGTTTCGGCGGGGCGCCGGCGGTGAGGGCCTGGCGATAGAGTTCGGCGGCGGCGAGGGGTTGAGCGGCTTTGTCCATACGCTGGGCGTTGGTCCATGCGGCGATGGCAACGGCGGGGTTGGCGCCGACGATCGGCTCGCGGTCAGAGCAAGAGGTGCCGCCGGGAGTCAGCTCGCGTTCGACGGCGGCAAGGCGTTGGGCGCGGGGCCAGTCTTCGGCTTTCACGGCTTCGTCAACGAGGCGGTGGAGGTAGGCGATGGCGGTTTCGTTGGGCTGAGGCTGGCCGGGCTGGGCGAGACCGCTGAGCTTGGGAAGGGCGCGGATGATGTAGTCGTCCCGCAGCTTGAGAATGGCATCTTGGTAGGCGTGGGCGGGGGAACTGGAGTTGCGGAGGAGTTCGCGTCCGTTGACGGGGCGGTCGGCCTTGAGTTCGCCGACGGCGCGGATGAGGGAGTCGAGATCGACGAGCAGGGAGTAGAGTTCGTTGGTGCGGCGGTTGGTGGAGGTCTCTTGGGCGGCGGCGATGCGGACGCGGATCATCGGGAGGTTGTCGAGGGTGGCACCGCCGAGGAGGTTTTCAGGAGTGGTGACGGCGGCGGGGGTTTTTAGGGAGGCGATGAGTTTGAGGACGTCGGAGCGGCTGACGGGGCGGTAGCGGTAGCTGTTGGAATTGAGATTGCGGAGGGCGTTGCGGGTGGAGTCGATGTCGCCGCTTTCCAACTGGCTGAGGTAATCTTGCCAGCCGTTCAAAAAATTCAGGGTGTTGTCGATGCGGTTGTAGGTGCGCTGGAGCCGGTTGTTGTATCCGTTGTTGCGGGCTTCCTGGAGCGCGTAGAGTTCATCGAGCACGCCGTCCAGTTCGGCGGATTTGGCGGCGGCGAGGGCTATTTTTCCACTGCGGATGCAGACTTCGTCCACCTTTTGGTTGAAGGCGGTTTCGCGGGCTTTGGCCTCGGTCTGGAGGGCGGTGACGAGGTTGTCCCAGAGTTTGCGGATCTCGGCAGAGCGGGCGCTGCGGGAATATTGGCGGGCTTGGCTGAGGGCGTTGTTGAAATCGTTGCCGTCGATGTAGCTGTCGAGGCCGCTGAGCTGGCTTTGGGCGTTGTCCCATTCGCGCAGGACGTTGCCGGCGTAGGCGGCGTCGGCTGAGCTTGATGTGCTGATCGTAGGTGCGGCTTTGAAGCTTTTAAGGGCTTCATCGAGTGCCTGGGCGGGGAGATGGGCGGGCGGGGAGAGGGCAAGCGCGGCAAGCAGCCACGCGCAACGGGAAACAATGGGGATATTCATGGGGCGTCGGGGTGACGACGCTTATGACGGAGACTTATTAGGAAAGATCGAGTGGTGAATATCGTAACTCGCTCCCACTCCGTCGCCCTGATCTGTTCCCTATTATCCGGGAAAAGTGTCACCTATTAGGTGACACTTTTGTTGGTTCTGGTCACGCGAGGTGGACGCCTTTTTGGCGGGCGCTTAGCCAGTGGAGTAGCAAAAGCGTGCGTTCAGCGTCGGGCAGGCGACGCCGGCTGATGATGAAATCATCCACGCGCTGGCGAGGCAGCCCGAGGATGCGGGCGAGACGGGCTTTCTCGCCATAGCTCCAAGATAAGTTTCTTAATGCCAACGATAACTCGTTCCAAAGCGGAGTGTCCGTGCCGGGGTGAAGCGCGACTCCGTGTGATCCCCGGGCTTGGGCGCGGCTTTTTTTAACGGCACGGGTGGTCGCTTCGGCGGCGATAGCCAAGGCACCGCCAAGTTCGAGGGCCATTTTTAGTCGAGGATGGATTGGCTTCATAAAACCGACGATGCAGATAAAAGCCAAAGTGTCACCTATTAGGTGACACTTTGGCTTGGGCGATGGCCGTGGCTTGGCGGGCGCGGGGGTCAGCGCTTTTTGTTGAGGGCGGCGTTGAACCAGTCGTTGGTGAGCGACTCTTGGGGACGCGGGGCGGGGACGGCGGTCGGGGAGGGGCGCGACTGGCCGGGGCTCGTGCGCGGGGCGGCGGTGCCGGTCTTCGCGCCGAGTTGCGGGGCGCTGCGCATGGACAAGGCAATGCGGCCGCGGGCGAGGTCGATCTCGGTCACGGTGACGCTGACTTTCTGGCCGGGCTTCACCACGGCCGCCGGGTCTTTGACGAAGCTGTCGGCGAGCTGGCTGACGTGGACGAGTCCGTCCTGGTGCACGCCGATGTCCACGAAGGCGCCGAAGGCGGTGACGTTGGTCACGATGCCGGGGAGGCGCATGCCAGGTTTCAGATCTTCGGGTTTGTTGACGCCGTCCTGGAAGCTAAAGGCTTCAAATTTTTCACGTGGGTCGCGGCCGGGTTTGGCAAGCTCGGCCATGATGTCGGTCAACGTGGGCAGGCCGACGGTGTCGGTGACGTAGGTCTGGAGGTTGATCTTCTTGCGGTATTTTTCGTCGCAGAGGAGATCGGCTACGGTGCAGCCGAGGTCGGCGGCCATTTTTTCGACGAGGGCGTAGCGTTCGGGGTGGACGGCGGAGGCGTCGAGGGGGTGTGCGGCGCCCTGGATGCGGAGAAAGCCGGCGGCTTGTTCGTAGGCTTTGGGGCCGAGGCCGGTGACGTCGAGGAGTTCGGCGCGGGTTTTGAAGGCACCTTTTTCGTTGCGGCGGGCGACGATGGCGGCAGCGCTGCGGGCGTTGAGGCCGGAGACCTGGGCGAGGAGTTGTTTAGACGCGGTGTTGAGTTCGACGCCGACGCCGTTCACGCAGCTGACGACGGTGTCGTCGAGGGAGCGTTTCAACGCGTTTTGCTCGACGTCGTGCTGGTATTGGCCGACGCCGATGGACTTGGGGTCGAGCTTCACGAGTTCGGCGAGCGGGTCCATGAGGCGGCGGCCGATGGAGACGGCGCCGCGCACGGTGAGGTCCTGGTCGGGGAATTCTTCGCGGGCGACGTCGCTGGCGGAGTAGATGGAGGCGCCGGATTCGTTGACCATCACGATCTGGATGGAGGCGGGGAGCTTGAGGGCGCGGACGAAGGTTTCCGTTTCGCGTCCGCCGGTGCCGTTGCCGATGGCGATGGCCTCGATCTTGAAGAAGTCGATGAAGCCTTTGATTTTTGCGGTGGCCTCGGCTTCGTGGCGGTCGGGGTAGATGACGTCGTTGTGGAGGAGTTTGCCCTGGCGATCGAGGAGGACCGTCTTGCAGCCGGTGCGGAAGCCGGGGTCGATGGCCATGACGGCTTTTTGGCCGAGGGGCGCGGCGAGGAGGAGTTCGCGGACGTTGTCGGTGAAAACTTTGATGGCGGCGACGTCGGCCTGCTTTTTGGAATCGAGGCGGAACTCGGTTTCCATCGCGGGGGCGAGGAGGCGCTTGAGGCTGTCCTGCGCGGCGAGGCGGACCTGGGCGGCGGACGGGTGGGTGCCCTTGACGATGAGGCGTTCGAGTTCGGCGAGCGCGAGGGTTTCGTCCACGGTGATGCGCATCATCAGGAAGAGTTCTTTTTCGCCGCGGCGCATGGCGAGGAGGCGGTGCGAGGGGCACTTCGAAAGCGGCTCGGACCACTCGAAGTAGTCTTTGAATTTGGCGGCCTCGGCTTCCTTGCCGGGGATGACTTTCGAGCTTACGACGGCGGAGGATTTGTAGAGGACGCGGAGTTTTTCGCGGGCGGTGGCGTCGTCGTTGATGCGCTCGGCGATGATGTCGCGGGCGCCGGCGAGGGCTTCGTCGGTGGTGAGAATTCTTGAGACGACGTTCTTGCCGTCGTCGGCAGTGAACTCGCGGCCGACGTAGGCTTGGGCGGCGGCGGGGACGTCGGTGGCGGGGTCCTGGAGCCAGAGAAGTTCGGCGAGAGGTTCGAGGCCCTTTTCGCGGGCGATGGTGGCGCGGGTGCGCTTTTTCGGGCGGAAGGGGAGGTAGATGTCTTCGAGGCGGGTGAGGGTCTCGGCGTTGGCGATCTGGGTGGCGAGGGCGTCGGTGAGAAGGTTGCGCTCTTTCAGCGAGGCGAGGATGGAGGCGCGGCGTTCGTCGAGCTGGGCGAGTTGTTCGAGGCGGTCGCGGATGGTGGTGATCTGGACCTCGTCGAGTTCGCCGGTGACTTCTTTGCGGTAGTGGGCGATGATGGACGGTGGCGCCTTCCTTGAGGAGCTGGGCGGTCGCGGCGACCTGGTGGATTTTGACGGTTGAGCCGAGTTCCTTGGCGATAAGGAGGACGTGGTCGGCGTTGGGGAGGACGGTGGGTTCAGCCATGAAAAGAAAGGTTGATTGCAACGCGTGCGGTGAGACGGGCAAGGGGAAAGCACGGGAGAATTTCCGGACGCAAAAAAACCCGGCCGGTGAAGGTCGGGCTTAGGTGTAGCGAAGCGTTCGCAGGAGGTGACTCAGTGGCCGGCCTTAGCGGCGAGGCCGACGATGCCGATGGATTTGCTGAGGCGCGACCAACTGTAGCCGTAGTAGGCCACGACGGCGAAGCAGAGCAGCGGGACGATGAAGCTGCGTGACATGCCGTAGTGGTCGCCGATGGAACCCATGATTTTCGGAACAATCGCACCGCCCATGATTGCCATGACGATGAACGACGAGGCTTTCTTGGCGCGGGCACCGAGACCGTGGATGCCGAGGGCGAAGATCGTCGGGAACATGATGGACATGAAAAAATAACTCGCGAACACGGCGGCGACGGACACCCAGCCGAGTTTAAGGAACACCACGAGGCATGCGATGACGTTGAGGAGGCCGTAGAGGCCGAGGACCTTGTGGGCGGGGAATTTTTTGAGGATGGCGGCGCCGGAGAAGCGGCCGGCGAGGAAGCAGAAGAAGCCGAGGGAGGCGAGGTAGGCGGCCCCTTTATCGCTTAACGCGAGCAGGCCGAGTTTGTTGGGCTCGAACCAACCGGCCGTCATGCCGGTGTTCCAAGAGGACGGAATGGTGGGCACTTCGGACGTCATGTAGTTGATGAAGAAGCTGAAGATGCCGGATTGCGCGGCGACGTAAACAAACTGGGCGACGACAGCCATGACGAAGTGCGGGTGCGACCAGATCGAGTGCGACACGCCGGGAGTGGAGTCGTCGAGGTGGTAGGTGTCCTCGGTTTTGATGTCGGGCACGCTGGCGTAATAGAAGACGACGGACAGGATGATCACCACGACGGCGACGGCTGCGTAGGGAATCCACAGCGTCTGGCTGCCAGTGCTGACGCCCGCTTCGTCCTTGCCGTAGAAAAACATGCCGCCGGCGATGGGGCCGAAGATCCAGCCGATGCCGTTGCAGGACTGGGCGAGATTGATGCGGGTGGCGGCGAATTCCGGCGGGCCGAGAACGGTTGTGTAGGGATTGGCGACCGTTTCGAGGAAGGTAAGGCCGGCGGCGATGAAGCATACGCCGAGCAGGAAGGCCCAGAAGGCGGCAATGTGCGTGGCCGGGATAAACCAGAAGCCACCCACCGCCACCATAAGAAGACCGACGATGATGCCGCCCTTGTAGCCGAGCTTGCTGGCGAGCAGACCGGCGGGCAGGGCCATCAGGAAATAGCCGAGGTAGTGGGCAAATTGCACCCAAGCGGATTGGGCGAGCGTCAGGTGCAGCTCCCTCTGAAAATGCTTGTCCATGACGTCGATCATGCCGTTGCAGAACCCCCAGAGGAGGAACAGCGAACTGACGAGTGCGAACGTCACGAAGTGGTTTTTACCATCGGCGGTCTTGAAGAGGCTTTTTTTCATGGGGTGAGGGGTGACAGATACTGAAAGACTGTGGGTTAATCAGGGTGGATTCCTCCAGTCGAGGGTGATTATGGGAAGGTGTTGATTAAGGGACGGCGAAACAGCCCTTGCGGCATGGCGAAGATTGGGTAAATATTAAATTTCTGTTCTTTGATTGGCTGCACGCCAGTCGTTTCGTGAACCCACTTTGGGGGTGTTCTGGATTCGACCCTTGGTTGGAGTGCGCCGCTGCCCTTCGAGAGTGAAAGTCTCTCGTTAAACCCCTTTCAAAACAAACAAACGGCAACACTGAAGAAATGCCCCTCGCTGCTTAATGCAGTGACGTCCGCCTGGTGACTCCTGCTAACCAACGTGGACGACGACAGCAGGAATAACGCATGGAGCCATCCGCGGGCTTTGCGTCGTATCTTCAACCCGGGGATTGGTCGGTGTCTAAGCGCGGTTGGTCGCGTTACGCCGGCGAGATAAATACCAGCACATAAGGGTAGACGCGGTGTGCGAAGGCCATGGGGACCCGGGTTCAAATCCCGGCACCTCCACCATTTTAATCAATGACTTAGGTTAATTCTAAGTTATTCCTGTCTCATTCCTGTCAAAATAAGGTTGAATGAGGCAGGGCTTTGCGGTGCATTGCAACGCATGGCGCGAACGACAACCAAGGCACTTGCCGCATGGGAGTATCCCAAAAAGTCGGGCATTCGCATTCGTGAGATGCTCAATCTGAACGGCGGGGATGCCTTCGGCGCATCCTACCTTGTTACCCTCCCCGCTAAAGTCACCGGCAAGGGCCGTGAACGTAAGCAATTCAAGAGCCGTCCAGATGCCGAGCAATGGGCGGAGAGGTCATTTCAGGGGTATCGCATGGAGGGGGAGGGTTTTTTTGCTCTCACCGATGCAGACCGGCGCGAGGTGGCCGCAAACATCCCTTTGCTACGCCAGCACGGAATCAGCATCGCCGAGGCCGTTCAGTTCGCCATTAAGCGCATGAGGCCGGAGGGACGCACGAAGACCATGCGGGCGGTCATTGAGGAGCTGGTTGCGAGCAAGGCACAGCGTCACGAACGAGGCGACTTGCGGGCGCGGAGCTATCAGGATTTCAGCCAACGGGCCGAACGGTTCGCCGCTGGATTTGAGGCGCGGCTTGTCGGTGACGTGTCCGGTGCGGACGTGAAGACATGGCTCAACGCTCTAGGCCAAGGACCGCGCACGAACCGCAATTACCTCGCCGTCGTCGGGGAGGTATTTCGCTACGCCACCCAAAAACGTTACGTCCCGTCCTCTCCGCTCGATGACCTTACGGACGTTGACCGGAAAGAGCTTTGCGGGAACGGCAACGACGCCAAAGAGCCGAGCATCCTCACGCCTGACCAAGCCGAGCGGTTGCTTAATGCCGCCTTCGCCAACCCTGACCTTGATTTGCTGGGTGCGGTGACGCTTGCCCTGTTCTGCGGCCTCCGCACGGAGGAAATCAAACGGCTTGAATGGGACAGCGTGCGCATGGGTGAAACTCCGCCCGTGGTGACGATTGGGGCGAAGATCGCGAAGAAACGGCGCATCCGCCATGTCGAGATTCCGGCGGTTGCCCTGCCTTGGCTTTCACTTGTGCCCGACCGCACCGGACAGGTGACGCGCAGCGACCACGCCAGCGACTACCAGAAGCGGTTTCAGAAGCTCGTTAAGCTGGCGGGGTTCACGGCATGGGAAGGGAACGCCATGCGGCACTCGTTTGGTTCCTACCACTACGCGCTTCACGGCAACCCGCTGGAAACGTCCCGCCTGCTGGGTCACAAGGCGAGTGACCAAGTGCTTTTCGATCACTACCGCGCCTTGGCAACGAAGGCGCACGCGAAGGCGTATTTCTCCATCCATCCGCCAGCGAGCGCGGGCAACGTTGTGAGGTTCACGGCATGAAAATCCCAAAGAAGAAATCAGCGAAGGGGCAACGCAAAGCTCCTCCTGTTGCTCCACCGCTGGCGATCCGCCTTGCAGAACCGGAAGAGCAGGAGATGCCATATGTCGAGCGCGTGCATAGTGAGATTCAGGCCAATTTGAGGAACTTGCATGAAGTTGTTCTGGTGTCACTGGCGGATGCTGAAAAGTGCGTTGCCGCTTTGGTTGATGCGGCAATGCAGGCGACGCGCATTCTTGAATCCATCTACGGTTCCGGTTCTGAGGATCAACGGCAACTTGTCCGCAAGGTTGCGCTGCGTGGGGAGAAGTTCGTCGGTATCTATGAGTTTCGGTTGCCGTCGGCACTTCCTGACGAACCCCGCGCCATCGAAACCCGAGGTGATGAAATGCGGCGTGCGTTTACCAAGGAATGGCAGGCGTCTGCTAAACTGCGTGCGACAGGGAAAACAGAATATGATTGGCTGAGGTTATCCATCGAAGGGTTTGTGCGTGCCGTCTATAGCACGCACGCAGCGCATCCGGTGGACAAGACCGCCAAGGCTTCAGCGTTGCTCGATTGGTTTTTAGAAAGTCGTGGATTGGTAACGGTCCCCCAAAACGTGTGCGTTGAGTTACTGTTACCCGAGGCACAAAAGGACGAGGGCAAGTGGGCAAGAGCCTTTGTCGATTGGTATGAATCGCTGCATCCTTGGCCTTTCAGGGACAAGCAGGGGGATATGACATGGCCGAAAAGCGAAGCCGAGATTCCAGATCCGATTCACAAAATTGCCTTCCGTCGTCTGGCTTCATTACAGGCATCGAACGCTAATGAGAAATCCCCCCTGAACGCCCTCCGCGCAGTTGCTCGCGAGCGTTTCGCGTCTGCCTTTTCGGTGGTAAAGGTTAAGCGCGATTCAGACCTCTGAGCGGCTGAGTGTTCATTGTTTTCCTCGGGGTGCAAAAAGCTACCCGATGAAATCAAACAACTGCTATCGCCTGCCTCCTGAAAAGGCCGCTCTCATTCGCACCTCACCTCCGGTTGTCATGACCGTGATGGAGGCCGCCGCTTACCTCGCTTGCTCGCCTCGGAAACTCCGCGACCTGATTCAAGCGCGTAAGGTCAAATCAACCCGCGTCGGTTCTAAGATCGTCATCCGCCGTGAGTGGTTGGATGCCATGTTGGGAGCCTGAGCCATGAGCACGGCAATCACGTCCGGCCCTAGCCGGGTTGTTCCTCTTCGCTTCCGGGTATCTGCCACCGAGGCCATGATCCGGCAAATCGACGACAAGCTCACGCGCCTGAACTCCGCCCGCACTGAGCGGGTGGCGGCGCTCAACCGTATCCGCTGCGAACTCGCCCGCGCTCTATCCGCCGAGCAAGACGCTGCCGAACGCCATGCACACGCCCCCGGCATCCATTGAGGCAGCATCTCTGCTGGCCCGGACGGTCTCACTGTTCAGTAACGTAAGATCTAAGCGCTCTCCGGCTACCCTCACGCTCCTCGACTACTTCGCCGGCGTAAGGGATGGGCGGTGGCGGTGTGATGTCGATGCGGTGCGCGTTGCCAACCAGGACAGCAAGGCCGACGCCGAACGTTTGAAGGTCAAACTGCCAGCCATTACACCGTCAGGCACCTTTCGCGGCCTCACGCAAGCCGACCTGATCGCACATAGCGGCATCCTGTGCTTAGACCTAGACGACGTAGGCCCGGCCCTTGCGGCCACGCAGAAACGCCTGAGAACGCATACCGCTGTGCTGGCCTTTCACCTATCCCCTCGCGGCACCGGGTTGAAGGTCTTTCTGGCAATCTTATCGAACGGTGCCGTTGAACACGCCGCGTGCTGGAAAGCTGCCGTTGACGTGTTTCGTCCCGTCCTTCCGGCCGGGGTGAAAATCGATCCTGCCCCTAGCAACGTCGTGAGCAAATGCTTCGTGAGCTATGACCCCGACACATGGGTTGCCGCTACCCATCGCATACCGCTTCTCCCGTTGTCTCCCTGTTTATCCCCTATCCCTGAAAGGAAGAAGGAGGAGGGGGTAATATCTGAGGAGTCTATGTCGGATTGCGATGACGGTGGGTCGCAACCCACATCTATGTCGGATTTCCTAGGGAGAACGGTGTGCGCGTGCGCCTTTACGGACGAAGTGGGGGAAACATCACCCGCGTATGCACGCCAAGCGCGAGCCAAGGCGGAGAGGGCGATTGCGAAACTATCTCCCCCGCTCGCACGCATTTTCAAAAACTACCTTCTCAGCAAACCCGTAAATCGCGGCCAGCGTTATGCATTTCTCCTGAAGGTTATCCCGCCGCTATTCACGGTTATCAGTGTTGGCGTGCTCACGGATTTGCTTCGATTGCATCACCAGTGGCAAACGGGCACATGGAGCAGTCCCATCGACCAGCACATGCGCGAAGTCGAAGCCATGATCACGGATTGGGCATGCAACGACTACCGGGCAAAACAACTGAGTGAACACGAGCGGCAGATTTACGACAGCTTGCGCCTAGATCGTTACCGGGAGGCATACCGGATATTGCGTGACCTTTCGATGCGTGCCGAGGCAAGTGCGCCGTTCTTTATGTCCTGCGCTGAACTCGCAGCACGGCTCGGCTGCCACCGGGATACGGCGCACGAAACGCTGAAAGAGCTACGCGCCGAGCGTGTGATTGAGAAAGCGGAGGAGGGGCAAATCTGGCGCAAAGGATCACGACCAAGGGCGACAAGCTTTTGCTGGCTTGAGCCTCTTCCCGCGCCCTCGGATGCCGTGACCATTGCTCTGCCCCTCCCCGCTCTTGAACCTCCCTTAAAGGCCAAGGAATCGGCTCCTGCTGGCCTTTGTCCTGCGTGTTGGAGTCGCAGCATAGTCGCCCCGATTGGCGGCCCGACGTGCGCCTGTTAGTCCGCCGCCGATCAGTAAACGATAATCAGCACGGTAGATTGCTGCGCAGTTGAAACCATGTCCGCGAAAGTTTGTTTCTGGCTAGGTTGTTTTGGTTCTGGTGCGCTGCTGTCCATATACGGCTCAAGCAATGCCAGTGCATACGCACTTTTGAGGGCATAATTTACGTTCTGCGGTATGTCGCCGGTTACTTCTGCGCCCCTGATTCCAAGCTTGGAAACCACTATGCCGATCAGGTTGCCGTTTTCGTCCAATAGCGGCCCTCCCGAGTTGCCGGATTGCACTGGGACACTCACCTGCCAACTGCGCGGATCGTCACCAGCACCGCCCATGCTGCTTATTTCCCCGCGTGTTACCTTGGGGCTGAAACCTTGGATTACGATGTTTGGGAAACCGATGGTCGCCACGGTTTGACCAAGGCGAACGCTACGCGAGGCCGCGATGGGTAAAGGTGCGTATGGGCCACCGCCAATTTTCAAAACAGCAACGTCGTTGGTATCGTCGATTTTCAAAACCGTTGCTGCCTGCTTTCCGTTGACGGTGACAACCAAGATATTTTTAGCCCCTGTCACCACATGCGCGGCAGTCAAAACGATGCCTTGTGCCGAAACAATGGCACCGGAGCCGCTGGATTTAGGAGTGTCGTGGTCGGCATCAGGTTCGACTGATGAAGGCTTAGAATCAGCTTTGTGGGCTTTGGTCACCGCGATTTCTTTCAGAATTTCTTGACTGCGCTGTTGAGCGAGAAGCGTTGCCTGATGGCCGAGACTGGACTCTAGCCCATCGCGTTCTCTTATGGCCATCTTGCCTCCCGAAGCGGCGCTAATATTGAACCAAGCCAACGCTTCGATTTCGTCTTTGGGAACACCTTTGCCGAGGACGAACGCTAGACCGAGACAGTATTGTGCTGGCCCGTTATCCTGCTCGGCGGCTTTTCGATACCACTTGAGAGCTTCTGCTTGGTCTTTGGGCACGCCGTTTCCCCCTTGATACAACATACCGAGGAGACACTGGGCCTCGGCATGCCCTTGATTGGCAGCTTTGCGAGTCCACGCCGCTGCTTCGGAAAGATTGTTTGAAACACCCATTCCACCCCCATACGCCCTCCCGAGTTCAAATTGGCCATCGGCATTACCCTGATCGGCGGCTTTGCGATACCACTTAACCGCCTCAATCGGATCCTTCGGGACAGTGATGCCGTTATCGTATGCAAAACCAAGGCGGTATTGAGCTGCTGGCTCTCCTTGCTCGGCTGCCTTGCGAATCCATTTTGTGGCTTCCGACATATCTTGGGCTATGCCGTCACCACCGGCATACGCCACGCCTAGGAATAGTTGAGCAGTATCAAGACCTTGTTCGGCTGCTTTACGGAACCAGCGCACGGCTTCGGTATGGTCCGTGGGAACACCATTACCGGAAAAATACGCATCTCCGAGTTCCAGTTGAGCGAGCGGGGAGCCTTTTTCCGCCTGCGCTTGTAGTTCAGTTATGGTCGGTGAAGCCCTCAGAAGGGACGCGCTTAGAAGTGCTATCGCGAGGGCCAACAGGGTCAAAGGTGGTCTCATCTTATTGGGATTCTATGAAATTGATTAGCCAAAGCCTGCCCGATCTTAATGCCATGCCTCGCGGCGCACCCCAGACTGTCCCGGGAATATTTTAAACATTTCTTCAATCATGCCTGGCATTGATTTGGTTAAGTCAGGGTGACCCCAAACGGCGGTAACATTACATTCCCAAATGTGCTGCTTTTCCCCCTTGGCGTAAATCCGTGCATCAAGGTGATGAGGGTAGTCAGTTAAAGGCATCACCATCCCGCTTGAAACATAGTAGCCGGAATTTGAAGGGCGGCTGAGTCCATAAAGATAGGCTAGAGTGTAGTCAGCTTCGTTAGCTCTTGGCACTGGCACCAAACCGTTCCGACGTAATGCGGCTGCAATGAGCGACCGGTAAAAAGCCTCCTGTTCATCTTTGAACCCAGTGTTTGCCGTCGCGGACTCGATATAAATTGTGGCCCCCTTGAGTTGGTTATCTGCAAGGTTATGACGGGATGTAACCAAGTGTGGCGAAGTCGCACACCCTGTTAAAAAGAAAAGCAGGGCAAGGAGTGGGGGGAGGGATATTCTAAATGCAAGTTTACGCATCGCTTTGCTTTTGCGGCACGTCGTGCCGTTCTGTCAATCGACTCTTTACGGCATGATGGGGCGTGCCTTCTTCCGCTAGCACCTTTCAACAGCTCAAGCTATTTGGAGCCAACCTAAGGCGCGAGCGCATTGCGCGGAAGATCACGCAGGAGAAATTGGCGGAGCTGGCCGATCTCAATATCCGCACCCTTCAAAAGATTGAGGCCGGTCAAACCAACATTCTTGTGACGACTGCCATGCGCCTACACGCGGCACTGGGTTGTTCATGGGATGAGCTCATGGAACGGTGAGGTGGGGTTTACCCATCCGTTCACTCGCGGCTTTCATGGGCAGCATGGTCATAAATTGGGTATAAGCAGGGGCACGGGCATCGCCCCTGTATTGCCCCCTGAGTAGGTCCATCGTCTCCGATAGGACACAGGTCAAAGCGTTACTGCCTGTTCGCTCAAGGATTGGTGTAATGTTGGTGTGATGTTGAGGTAATCGAAAAGTAGCACGTGGGGTGATAATAGGGGGGTAAAGGGCGGGTAGTAACGCGGTAGTATGGCCCATAAAAGGCCCATAGTTTCCTACGCGCTACGCACGGGCGCGCGAGGCGAGGAGGCACCGGCTACCGAAGGCTAATAAATGCGTAATAGATTCCTGTCAGATTCCTGCCACGAATCGCGCATGTTTCTGCCAACTTCTGCAAAAGCACGCCAAACCCTCGATTTCGTAAGCGGTTTTTGATTATGTATCTTTCAATTTGATAGATTTTTACGGGATTCCATAAGCCGATTTCAAATCCCGGCACCTCCACCATTTCGTGCGACAAAGAGCCCGCGGATGTTGTTAAGACGTTCGCGGGCTTTTTTCTAAACAGCTTTAAACTAACATGACTCGCCGGTTTTTTGGAAATATCTCTATAAATTGATGAAACTCGCCCTGACCCGAATGGCGCTAAGTTAGGCCGGAGAAACAACGATGAGACGAGGTTCATTAATCGCGCAAGTTAATGATTAAGAGCTGGATAATGATAAGGGATTCATTATTCATAATCCCATGCGCATCAATACGTTGTATCTTCC
>JANXRL010000158.1 GCA_025352985.1 Verrucomicrobiota bacterium
CGCCTGCAAGCAGGCTCCTCCCTACATCCCGGCCCCATGAAAACCACCGCCCCCCGCCGAGTCGTCATCAAGCTCGGCACCGGCGTGCTCACCTCCGGCATCGGCCAGCTCAACACCGAGCGCATCGCAGCCCTCGCCGCCGGCGTCGCCAGCCTGCGCTCGTCCGGCACCGAGGTCATCGTCGTCTCCTCAGGCGCCGTCGGCCTCGGCATGGGTCGTCTCGGACTTAAGAAAAAACCCTCCCACGTTTCCAAAAAACAGGCCTGCGCCGCCATCGGCCAGTCGCTCCTCATGCAAACGTGGCAGCGCGGCTTCGACCCCCACGGCCTCACCGCCGCCCAAGTGCTCCTTACCCACGAGGACATGCGCGGCCGCGACCGCCACCTCGGCGTCAAAGCCTGCCTCGAAGAACTCATCACCTACAGCACCGTCCCCATCATCAACGAAAACGACACCGTCAGCGCCGCCGAAATCAAGTTCGGCGACAACGACACGCTCTCCGCGATGGTCGCCAGCCTCGTCGGCGCCCAGCACCTGCTCATCCTCTCCACCGCCCCCGGCCTCATCGACCTGAAAGGCACCGGCCGGATCGTCCCCGTCGTCGAGAAAATCACCCCCGAGATCGAAGCCATGGCCGGCGGCACCACCGATGTCACCGCCACCGGCGGCATGATCTCCAAGATCTCCGCCGCCAAGATCGCCCTGCGCGCCGGCTGCGGCGTCTTCATCGCTAGCGGCGCCGAGCCCGACATCATCGCCCGCCTGCTCAACGGCACCGGCCCCGGCACCTTCTTCGTCCCCAGTGGCATCCCCCTCGACGCCAAGAAACGCTGGCTCGCCTATTTCCAACGCCCCACCGGCGGCATCACCATCAAGGCCGACGCCGTCCCCATCCTCCGCGACAAAGGCGGCAGCCTCCTCGCCATCGGCGTCACCGGCGTCACCGGCGCGTTCGCGGAAGGCGACATCGTTAACATCCTCGCCCCCGACGGCAAAATCCTCGCGCGCGGCCAGGCCACCTTCGACAGCCACGAGGTCAAAGCCATCGCCGGCAAGTCCAGCGGCGAATTGAAGCCCCTCTACCCCGCCCGCAAACACCTCGAAGTCGTCCACCGCGACAACCTCGTGCTGCTGTAACCAGCTCTCCTAGCTCACAGCTCCAAGCTCGCTGCTCGCCGTCCTCCGCATGGTTCGACTTGACCCACTGCCGAACGAGTAATTACTGTAATTACATGAAAACCCAGACGCTTAAAATCGTGCAGATTGGCAATTCGCGGGGCGTGCGCCTGCCGGCCACCTGGATTTCGCGTTACCATCTCGGCGAGTATGTCATCGCCGAGGCCCACCCCGAAGGACTGTGGCTCCGCCCCGCGTCCGACGGCGGCGCCTTGTCTTGGGAAGCGACCGCCCAGGCGATGGCGGCCGAGGCCCGCGCCCGCGGCGATGAATTCGCCGATATGGATGGGATCGCGACGGATGGCCTCGATTCCCTCGACCGATGATCAAAGGCACCCCGTTACGTTACGGCATTTATCTCGCCGCGCTCGATCCTACGATCAGACGCGAGATTGCCAAGACTCGCCCGGTGGTCGTCGTCAGTCTTGATGCCCTGAACCGCCACCTCGAAACCGTGGTCGTTTGCCCACTCACCACCAGTCTTCACCCCGCTTGGCGCACCCGGCTGCCGGTCACCTGTGCTGGCAAGCCGGCCGAGATCGCCGTCGATCAGATCCGCACCCTCAGCACCCAGCGATTGGTGAAAAAAATCGATACGCTTCCCCCTCCCGAAGCCGCCCGCCTCCGCGATCTGCTGGGCGAGATGTATGCGACCGCTTAAAACCCCTCCCACTTCCGCCTAGATCGAAGCTCTTAGCTCTCAGCTAAAAGCTCCCAGCTCGCCGCTCGTTTTTCCCGAAACCGTCATTGCGCTGACAGTTTGCAGGCTTCAAAAATTTAACCGTCGCATGCTCCCCGCTATCTCGCCCACTTAACCCGTCCATCATGCCGACTGACGCGACTTACGCCCAGAATCCTGATTCCCGCCCTCATGTCGTCAACGAGGCCGGCATCGAGGACCTGTTCATCCAAAAGCTCCGCGATCTCAAATACACCGACCGCCCCGACATCCACGACCGCGCCTCGCTGGAGAAAAACTTCCGCGAAAAGTTCGAGTCCCTTAATCGCGTCCGCCTCACCGACGCCGAGTTCGCCCGCTTGCTGGAGGAGATCGTCACTCCCGATGTCTTCACCGCCGCCAAGACCCTCCGCCAGATTAGCGCCTTCACCCGCGACGACGACACGCCGCTGAACTACACCTTGGTCAACATCAAGGACTGGTGCAAAAACACCTTCGAGGTCGTCCACCAGCTCCGCATCAACACCGACTACAGCCACCACCGCTACGACATCCTTCTCCTCATCAATGGCGTGCCCTGCGTGCAGATCGAGCTGAAGACTCTCGGCATCCACCCGCGCCGCGCCATGGAGCAGATCGTCGATTACAAGAACGACCCCGGCAACGGCTACACCAAGACCCTCCTCTGCTTCCTCCAGCTCTTCATCGTCAGCAATCGCGACAGCACCTACTACTTCGCCAACAACAACGCCCGCCACTTCTCCTTCAATCAGGACGAGCGTTTCCTGCCCATCTACCAGTTCGCCGACGAGGCCAACAAAAAGATCACCCACCTCGACGACTTCGCCGCCACCTTCCTGGTGAAGTGCACCCTCGGCCACACCATCAGCCGCTACATGGTGCTCATCCAGAGCGAGCAGAAGCTGCTCATGATGCGCCCGTATCAGGTCTATGCGGTGAAGCACCTCGTCACCTGCATCCAGCAGGACAGCGGCAACGGCTTCATCTGGCACACCACCGGCAGTGGCAAGACCCTCACCTCCTTCAAAGCCGCCACCCTCCTCAAGGACAATCCCGACCTCGCCAAATGTCTCTTCGTCGTGGACCGCAAGGACCTCGACCGCCAGACGCGCGAGGAGTTCAACCGCTTCCAAGAAGGCTGCGTTGAGGAAAACACCAACACCGCCGCCCTCGTGCGCCGCCTGCTGTCGGATGACCGGTCCGACAAGGTCATCGTCTGCACCATCCAGAAGCTCGGCCGCGCCCTCGATCCGTCGCGGTCCGACTACCGCCAGCGCCTCGAACCACTGAGCGAGCAGCGCATCGTCTTCATCTTCGACGAATGCCACCGCTCGCAGTTCGGCGAGAACCACCAGGCAATCCGGGAGTTCTTTCCCAGGGCCCA
>JANXRL010000199.1 GCA_025352985.1 Verrucomicrobiota bacterium
CTGAACACCAGCAACATCAACTCGCAGGACTGGGCCAGCGCCGCCGACCAGCTCGTCGGCTCCCTCCTCTCCGGCGGCGCCCTCGACAAAGCCCCCGTTCAGCCCGCCGTTCTCGCCGTGGACCGCATCATCAACAACACCCAGCTCAACATCGACACCGATCTCCTCATCAAGAAAATCCGCGTCGCCCTCTCGCAGACAGGCAAGGTCGCCGTGACGAACACCATGGGCCTGGGCGAACGCGCCGTCGTCGCCTCCGAGGCCGCCGAGCTCGACGAAATGACCACCGGCAAGAAGGCCAAGGTCATCGTCCCCACGTTCACGCTCTACGGGAAGCTCATCCAGCAGACCGACCGCTCCAACGGCGTCACCCAAAACACCTACAGCTTCCAGATGTCGCTCGTGAACGTGAAGAACGGCCTCACCGTGTGGGAAGACGAACGCCAAATCGCCAAGCAGACGAAGAAGTCCACCGTCGGCTGGTAATCCGCCCGCGCCCCTCTGCTTCTAAAATGGAAAAAGGCCGCCTCGTCATGAGGCGGCCTTTTTTGCGCAGGTAGAAAACGCAGGGTTTAGCGCGTTACGCATTGTTAGCGCCTTCATCGGCCAGGCCGATCCATGCGGCGGTCCACGCAGGGTTAACCGTGGTGACGGCCGGCAAGGATGAGCCGTTGCTCACGCCCGCGACGGCCAAAACAAAAAATAAACCAATCAAAACTTTTTTATTTTCATGGGGTGACAAAAGAAAATTGAGCCTAGCGGGAAAAAGCCTGCCGTCAGGCAAGAGCCGCGAACAGAGAGTTGCTCGGTTTGGCGCCAATGATCGCAAAGCGTTTCGCCGACCAGCCGGCTCGATTTTTCACCCCCGGTGCAAAATCCGCGCACTCTCCGCCAACCGGCACCCAGCACGAAAAGACCCTTCTTGTGACTATTGGCCCGCGTTCATCCCCCACCCGCCCGCCATGATCTCCACCACTCTGTCGCCCGTTCCTGCAACCGGCCCGGCCACGACCATCCCTTTATTGGATCCCGAGCTCATCCGCCGCTACGCCATTCCCGGACCGCGCTACACCTCGTATCCCGCCGCCACGCAATTCACCCCGGCCTTTGATTCCGCCACCGTCGAAGTCGTGCTCATCGCCGACACCCTCGACGCCCGCGACATGGTCTGCGACTTCAAGGCCCTCAAGCATATCATCGAAACCGCCGTCGCCCGCTACGACCACAGCCTCGCGCTCAACACCGCCGACCCGCAGTTCGCCGCCCACCTAGGGCGACCGCATCGTGCCCTTTGAAAACGCAGATCCCGCCAGCGAAGCCATGGCCCGCGTCATCCTCCAAGAAATCCGCACCGCGTTGGCGACCGCCCCCGGCGACCCCGCCTATCCTATCGGCCCCGCCGTCCGCCTCGAACGCATCCGCCTCACCGAAACCGCCACCAGCTGGGCGGAGTATTGGGAGTAAACGCCTTCTTGCCCCTCCACCCCGCAAAGCCCCCCCGATATTTGTCACTTAATAAGTGACAAACGGCCATACGCGTTTGGTCACATGTCCGGCTTTAAAAGCGCCTCGCCGTCGCAAAACTGCGCCCCGAGTTTGTGCTTCAGTGGTCCTTGGACATTGGTCATTAGTCATTTCTTCCATGTCCGACCTCACCGATCTCTACCAGTCGGTCATCCTCGACCACAACAAGCGCCCCCGCAATCGCGGCAAGCCGCCTACCGCCAACCGCGTGGCCACCGGTGACAACCCCAGCTGCGGTGACAACTGCACCGTCTTCCTGCACCTCGACGCCGCCCACCGTATCGACGCCATCGGCTTCGAAGGCTCCGGCTGCGCCATCTCCCAAGCCGCCACCTCCCTCATGACCACCCAGGTCAAGGGTAAGACCGCCGCCGAAGCCGAGGCGCTTTTCAACGAGTTCAAGGAAATCGTCACCACCGGCAACGCGCCCGAAGAGATCAGCGACCTCGCCGCCTTCGCCGGCGTCCACGCCTTCCCCGCCCGCATCAAGTGCGCCACCCTCGGCTGGCACGCCACCCTCGAAGCCCTCAAGCAGCCGCCCTCCGCCTAAACCGAAATCTGGAACTCAGGAAATCAGGACCAAACCCGCCACGTCCCCTGTTTTTCCCGCCTCCCCGCTTTCCACATTAAATTCCGACTCCGTTCCTGACTTCCTGAGTTCCAGATAAAACTCCTTCTCCTGCCGTAATGTCCCTTTCGCCCAACCTCCGCATCGACTTCCCCGCCCTCGACCAGCACGTCGGCGGCAAGCCCCTCGTTTATCTCGACAACGGCGCGACCACCCAGAAGCCGCGTTCCGTGATAGACGCCCTCGCCCGCTTCTACGAACGCGACAACTCCAACGTCCACCGAGGTCTCCACGCCCTCTCCATGCGCGCGACCGACGGCTACGAGGCCGCCCGCGCCCGCGCCTCCAAGTTCATCAACGCCGCCGACCCCGCCGAAATCATCTTCACCCGCGGCACCACCGAATCCGTCAACCTCGTCGCCCAGTCCTGGGGCAACGCCCACCTCAAGCCCGGCGACGTCATCCTCACCACCGAGATGGAGCACCACTCCAACCTCGTCCCCTGGCAGCAACTCGCCCTCCGCACCGGCGCCACGCTCAAATACGTTCCCGTCACCGGCCCCGATGCCGAGCACGGCCTCGACCTCGACGCCCTCGACAAGCTTCTCACCCCGCAGGTGAAGCTCTTCGCGTTCACCCACCTCTCCAACACCCTCGGCATCCTCAACGACGCCGCGCTCCTCTGCGCCAAGGCCCGTGCCGTCGGCGCCCTCACGCTCATCGACGCCGCCCAGTCCATCGGCCACGAACCCATCGACGTGCAGGCCCTCGGCTGCGATTTCATGGCCTTCAGCGGACACAAAATGGCCGGCCCCACCGGTATCGGCGTCCTCTACGGCAAGCGCGCCCTCCTCAACGCCATGCCCCCCTACGAAACCGGCGGCGGCATGGTCGTGTCCGTCACCTACGAAGGAGCCACGTGGAAACCGTCCCCCGAGCGCTTCGAAGCTGGCACGCCCAACGTCGCCGACGCCATCGGCCTCCACGCCGCGTTCGATTACCTCGACGCCCTCGGCCGCCCCGCCATCAGCGCCCACGACCACGCCCTCGCGATGAAAGCCTGCGCCGCCCTCTCCGAGCTCCCCGGCATCCGCATCCTCGGCCCCAAGCCCGGCCAGCCCCGTGGCGGCCTAGTAAGTTTCGCCTTCGCCGAAGCCCACGCCCACGACGTCGTCACCTTCGCAGATCAAGACGGCATCGCGCTCCGTGGCGGCCACCACTGCAACCAGCCCTTGATGCGCAAACTCGGCCTCAGCTCGACGACCCGCGCCAGCTTCTACGTTTACAACACCGAGGAAGAAATCGAAATCCTCGTGAAGTCGATGCGCCGCATCCTGAAGTTCTTCGCCGGCACCTGACAAAGCCCTTGCTCCCCGGCCGTCTTCCGCAAGGCTTTGGCCCTCTGCATGGCTCGCAACTACGACGACCTTTCCAAGGACCAGCTCATCGCCCTGCTCAAATCCCGTGACGAACGCCGCTTCGGCCTTCTTTGGGAGCGCGATGAGTCCGTGATCGGCGCCGACCTCTCCAAGAACACCGACTTCGTCGCACTTGAGGCCAATCAGGAGCTCTCCGTCGGTTCCAGTCCTCATCATAATCTGCTGATCGAGGGCGACAATTTCGATGCCCTCCGCGCCCTTCGCATGACCCACAAGGGCCGCGTCAAATGCATCTTCATCGACCCGCCCTACAACACCGGCGGCGACGACTTCATTTACAACGACCGCTTCCTCGATAAGGAAAACCGTTACCGCCACTCCGTCTGGCTGGAGTTCATCTTTCAACGCCTCCTGCTCGCCCGCGATCTCCTCACCCCCGACGGCGTCATTTTTGTCTGCATCGGCGAAGACGAGGTTCACCGCCTCGGTTGCCTGCTCGACGAGGTGTTTCCCGGGCGCAAGGTCGGCACCTTTGTCTGGCGCACCCGCTCCGGGGCCAACGATTCCCGCGAATACTTCCGCAGCACCGATCACGAATACGTCCTCTGCTACGCCAACGCCGGCTTCGCTTTCGGTGGCAACATCAAGGACACGTCGGCTTACACCAATCCGGACAACGATGAGCGCGGTCCGTGGATCAGTAGCGATTTGAGTAAACGAGCCACAAGGTTTCAGCGTCCGAACACCTTTTATCCGATTTATAATCCTAAAGCAGATGTCTGGTATCCTTGTGATCCCGAAAGCGTCTGGGCCTATGCATCGGAGGCCCGAATCAAAGCCGATCAAAAAACCCGCTCCAAAACGATGGAGCAGCTCATCCGCGAAAACAAAGTCATCTGGCCCGGCGACACCCGCACCGCCCGCTACGACTCGCTCGCCGACCTCCACGCCGCCATTGATGCCGGCACCGCCCCTCGCAATCTCCGCCACGACGTGCCCGACCTCGATTTCTGGGTCGGCAAGACCCTCGGCTACGGCAAGCCCCGCTACAAACGCCACCTCGCCGAGGTGAAGCGCAGCGAAAAACCATTCTCTACCTGGATTCGCCCGGCCGCCGACAAGGAAGCCGCTCCCGCCGACGTGGAATCCCTCGAAGTCGGCGGCACCAACGAAGGCACCGCCCTCCTCAAACAGATCCTCGGCAACAAGGATTTCGCCTACCCCAAACCGCTCTCGCTTGTGCAAGGTCTTCTTTCGCAAGTCACTGCCGGGGGGGGGGGATATTGTATTGGATTTCTTCGCCGGCTCCGGCACGACCGGCCACGCCGTGCTCGCGCTCAACGCCGAGGACGGCGGCGACCGCCGCTTCATTCTCGTCTCCAGCACTGAGGCGACCGCCGACCAGCCCGAAAAAAACGTCTGCCGCGACGTCTGCCAAAAACGCCTCGCGAAGGTAATCACCGGCTACGACTACCGGACCAAGGACAAGCTGAAGAGTGTCGAGGGCCTGTCCGGCAACTTTTCCTACCTGAAGGCCGTGCGTATTCCGCCCGGCCGCGTGGTCACCCGGCTAATCCACGCGCAGGTATGGACCGCCCTGCAGCTCATGCACCTCGACCGGTTCGATGTCACGCCTCCGGCCGGACGTCTCTGGCAGGCGGGGGACGACGAGGAAAGTTTGGTTTATCTGCCCCGCGCCGATGAGGCCACGCTGACAGCACTCGCAAAACTCACCCCCGGCAGTCGCACGACGACGCTCTACGCCTGGCAGGCCGATCTCGTCGCCCAGCACGCCCCGACCGGCGCGGTCGTGCGCCCCATCCCGCAATTCCTCATCGAACGCTTCGGCCTCAAGTCATGATTACCCTGCGCCAATATCAGGTCACCGCCCGCGACAATGCGTTGGAAATCTACCGCTACCTCGCCGGCCAGTTGAAAGCGTTGAACAAACCTGCCGACCGCGCCGCCGCCATCGCCCACAATGGCGGTCTCATCCTCAAGGCCCCGACAGGAGCAGGCAAAACCCTCGTCGCAGGCAGCGTCGCGGAAAGCCTGAGTGCCGATCCTGCTTTGCGCGTGGTCTGGTTTTGGTTCGCACCGTTCAAAGGCTTGGTCGGCCAGACCGAAGCCTCCCTGCGCGATAAGTTTCCCGGCCTGCGTCTCCGCGATCTTTCAGCCGACCGCCAGTCGGCTGGAACGGAAAGCGGCGATACGTGGGTGGCCACGTGGCAATCAGTGGCGGCGAGAGATTCCGAGGCGCGAAAAATTCGGTCCGACTCCGAAACCAACCCATCCATTGATACGCTCATTGCCCGCTTGCGGGCCGATGGATTCCTGATCGGCGTGATCGTGGACGAGGCGCACCACGGCTTCGGTCACGGCACGCAGGCTCTCGACTTCTACAGGCAGGTTTTGAAGCCCGAGTTCACCCTACTCGTGACCGCAACACCCGACGATGCGGATGCCGAGGCGTTCAAAAAAGCGGCCGGTTTCAGCCAGCTTCAACCCATCACGATCAGTCGTCAGGATGCCGTCGCCGCCGGCCTCGTGAAACCGGGCGTGCGCTCGGTCGCCTTCGTCGCCGAACAAGTGGACCAGAAATCCATCGTGGACTTCGAAACGACCGCGCTCGCGCAAGGAGCCACCACCCACCGCCAGATCAAAGCGGGCCTTGCGACCGCAGGTATCAACCTGGTCCCGCTGATGCTCGTGCAGGTGGACTCGACGAAAGACAGTGTGGATCGCGCCCGCCAGCGATTGCTCACCCTGGGCTTCAACGAAGGTCAGATCGCCAGTTACACGTCGGACGAACCCGACGCCAACCTGCTCGCGCTCGCTGTGGACGAGGCCAAGGAAGTGCTGATTTTCAAGATGGCGGTGGCGCTGGGCTTCGATGCTCCAAGAGCATTCACATTGGTTTCCATGCGCGGCATCGCCGACGCCGATTTCGGCACGCAGATCGTGGGCCGCATCCTCCGTGTGCATCCGCGCTGCCAAGGCCGCGTGCTCCCGTCGCTGCTGCAAAACGCGTATGTTTTTCTGGCCGATTGCGAGGCCCAGGCCGGCCTCTCGACGGCGGCGCAGAAGATCAACCAGATCAAAACCGAGTTCGCCAAGGTCTCGCCCTTCGCGCTGGTCGTCAGCGTGGGAGGCGAGAACCAGCTTCAAGTCGTCAAGGACGGCCAGACCCTGCTTCTGCCAGCGGAGCAATCACAGGAAATCACCACGGCCTTGATTGAAACCATGCCGGGCTCCGGCGTGGCAACGAGCGGGGTCCATCACACGAGCTGGCTGGAGCTGCTCGACGGCACCACCGGTCAGCCAACTGGACGCCCGGACGCGGGCTTTTCAGCATCACCCGCTGCGGTTCGCCTCGGCGAAAAAGCCTATGCGTTGAAACCGGGCGCACCGAAACAGTTTTACACCCAGCGCACGAGCGCCGTGACCGAAGGACTCACCCGCAGCATCGCCCAAACCATCCGCCTCGATGATGCCGCGCTACTCTCCGGCATTCGTGAAAAAGTCGCCGTCATCCGGCGTGAACAGGACATTTTTAGCGCACAGGAAGACAACCCCCAGCGCATTCAAGCGGCTCTCGATATTCGCAACGCTGAAGTGCAGGCGCAACGGATGCTCTTGGAGTTTGGCGTGATCGATCCGCAAGACCTTCACGCCGAACTCATGATTCGCTTGCGCGAAGAATATGGCCGCAGCGGCCAGGAAATCGCCCAAGATGACGATGCACTCGAAAGCGCCTTGGCGCTAATTCTGGTGCAGCACCCAAAACTGCTGCGAGAAGCTGAACGCGCCGCATTGGCCCGCTTTGCCGAAACGCTGCCCTCGGGTCCGTTGCCGGAAAAGCTCTACGCCGACACCGACCTGCCGACTTCACCGAGAAATATTTACGGCGTTTATCCGGCCGGAATGAACACATGGGAACAGGCCTTCGCGGAACTCCTCGATAATGACCCCGACGGTCATGTGCTCTGGTGGCACCGCAACGAACCGCAAAAGCCGTGGTCGGTGGCGACGACTCTGCCCGATGGCCGGCGTTTTTTCCCGGACTTTCTCGTCGGCATCAAAGGTCGCAACAAGCCGGACAACGTG
Organism: Verrucomicrobiota bacterium; assembly: GCA_025352985.1. Taxonomy (GTDB): domain Bacteria; phylum Verrucomicrobiota; class Verrucomicrobiia; order Opitutales; family Opitutaceae; genus Rariglobus. The sequence goes on from JANXRL010000199.1 coordinate 7,579, forward strand.
CTGCTGGTTGATACCAAGCGCGCCATTAATGACGACCTGAACGCAAAGCCCAAAGCCGTGGTGGAGCACAAAACCTACGGCCGCACCGCGATCCTGTTTTACGAAGGCGAAAAACGCTGGATGACCGTCCGCTACGACGAGGCGAAGGACAAAAACGAGTTGGACGCCGTATTCCGACTGGCCGCGATGGCTGGCTTTTGATCAGCAACCGTCCATGATCCCCGGCACCCGACCGCCCCATGGACGATTTCACTCCACGCCCCCGCGATCTGATCGACACCATCGAAGCCATCGCCGCGAAGAATGGCGATGTCGAGGTGATCGACGAAGATTACTACCAAGCTTTTATCGAACTTGATGCGGAGGATATGAAGAGGCTCGTGATCATGCTCATGCTCTCTCACGACCGCGAGGTGCGACGACTGGCTGAAGGCAGCGCCGACGCTGGAGCAATCGCCCGGATAACGCGGTTCATTTCCAGCACTCTCGTTCCGGTAAGCCAAGGCTTGTTGCGATGCGATGCCTTTGGCCGCCTGCACTTCACCTCCCGCATAGGCCCCAAGGCTTCCGATCTTGGACTGGACGAGGAGTTGTCCACACGCTGCTCGGAGCTTGCGCCGATTGTGGAATCAACCGTCCGGCGGACACTCCCGTGGCTACTGTCCCGAGAGATGTCCCAAGACGAACTGGGTCTTTAACCAACCGCGCAGTCCCATGCCGCCCGCTCCGTCCCCCGCCACCTACGCCGCGTTGCGCCGCGACGTCGAGGCGACGCTCCTCACCGGCCGCCTCCGGATCGACCAGGCCTGGGTGCGCACCTATTGGGACACCGGCCGCCTCATCAACGAGCACGTTCTCCTCAACCAGGACCGCGCCGGCTATGGCGCCCAGGTGTTTTCCCGCCTCGCCGAAGACCTCAAGGTCAGCAAACGCCAGCTCTACGAGTGCGCCCAGTTCGCCCGCTGCTTCCCGATTGTGCGGGATCACGCACAATTGACGTGGAACCACTACCGCATCCTCTGCCAGGTCCCCGACCCCGCCAAACGCAAGGCCCTGCTCGCCGAGACTATCAAGCTCGGCTTGAAGTCGCCCCAGTTGGAGCAACGCGTCCGCGCCCTCGCCCCGCCCGAACCCGCCGCCATCGACATCACGGCCACCGCGCCCGCCGAACCGCCCAAGCCGCTCACCCCAAAACACGGCGTGCCCGGCGTCTGCAAGGTCATCGCCTCCGGCGAACTCCTGTCCGCCGACCTCGGCTTCGCCACCTACCTCGATCTAGCCGCCGACACCAAGCTCAAGGCCGGCGACTTCGCCCGACTCGACGCCGCCGGTCTCATCACCGCCGCCCCCGACGCGACCAAGGCCGACCTCTTCACCTACGCCGCCACCGTCCTAAAAACCGTGGACGGCGACACGCTCTGGGTGCGCGTTTACCTGCGCCCCGGCCACTGGGTGAAACAAAAGCTGCGCCTGCGCGACCTCGACTGCCCGGAGCTACCCACGCCCGAGGGCAAAGCCGCCAAGCGTTTCACCGAATCCCTCGTCGCCCGCGCCTCTGCCGTGACGATCTGCACCACCAAGCCCGACAAATACGACCGCTACCTCGCCGACGTTTTTCTCACGACCGACGACGGCGAAATTTTCCTCAACAACGCCCTCCTCGAAAACGGCCACGCCGTCGTGAAACGCGCCTGGGAGTTCTCCGACTGGGGCGAGTGAAAGAGCGACCGTCCGCTCCGGCGGCATCAGCCGCCCCTCCGCTTGATCGTGGAGGCCATTGGCCGGAACCGCCCCCAAAGAATCGCCCCGTTGGGCGATTCCCTGAGTGGTTAAAAACTCCGAGGTTTGGTCGCGCATATCCCCAACGCGGGATTGTCCTTTCTTTTGTTTTCCCGCTCACTCGACGGCGTGCCCCACACCCTCGCCTCAAAACTCCGTCTGTTCTGGAGCCTGGCGAAACCGTTTTGGACCTCCGAGGAAAAATGGCGTGCCCTCCTTCTCCTAGGCTGCGTCCTCACGACCACCGCGCTGCAAAACTGGATCGGCGTGCGCCTGTCCTACTGGAACCGCGATTTCTTCAACACCGTCCAGCGCGGCGACTACAGCTACTTCGTCCATCTCGGCGCGGTCATGATCGGGCTCATCTTCCTCTCGATCACCTTCTGGCTCGCCGAGGACTACCTCTTTTCCCTGCTCAAGATCCGCTGGCGCCGCTGGCTCACCGCCCGCTTCCTCGACCAGTGGCTCGGCGACCGCGCCCACTACCTCGGCCAGCTCGACTCCGGCCACGGCGACAACCCCGACCAACGCATCAGCGAGGACATCCGCAGCTTCGTCTTCACCTCCCTCGATCTGTTCATGCAGATCTTTTCGTCGGCCATCGGCTTCATCGCCTTCGTCGTCATCCTGTGGAATCTCTCCGAAGGACCGCCCACGCCCATCGGCCGCCCCCCGCCAGTGGACATTTCCACCCATGTCGCCTGGATGAGCGCCACCTACCTCTGGCTCTGGCGCGCCTACGAAACCACCATGGCCTTTCTCACCGCCATCCCCGGCCACCTCGTATGGTTTTGCTTCCTCTACTCGTGGCTCGGCTCCTGGCTCGTGAGCCGCGTCGGCCGCCCCATCATCGGCCTCGCCTACGAACAGGAAAAACTCGAAGCCGATTTCCGCTTCGGCCTCATGCGCCTCCGTGAAAACAGTGAAAGCACCGCCCTCATCGAAGGCGAACCCGCCGAGCGCCGCACCCTCTGGCTAAGCTTCGGCCGCATCGTCGGCAACTTCAACGCCCGCCTCGTCCGCCAGATCCACCTCAACGCCTTCAAGGCCGTTTATTTCCGCCTCTCCGACACCGTCCCGCTCCTCCTCTCCGCCCCGCGCTTTTTCGCCGGCATCATCTCGCTCGGCCAGTTGACCCAGCTCACCGGCGCATTTGGACGCGTGCAGAGCAGCCTCAATCTTTTCATCAACAGCTTCGAGACCTTCGCCGGCTGGTGGGCCGTCACCCAGCGTCTCGACGGCTTCGTGCGCGGCATCGAACACTCCCGCGAACTCCGGGCCACGCAAAGCCGCATCTACGACACCGGCCTCACCGGCGACCGCCTCGAAGTCCAGGACCTTGCCCTCTTCCGCCCCGACGAACGCCTGCTCCTCGCCCCGGTGACCTTCAGTCTCTCGCCCGGCGATTCCGTTCTCATCACCGGCCCCTCAGGCTGCGGCAAGAGCACTCTCCTCCGCGCACTCTCGGGCCTCTGGCCCTACGAACAAGGCCTCGTTCACCTGCCTGATCCTTTCCGCTGCATGATCATGCCGCAAAAACCTTACCTCCCCATCGGCACCCTCCGCGCCGCCGTGTGCTACCCCGAGCCGCCCGAGAAATTCACCGACGAAGCCATCCGCACCGCCCTTGCCCTCGCGCAAGCTCCCACCCTCGCCGCCCGCCTCGACGAAGAAGCCCACTGGTCGCAGACGCTCTCCGGCGGCGAACAGCAACGCGTCGCCCTCTCGCGTATTTTTATCCACAAGCCGGCCTGGTTGTTCCTCGACGAATCCACCTCCGCGATGGACGAAACCGCCGAGCACGCGTTCTACCTGAGCCTGCGCGCCACGTTGCCCGACGTGACCTACCTCACCATCGCGCACCGCAGCACCTTGAAGGCGTTTCACGCCCGTAATTTCGCCATCGTCGCCCAGGAAGACGGCTCGCACCACCTCGCCGAAGTCAGCAACGCCATGGCCAACTGGTGAACCGTAGTCTCCTCGACGTTCAGCTTGGATTTCACGGTCCGATCTTAACGCGGATCACGCAGATACCACGGATGCGGAACCAGGGCATTTCAAAAACGTCGTGTCCGCATCCCGGGCGCAGGCGAGCCACGCCTCTGCCTCGGAATCGTAGGGGAGCCGCCTCGGGCGCTCGGGATCGCGGGTGTTTTCACAACCATGGTTTTGGTTAAAATGCCCGCATGAGACGATCCCCCGTCACCGACAAGGCGGGGCGCCGTAAAATCATAGAGCATTTTAAACTGAGTTGTAGCCACGAGAGAACGCAAAGAACACAAAGGACGAACGATTGAATGAATTGTCTATGTGCTCTTTGAGTTCTTTTGTGGCTAAAAGTCTGATCCGGTAAATCGGCTATGGTTTTCTTGAAATTGCTCTAGACGGTTGAATATCCGCGCCCATCCGCAGCAAAATCGAGCTGCGGAATCCGGGCTACTGGCGACCGGGCGCAACGGGTTTCCACCCACTGCACAACTTGTGAATCTTTGCAAGGGTGGCCCCCGGGATGACCTCGGCGGTGAGTTCCATGATCTTTGCCGCCTTCTCTATCACCTCGGGAGCCTTGGTGTGATCCGCCGCCACATGCGCCCAGAAATACGCCTCCATGATGTTTTTCCCGACTCCGTCCCCGTTCAAAAAACACAGCGAGAGATTGAGCTGGGCGACAGTGAGACCCTGCTTCGCGGCCAGCGCATACAGCCTCACCGCCAACGGCGGGTTGCGCGGCGTTCCGTCCCCCTTGAAGCAGGCATCCGCCAAGTTGAACTGCGCCTCCGCCAGCCCCTGCTTGGCCGCGCGCTCATACCATTTGACGCCCTCCGCCTTGTCCAGAGGAACGCTACGCCCGGTGAAGTAACAAAGCCCGAGATTGAACTGCGCCTGGGCGAGCCCCTGGTCGGCCGCCAACCGGTAAAGCTCGACCGCCTTGGCGGCGTCGGGCCGCACGCCCGCCCCCACCAAATAACACAGCGCCAGGCTGCACCGGGCGTCCGCGTTTTTCTGGGTGGCCGCCTTGCTCAACCACTGCACCGCCCTAGCCGGATCCCGCGCGACGCCGCTCCCGG
>JANXRL010000010.1 GCA_025352985.1 Verrucomicrobiota bacterium
GGCAAAACCGCCCTGCACCCCGTGCCCGTCCGCATCACCAAGGAGACCCGGCTCCAGCTCGACGACAAACCCATCGAGATCCACTGCGAGGTCGTTCTCCAATACAACGACACCTACAACGACCAAGTCCTCTGCTACACCAACACGATCAACAACCCCGACGGCGGCACCCACCTCTCCGGCTTCCGCAGCGCCCTCACCCGCGCCATCAACCAATTCGCCAAGGGCAACAATCTCCTCAAGGACAAAGACCCGCAGATCACCGGTGACGACGTCCGCGAAGGCCTCGCCGCCGTCATCTCGATCAAACACTCCGACCCGAAGTTCGAGTCCCAGACCAAGGTCAAACTCCTCTCCCCGGAGGTCGAAAGCGTCGTCGGCTCCTCCACCTACGAGGGCCTGATGATGTTCTTCGAGACCAACCCCGCCATCGGCAAACGTTTCGTCGACAAAGGCCTCAACGCCGCCCGCGCCCGCGAAGCCGCCCGCAAGGCCCGTGAGACCGTCCGCAAGGGCGCCCTCTCCGGCGGCGGCCTCCCCGGCAAGCTCGCCGATTGCTCCGAACGCGATCCCGCTCAGACCGAGCTCTACATCGTCGAGGGCGACTCCGCCGGCGGCTCCGCCAAACAGGGCCGCGACCGCCGCTACCAGGCGATCCTCCCGCTGCGCGGCAAACTCATCAACACCGAGAAGGCCCGCCTCGACAAGGTCCTCTCCAACGAGGAAATCCGCACCCTCATCACCGCCTGCGGCACAGGCATCGGCGAGGGCGATGAAGCCGTCGGCGGCTTCAACGCCGACAAGGCCCGCTACCACAAAATCATCATCATGACGGACGCCGATGTGGACGGCTCTCACATCCGCACGCTCCTCCTCACCTTCCTCTATCGGCAGATGAAGGGCCTGATCGAGCGCGGCTACATCTACATCGCCCAGCCCCCGCTCTACAAAATCAAGCGCAAGAAGCGCGAGCAATACGTGGACAACGATGAGCAGCTCAACCGCATCCTCCTCGAACTCGGCTCCGAGGACGTCGTCCTCACCCGCCTCAAGGACGGCCATGAATTTACCAAAGAAAAGGTCGACCAGATCGTCGAAAACCTCGCAGCGTTGGAAAAACTCGGCGGCGGCGTCACCCGCCACGGCGTCGAGTTGCCCACCTACCTCGACCAGCACGACAAGGCCACGCAGGTCCTCCCCCGCTACATCGCTCGCATCCGCGAAGGCAACAAAGAGTCCCACGTTTTCTTGAAAGACGAGACCGCCCGTTCCGCCTTCATCGCCGAGCAAGGCCTCGACGCCGATCTCGCCCCCGACGCCACCGCTCCCAAGTCCACCGGCCCGATCAAGCGCGTCACGCTCCACGAGATTTTCGAGTCCAACGAAATGGCCAAGCTCCTCCGTGCCATCGCTGTGATCGGCCTTGAGATCAACCAGTTCAGCGCCACCGACCATCCACGCTACGCCATCACCGAAAACGCCGGCCAAAAAGGCGAGACGCGCGTCGAGCTGCCCTCGCCCCTCGGCATCGTCACCCACATCCGCGGCAACGGCCGCAAGGGTCTCCACATCCAGCGCTACAAAGGTCTCGGCGAAATGAACCCGAAGCAGCTCTTCGAAACGACGATGGACCCCGAGAAGCGCCGCCTCCTGAAAGTGGACATCACCGACGCCGCCAAGGCCGACGCCCTCTTCACCCTCCTCATGGGCGACGAGGTTCCTCCCCGCCGCCAGTTTATCGAGGACAACGCCCTCAACGTCCAGTTCCTGGACGTTTGATCGCCATGAAAGCCTCCGCCAAACCCTCCCCTCGCGCCCCTCGCCGCGCCGTCGTGAAAAAACGCAGCGTGCGCGGCGGTGCATCGTCCACGGCCAAGTTCTCGCCCGAAGCGTCCTCCTTCATTGCCGCCGCCGTCGCCGACGGCCTCGCGATTCAGCACCGCTTTAAGGCCGAACCCGTTTACGCCCGCACTGGCACCGGCTACATGGCTCCGACCGGAGTCGCCGAGATCGCTGCCGCCAAGCTTCAGGCCAAGGCTCGCGCCAGCAAACGATGAACCAACCCTGGCTCAAAGCCGTCGATTGGTCGGTTGTCACCGCGATCAACCAGCAACTCTGCGCCGCCAAACAGGCGCAGCACGGCCCCACCAGCGACGGCCACGCGCCCGCCCGCGCCCTGTGGGAAAAGTCCCACCTGGAGCCTCTCACGCTCGACGCCCTCGTCGAACTTTGCCGCCAGTGCCACCGGCTCGCCCCTTTTCTTAACTACAACGGCAACACCTTTGTCGTCATCGCCCGCCAAGTGATCGGCGGCCTTCCGCTCGGCGCGCAAGCCGCCGCCCTCCGTTCGCTCGCCGGCCACATCATCGCCGGCACCGCGACTCCCGAGGAACAGAAGACCTTCAAAGCCGCCGTCACCAAACTCACCGCCTAACTCCCCCCACTTTCCCGAATGTATACCGGCAACGAAAAACTCCAGACCGCCAACATCACCGACATCATGCAGTCGGCCTACATCGAATACTCGATGTCGGTCATCATCTCGCGCGCCCTCCCCGACGCCCGCGACGGCCTCAAACCCGTGCAACGCCGCATCCTCTACGCGATGCTCCGCGAAGGTCTCCTGCACAACCGCTCCTTCGACAAATGCGCCGGCGTCGTCGGTGAAGTCCTCAAAAACTACCACCCCCACGGCGACTCCTCCGTTTACGACACCCTCGTCCGCCTCGCGCAAAACTGGGTCATGCGCTACACGCTCATCGACCCCCAGGGCAACTTCGGCTCCGTCGATGGCGATCCCGCCGCCGCCTATCGTTACACCGAAGCCCGCCTCAAGAACATCGCCGAAGACCTCCTCGCCGACATCGAGGAAGACACCGTGGACTTCGCCCCCAACTACAAAGAGTCCACCACCGAGCCCACCGTCCTCCCCTCCGCCCTGCCGAATCTCCTGATGAACGGCTCGACCGGCATCGCAGTCGGCATGGCGACCAACATCCCGCCGCACAACCTGCACGAGATCATCGCCGCCACCTGCGCCATTATCGACAACCCCCGCGTCTCCGTCGACGAACTCTGCACCCTCATCCAGGGTCCCGATTTCCCCACCGGCGGCATCATCGCCGGCCGCGAAGGCATCCTCTCCTACCTCAAGACCGGCAAGGGCATCGTCCGCACCCGCGGCAAGGCCCACACCGAGGAAACCAAGACAGGCATGGAGCAGATCATTATCACGGAGATCCCGTATAATGTTAACCGCGCCAACCTCGTCCTCCGCATCGCCGAGCTCGTCGGCGAGAAACAGCTCGAAGGCATCCGCGATCTCCGCGACGAGTCCGACGAAAACACTCGCATCGTCATCGAGCTCAAGCGCGGCGAACAATCCCGCGTCGTCATCAACCAGCTCTTCCAGAAGACCGCCCTCGAGTCCTCCTTCGGCGTCACGCTCCTTGCCATCGACAAGAAGCGCCCGAAGCAGATGAACATCAAGGAACTCATCGAGTGCTTCATCGAGCACCGCCGCGAGGTCGTCACCCGCCGCACCCAGTTCCGCCTCAACAAGGCCCTCGACCGCGCCCACATCCTCGAAGGATACATCATCGCCCTCGATAACCTCGACGACTTCGTCAAAATCATCCGCGCCTCATCCAACCGCGACGAGGCCAAGACAAAGTTGATGGCCAAGTATCCGCTCTCCGAGCGCCAGACCGACGCCATCCTCGAACTCCGCCTCTACCAACTCACCGGACTCGAGCGCGGCAAGATCGAGGCCGAGTATCTCGAACTTCAGGCGCTCATCGCCTCCCTGCGCGAGATCCTCGAATCAGACGCCCGCCTCATGGAGGTTATCAAGACCGAGCTCCTCGCCATGAAGGAAAAATACGGCGACCAGCGCAAAACCCAGATCGTCGACGCCGCCGGCGACTTCCGCATGGAAGACGTCATCCCCAACGAAGGCTGCGTCATCACCGTCTCCCACCTCGGCTTCATCAAGCGCACCGCCGTCGCCGAATACCGCTCGCAGAAACGCGGCGGCAAGGGCGTCATCGGCGCCGAGACCTACGAGGAAGATTTCGTCGAGCATCTCTTCACCGCATCGACCCACGACTACATCCTGTTCCTCACCACCAGCGGCCAGTGCATGGCGAAGAAAGTTTACGACATCCCCGAGGGCAACCGCACCGCCAAGGGCAAGTCCGTCAAATCCTTCCTCGCCCTCGACGAAGGCGAAAAGATCGCCTCCATGCTCTGCCTCCAGGAGTTTTCCGGCGACCGCTACCTCGTCATGGCGACCAAAAAGGGCATCATCAAGAAAAGCCCCCTCGCCGACTACGCCAACTCCACCCGCGAGTCCGGCCTCATCGGCATCAACCTCGCCGAAGGTGACAACCTCATCGGCAGCGTCATCACCACCGGCAACGACGAACTCATCCTCGTCTCCCACCAGGGCCTCGCCGTCCGCTTCCGCGAGAAAGACGAAAACGGTGAAGTTCTCTTCCGCGACACCGGTCGCGCCACGGCGGGCGTCACCGGCATGCGCTTCAAGTTGGAGAGCGATTACCTCGAAGTGCTCGAAGTCGTCGATCACACCTCGAAGTTCCTCGTCGCCAGCCAAGCCGGCCTGGGCGTGCGCACGCGCTTCGAAGATTACCGCCTCATCAACCGCGGCGGCAGTGGCGTCTGGGCGATCAACCTCCCCGAGGACGGCTCTATTAATATAGCGGGTGCCCTCAGCGTGAAGGACACCGACGAAATCATGCTCCTCACCGCCAAGGGCCAGAGCGTGCGTTGCCCGGTGAACACCATCCGCGAGGTCAACCGCGGCGGCAAAGGCGTGAAACTCCTCACCCTGGCCGAAGGCGACAAACTCCTCAGCATCGCCCGCGTGGTCGAAACCGACGAAGAGCACGCCGCCGCCGCCGCCGGCGCCCCGCCCGAGCCCGACGCCCCGACCCCCGAAGCCTGATCCGAGGTAGGATGGGACCGCTGGGCCCGCCGCTCCGCAAATCCTCTGAAAGGCGCGTCCCAAAAGACGCGCCTTTTTCAGGTAGTTGAGCGGGTGCCGGCTTGATGCGACTACCGTTTCATTTAATCCGATCAAATCTTCATCTTTCCCCCATGAAACTCACCGACGATCTCAAATCCCCGCGTCTCATCCACGCCAAAGGCTGGCTGTTCCTGCTCCTCGGACTGCTCGCCGCCGCCGGTCTTCTGCTGGACTCACCGCACCTCCACACCGCATTGCTCCTCGCCGTCATCGTCTGGTCCTTCTGCCGTTTTTACTACTACCTGTTTTACGTCTTGGAGCGCTACCTCGGCAAAGACCGTCCCTACGCCGGCCTTCTGGATGCGCTTTGTTTTATCATTAAAAAGTAGCGCTCGTCGCATCACCGTTATGCGGCGCTTTAATCAAGAGGACGTCGGCCGAAAGCCGGTTTCTATCAAGATTGGATTAAGTAAAGTCCTTTGGCTTTAAAAGCCGTGCCTTTGCCGTCGGTCAGTATCGTCAACGCGAGACGTAGAGCGGTCCTGATTCAACAACGTTCGCGCGCTTGGAAACTCGGCTTCGTCCCGCTGTCTTATTTGAAGCACGGATCGCTCAGCGTCCGCAGAAAGGCCACCAGTTGCCGCTGTTCTGCATCGGTCAGTTGCAGACCTGCGTCGGGATGTTTGGCGATATTGGGATCGAGATTTTCCGCGCGCTCCACGCCGTGGTCGTAGTGCGCCACCACCTCGGCGAGCGTCACGAAACGGCCGTCGTGCATATACGGCGCGGTGAGCGCGACGTTGCGAAGCGAAGGCGTCTTGAACTTGCCGCGATCCGCCGCGTTTCCCGTCACGCCCGCGCGGCCCGGGTCGGCGGACACAAGATCGAGCCCGGTGTTCTTGTAGGCGTAGTCGGAAAACAGCACGCCGCCATGACAGTGAAAACAATCGGCGCCGCGCTGGCCGCGCGCGGGGTCATACTCGGTGGAGAAAATCGCGAAGCCCTGCTTCTCGTCCTCCGTGAGCGGCGTCTCGCCGCGCATCGCGCGGTCGAACTTCGAGTCGGCCGAGACGAGCGTGAGCAGGTATTGCTCAAGCGCGAGGCCGATGAGCGCGACCGTGATCTCGCGCGATCCGAACGCCGCGCGGAACGCGTCGCCCAGCGCGGCGTCGGCGGAAAGCGCGGAGACCACGCGAACCGGATCGGCGTGCATCTCCAGGTCGTTGGTCATGGCGGCGACAACTTGGTCGCGGATGTGCGGTTTGCCACCGTCCCAGGCGTAGGCCCCGCTCCAGGCGAGGTTGAAGAGCGGCATGGCGTTGCGCGCACCAGGCTTGCCGTCCGCGCCGAGACTGAGCGGCACAGAATCGCTAAACGCCCGCGCGGGCTGGTGGCAGGTCGCGCAGGATTGGACGCCGGTGCGCGAGAGCCGGACCTCGGTGAACAGACGCCGGCCCAGCGCCACGCCCTCGACGGTGAGCGGATTGTCGGCGGGCAGGGAAATCTGCGGGAAACCCGGCGGCAGGGTGAACGCCAGTGGCGTGCCGGGGGCGGCGGTTTTCTTTTCGGCCGGCGAAACCACGTTTGCGGCCGGGGTCGGCGCGATCTCGGCCACGCGAAAGGAAACGGGGATGTTTTCGACGAGCTGGTCGGCCAGCTTGTCGCCCGGGCGCGAATGCGTGGAGTCGTGGTCGGGCGCGAGCGCGACATGCGCCAGCACGCGGGCGAGATCGATCTCCAGCGTGAGCGTGGTGTCGCCCGTGATTTCCAACAGATAAGGCAGCTCGACGAGCGTGAGGCGCGGATCGTTGGCGACGTGGAGCGACCAGCCACCAAGCTCGCCATCGGCGCGGCGGTAGCGCCCTTCGAGCGCGAGAAAAATGTAGCCACCCTGCCAGCTCCAGTGAAGGGCGTTGACGAGCGGGTTGAGGGCATGCCCGGCGGGCCACTGGCCGGGATCGGCGTGGTTCACCTCGGGCCGCACGCCCGCGAGGAATTGCAGGCCGAGATAGCGTCCGGGAGGAACGCCGCGCAGCGTGAACCGGTCGCGGCCCTCATCGAGCGCGAGCGCGCCGAACTGGCCTTCGAGCTGCGCGAAGCTGCCGTCGGGCCGCACGAAGGCCACGCTGGAAATGAGCGCCGAAACACGGGTGAGCGAGAGTTCGTTCGCGCCCACTTTTGCCAAGGCGGGCGCGGCGAGGGCGACCGGCGCCGCGCCGACGACCGGGCGAAACGCCAGCGTCACCTCGGCCGCGCGCGACGCCGCCGGCGAAAGGCCGAGGGCGAAGGCGGCAAGCAGGCGAAGGGTCGAGGTGGTCACGCGTGTTCCAGAATGACGGGCCGGGCGCGCGGCTCAAGGCCGCTCACGGCACGGCGATCTCCAACGTGCCGGAAAGCGTTGGATTAGTCTTCACGGTGGGCGCGAGCAGGAAGTAGCCCCGGCCGATCACGGCGGACGAGGCGGGCGTGGGCAACTGAAGCAGCACGCCTTGCACGGTGGTTTTTCTGGTCACGCTGCCGTCCTTGAGCGTGAAGCTGCCGGTGAAGCTGCCGTCGGCGGTCTTCACGGTGAGGCTGAGGGCGGTGGGATTGGTCACGTTGGCGGCGGAGAACGCGCCGGCGGAACTGAGGTTGAGCAGCGTGGGCAAGGTGTAGGTGTTCGCGCCGGCGTTGGAGAGGCCGGCCCCGTCGATCGCGAGCGCGAGTGTGCCGCCGCCTGCGCCGACCCCGAGGCGGCTGCCGAGCGTGACGCCTGAGGCGGGCGCGACCCATTTCTGCATGTTCACCGTGAGCGCCATGGGACCGAAGCCGGCGGGGTAGAGCTTGTCGGAGGACGCCGCCGGTTTCTTCCAGTAGAAATCGGAGGACGCGATCTGGTAGCGCCCAGCCTCGTCGTTGCGCGCGGTGAGCGGCAGCCAGCCGGCGAGGTAGTTGCCCGCGGTCTTGTAGGGCTTGAGGTAGCAGCGGTAGGAGCCGTCCGCCCCAGCCGAGAGCGTGCCGGTGAGCGCGGTGCCGTCGGCGAGTTTTCCGGTCACGCTCAGCGCACCGGCGGTGCTGATCTTGGCGGTGGCGTAACCGTCGCCCTCGGGCGCGGTGGTGCCGCCGAGGTTGACGGGCTCGCCGAGCGTGAATGTGTAGGAGGCAGCCCAGGGAGATGTCTGACCTTTGGCGTAGGCGACTAGCTTCACGCCTTCGGTCGTGGTGCCCACGCCGGTGATCGTTGCGGTGAGCACGGAGCCGGAGGAAATCGAAACGCCCAGTGCGTAGGCAGCGAGGCCGGCGCCGCGCGATACGGTCAGCGCGGCCGTGCCGGCGGAGTAATCACCGTTGAGTGCGAGCTTGCCCTTAAGCGAGTAGGCTTTGGCGTCGGCAGTGGTGAGCGACCCGGTGAACGCGCCGGTAGTGGTCACGGTGAGCGCAACCTTGCCCGCCGGCAGGCCGGAGCCGTCCTCTAGCAGGCCCTCGAAGCCGCCGATCATGGTCGAGGGAAAGGTCGAGACGACGATCTGCACGGTCTTGACCGTGCTCTTGGTGGTGCCGACCTGCGCCCAGTAGGTGACGGTGTAGGTGCCGACCCCGGCCGTGATGGCGCCCGTGATCTGGCCGGTGGTGGCATTGAGGCTGAGTCCGGCAGGCAGGCCCGTGGCAAAATAGGTGACGCCGGTGACGGGGTTGCCGCCGGTCATGTCGAGCGTCACCGCACCGCCGGTCGGAATCTCACCGGCGACGCTGAGGGCCGGCGTCGGCACGGCGACGGTGAGCGTGGCGGCGGCGCTAGTCGTGGTGCCGCCGGTGAGCGCATTGGTGACGGTCACGGTGTAACTGGCCATGTCAGTCAAGGCCACTGACGGAATCGTGTAGGTGTCGGCCGTTTGTCCGGCGATGGCGACACCGGCTTTCTTCCATTGATAAGAAACGGCTTCGGCGCTGGTCGCCACGGCGGTGAACGTCACAGGGTTGCCATACGTGATCGTCTGCGTGGCGGGTTGCGCGGTGATAGTCGGCGGATCGTTGACCGTGAGAGCGGCGTCGTTGCTGGTGGCGGTGCCGGCGGTGTTCGTCACCACGACGGAATACAGGCCGGAGTCGGCGAGGGCCGAAGTGTTGATCACATAGGTCGCGCTGGTCGCGCCGGAAATAGCGTTGCCGTTTTTTCGCCACTGGTAGGTGAGTGTGGGCGAGCCGGTGGCGGCGACAGTGAAGGTGGCCTTCGCGCCCGTCGCCAGGATGAGCCCGGAAGGTTGCGCGGTGATCACCGGCGCGATGCCGGACACAGCGAGCGTGGCACCGGCACTCGTGGTGGAGCCGCCTGAATTGGTCACGACCACGGTGTAGGTTGCCACGTCGGCAAACGTTGTGGCGGCGATCGTGTAACTCGAGCCGGTCTGGCTGGTAATCGCCGTGCCGTTCTTCTTCCATTGGTAGGTGACGGAAACCGGACTGCTCGCCACCGCGGTGAAGGTCACGGGATTGCCATACGTCACGGTCTGCGTCGCGGGCGGCGTGGTGATGACGGGGACCGGCACGTTCACGGTGAGCGTGGCGGCGGCGCTAGTCGTGGTGCCGCCGGAGTTGGTCACGACCACGGTGTAGGTGGCGACGTCGGCGGAGACTGCGCTGGCAATCGTGTAGCTCGATGCGGTCTGGCCGATGATGGCCGTGCCGTTTTTCTTCCATTGGTAGGTGACGGCCTCGGTGCTCGTCGCCGCGACGGTGAACGTCACCGGGTCGCCATACGTCACGGTCTGCGTCGCGGGCGGCGTGGTGATGACGGGGGCGATTACCGGGTCGTTGAGCACGAGCACGGCGTCGGAGCTGGTGGCGTTGCCGGCGCCGTTGGTCACCACGACGGAGTAGGTGCCGGCGTCGGTCGACGCCGTGGTGGTGATGACGTAGCTCGCGCTCGTGGCGCCGGAGAGGGCGTTGCCGTTTTTACGCCACTGGTAGGCGAGCGTGGGCGTGCCGGTGGCGGCGACGGTGAAGGTGGCCTTCGCGCCCGTCGTGAGTGTCTGACCGGAGGGTTGCGAGGTGATGGACGGGGGCATGCTGCCGGCAGGATAATTGACGGTGGCGGCGGTGCCGACGCCGGAGACGCCGCCGTTGCCGTTGGTGTCGGAGGTGGCGACGGCGTTGAGCGTGACCTTGTAGTAGGGCGCGAGCGTGGCAGTGTCGTAGGTCGTGGTGGCGCCGCCGGCGCTCGCGACGGAAGAGGAGAGTGTCGTGTAGGTCGTGCCGTCGGGCGAGGAGGCGACGGTGTAGGTGCCGCCTTCGACGGAGGTCCACGTGAGTTTCACGCCGGTGCCGGAGGCGGCCGCCGTGAGGCTGATGGGGGAGGCTTGGCCGCCGCGTTTATACTCGGTCACGCTTTCGGTGATGCTGGTGACGGTGCCGGAGCCCATGGCGGCGGTGCCGAAATACTCCTGGTTGATGATGTCGGGGAACACGGAGTTGCCGGAATCGTCGATGCACACGAAGTAGGCATAGGTGCCGCTCGGAAACTCGGGCGTCACGCAGTAACGCACGTTTTGACGGTTGAGATCGAAATCGAAGCCCTGCGTTTTCCCCAAATCCCCGAGATATTCGTAATCCTCGGCAAAAGTGCCGATGGCACAGGTTTTGTTGACGGGGCCGAGGGCGTAGGTGGCGGTGGTGGAAGGACCGTATTGGCCGGAGGTGAGCGCCTGGCTCTTACCCTGGACGCTGGCGGCCCAGACGGGGAGTTTCACGCGGCCGGTAACGGCGAGGTCGTCGGTGGCGTAGAGGGCGGCGTTGGTGCTGTTGCGCTTCACAAAGCCGCTGGTCATGCGTCGGATACCGCTAGTGGAATCCATGGCGGACGAATAGCCGTAGGGACCGTAGATGGGCAGGCCGTCGTTGGCCCAGCCGACCAGCGGCGAGTGTTTGGTGATGGTGGCGGCTTCGGCGTAGACCTTGGTCGCGGCGTTGGAGGTGACGTTGTCACCGAGCTGGTAGCGGAGCGCGATGGGGTTGATGTGATTGTGGTAGGCGCCGGAGTTGGGCTGGTGGCCGTAGGCGGGGTCGAAGTTGAACGTCTCGGCCACGCCGGCGAGGCGGTTCCAGATGCCGTCACCGCTCATCGAGATGGTGGCGGTGCCGGAGGTGGAGCTGGCGTTGGCATAGGACTGGGCGTCGCCGTTCTGCCAGACGTAGACGCCGTTCAGGAGGACACCGCCGCTACCGTTGTTTTTCTGCTTGGTCGCGGGAATGGTGACGTTACGCGGGATTTTTTGAATGGCGCCGCGGTTGGTCGGCCACGACGTGTAAACCATGTTGTTCGGTGTGAGCCAGTTTCCCGCCGTGTAACTCGGCAGACCGGTGACATAGACGTAAACATAGTTCGTGGAATAAACGACGCGCTGCACATCGGAGTAAACTACCGTGGCCTGGCCGCCGCCGCCGTTCGTGAGGCCGGAGCGCGGCCAGGTGCTCACGGCGTTGCCATTGGTTTTATCCGTGGTCGTCTCGTAAACACGCGCATAGCTGCGGGCCGTCACCCACGAGGTGATATGGGGATCTGTCTGACCACCCAGAACGGCGGCCCCGGAAACAAATAAAAAAAACGCGCAGAGAACGGGAAACGACAGAAAAATTCATGACTGGATGATGCAGTATTGAACCGTCCGTAGGTTAAGTGCGTGTGAGGACATCCACGGAAATTGTTAAGCCCGTGTAAACGCCATCCGCTTCGTCGCTTCACAGCCCTAATAAATGAAAGAAAGTGGTAGAATTTGGTATATTATGATAACCCTTGCCCCACACCTTTAACCGTTTGATCCTTTTACCTTCCATGAAGCACTCCACCCACGTCGAAAACCCGGACGTCATCATCATCGGCAGCGGCATCATGTCCGCCAATCTCGCCGCCCTGCTCAAGCGACTGGAGTCCAAACTTTCGATCCAGGTTTACGAGGCCACCGAGGAACTCGCCCAGGAGGCCTCGCACGGCTGGAACAACGCGGGCACCGGTCACGCCGGCATCTGCGAACTCAGCTACACGCCTACGCAAAACGCCGACGGCACCGTCGACGTTTCGAACGCCATCAAGATCTTCGAACAGTTTGAAAAATCCCGCCAGTTCTGGGCTTCTGCGGTGGCCGAAGGCCTCATCGTAAACCCGAAGGAATTCATCAACCCCGTCCACCACCTGAGCTTCGTCCATGGCGCCAAGTGGGTGGACTACCTGCGCGCCCGCCACTCCGCCATGTCGGCACACCATTTCTTTCGCGAGATGGAGTTCTCCACCGACCGCACCGCCATCGGTTCATGGGCCCCGCTCTTGACTGAAGACCGCCCCGCAGTGCCCATCGCCGCCACCAAGATGAACACCGGCACCGACGTGAACTTCGGCGAAATTTCACGCAAACTCCTCGGCTGGCTCAGCCAACAACCCGGCTGTGGCATCGCCTCCAACCACCGCGTCACCGACCTCGCCAAAACCGACACCGGTTGGTCCGTCACCATCCGCGATCTCACGACCGGCAAACTCCATCGCAACACCGCCAAGTTCGTCTTCATCGGCGCCGGCGGAGGAAGTCTCCACCTCCTCCAAAAAGCCGGCATTCCCGAGAGCAAGGGTATCGGCGGCTTCCCCATCGGCGGCCAGTGGCTCGTGTGCGACAACCCCGCCATCGTCGCAAAACACGAGGCCAAGGTCTATGGCCAGCCCCTCGACGCCGCCCCCACCATGGCCGTGCCGCATCTCGACACGCGCATTCTCGACGGAAAAAAGACCCTGCTCTTCGGCCCCTTCGCAGCCTGGACCACCAAGTTTCTCCATAAAAAAGGCAGCGTTCTCGACCTCCCCGGCTCCGTCAAACCGCACAATCTCACCACCCTCCTCAAGATCGGCGCAACCAATCTCGACCTCGTCAAATACCTCGTCCAGCAGGGCACCCAGTCGATGGACGACCGCATGGAAGTTCTCCACGTCTTCTATCCCGGCGCGAAAAAAGAGGACTGGAAACTCATCGACGCCGGCATCCGCGTGCAGGCGATCAAGAAGACCGACGGTCAGGCTGGCATCGTCCACTACGGCACCGAAGTCATCACCAACGAAGACCGCACCCTCTCCGCTCTGCTCGGCGCCTCGCCCGGCGCCTCCGTCTGCGTCCACATCGTGCTCGAGGTCATCGAAAAATGCCTCCCCCATCTCCTCGCCACCGAGGAAGGCCGCGCCCGCATGCAGGCCATGATCCCAACCTACGACGTCGACATCAAGAAACCCGAAAACGCCGCCTTCTTCGCCACCCAGTCCCGCCGCGCATCCGAACTCCTCCAACTCGCCTGACCGCTAGCACCTAGCCTCTAGAAACTAGCCACTAGTCCCCATGCCCTCCATCAAACCCCTCCACCTCGCCGCCATCGATCTCGGCGCCACCAGCGGGCGTGTCATCCTCGGCACGTGGTCGAAAAACAAACTCACGCTCACCGAGGCGCACCGTTTCCCCAACGCCTTCCAATCCATCGGCACGAATGATTATTGGAGCGTGGTCGGCCTCTGGCACGAAATCCAAACCGGCCTCGCCAAGGCCGTCGCCGCCCTCCCTCGCGGTGCCAGACTCGCCTCCGTCGGCGTGGACACGTGGGGCGTGGACTACGCGCTCGTCAACGACGCCGGCCGCCTTGTTTTCCCCGTGCACGCCTACCGCGACGCCCGCACGCAGCCCGGCCTCAAACGCCTGAGCGATACCCGCGCCGCACTCGAACGCATTTACGCCGCCACCGGCGTGCCCGCCGTTTTCTACAACTCTTCACTGCAACTCGAGGAGACCGTCGCCTCCTGCCCCGCCGTCGAGGACCTCGCCACGCGCTGTCTCTTCCTGCCCGACTACTTCAACTTTCTTCTCTCAGGTAAGATGGCCAACGAGCTGACCATCGCCAGCACCACCCAACTCCTCGACGTCCACTCGACCGATTGGTCACGCGCCGCGCTGGATCATTTCCACATTCCCGCGACATGGTTCTCCAAACCCGTCCTCTCCGGCACCAAGCTCGGCAAGGTCAAAGGCATCCCCGCCCTCGCCACCACGCAGGTCATCGCCGTCCCCGGCCACGACACCGCCTGCGCCTACGACGCCATGCCCGCCTCGCCCGATGGCACCGATCTCTACCTGAGTTCAGGCACCTGGTCGCTAGTGGGCTTCGAAAGCGACACCCCCGTCCTCGGCGCCGAAGCCCTCGCCGCCCGCATCTCCAACGAGCGCATCGGCGACGGCCGCTACCGCCCCCTCACCAACGTCATCGGCCTTTGGCTCCTCGAAGGCACGCTCAAGGACTTCGCCTCGCGCCCCGCCAACGCCGCCGAGTGGGCCAAGCTCATCGCCGCCGCCGAAAAACTCCCTACCCCGGCCGCGCTCCTCGAAGTCGCCGACCCCGCGCTCACCAACCCCAAGTCGATGAAGGCTGCCATCGACGCACAGTTGAAGAAGCGCCGTATCACCGCGCCCAAGACTCTCGCCGGCTACGTCCGGCTCATCTGCGCCTCGCTGGGCAAGGGCCATGCCGACGCGATGCGCGCCTTCGAGCGCCTCGCGAACAAAAAATTCAAGCGCATCCTCATCGTCGGCGGCGGCGGCAAGAACCGCCTGCTCTGCCAGGCCACCGCCGACCACGCCGGCGTGCCCGTCGTGTCGTTCGAGCTGGAAGGCTCGGCCGTCGGCAACCTCGCCTCGCAGCTCATCGCCCTCGGTGCCGTCAAGGACCTCAAAACCTTCCGCACGCTCCTCGGCAAAACGCTCAGGCAGACAGTTTACACACCGCGCACAGCGCGCTGACGACCACGCACCCGCAAGACGCCCGCGAGCGCCGCGATCCCCGCAAAGGCCGCGTAAGCCGCCGGCTCGGGAATCGCGGTGATGGTGAACGTGGTCAGCTTCGTATAAACGGCCGCGTTGGTTGAATTGGTTTCGGGGGCGTTCGGGTTATCTCCTAAATTTTGATCTGCCAAGGTATTGAACTGCATTTCCACCGTATAGCTCTGCCCCGTTACAAACGTGCTCGCAGGAATGTTGATCGAGCCACCCGAGAGAACTCCCGGTCCAAAAGCTCCATAATTGATCGATCCCGAATAATTTCCGTGGAGGTTCATGCCCACGTGTCCGTTGCCAGACCCAAAATCGACACTGTTGATGGTGATGGTGAGCGCTAGCGTGGGATCGACGTAAAGAACGCCATCCGTCCATGTCCCTGCGCTTGCCGTGCCGAACGGCGTCGCACCGGGATAGGTGAAATTGCCGCGCAAATTGAGCGCAAGCGCGATCTCCTTGACCGTGACCGTGTAAATGCCACTCGCGAAAGCGGCGTCCAGCGACGCCTGCGACGTATAACTGTTGGTCAAGTGCCAGGAGTCCGCCATGGAATCGTAATCACCCGGACCAAACGTCGCGGAACTCACGCCCGACCCAGCCGGTGTCGTGTAGCTCGGCGCCGCAATCCTTGCCAAGTTATCAGACATGGTGCCTTTGCCCTCGACCCGGATACTGCCCACCCAGCCGATTTCGTTTTGGCTTACCGTGCCCACATCGGTCTGCGTGAAAACCTGCTGCTTTTCGACCAACACCGTGTCAACCGTTTGCCCGGTCGCCGCTGCATGCCCGGTCGCCGCTGCACACAGCCCCAGAAAAACCAAGGCGCTTTTGAATAGATGAATTTTCATAAGGTGATGCATTAACTGATGCAGATTGCGCGCCAATAACATTTTGCCCGCAAGTTTTCAGGTTGTAACCGCCAGCTCCGGGGCGCGGCATCGTCAGGCTGGACGCTTGGCGGACTCGCTCAATAGGTCATACAACACCGCCAGTCGCGGCGTCTCCACGCCCTTCGCCCGCGCACGCCGCAACGGCTCGCCCCAGATCGGCTCCAGCTCCAGCGGCCTGCCCGCGACGTGGTCGAGCATCGTCGAGGGTTTGTAAGGTCCCATCACGCGCGTGCGCTCAACCTGGTCCACCAGGAACGACTCGGGAATCACGAACCCGTGCGCCGCCGCCGCCGCCTGCACCTCGCGCATCAACGCCCACACCTCGGCCTCGGACGCGGGCGACGTCATGATATCCTCGGTCGTCACGCCACCCTTGGCCACCGTGAGCCCGTTGAAAGGGACGTTCCACACGAGCTTGCGCCAGCGCGCCTCGGCAAGACTCGCGCTGACCTCCGCCCGCACGCCGGCGCGCACAAACCAGTCCGCCACCGCCTGCGTGCGCGCCTGCGGCCCGCCGGAAAATTCGCCGATCACGACATACCCGGGCAACGTGCACCCGGCCACGCCTGGCGCGATGCGGTTCGCGCAGATGAAACACAGCCCGCCCAGCGTGCGCTCCGGCCCCGCGACCGCCGCGACAGGTTCGTCCACGCCCATGCCGTTCTGCAGATTCAGAACCACGGTATTCTCACGCAGCAAGGGCGGCAGGATACACGCGAGCTGGTCGTTGGCGGTGGCCTTGAGCGTGACGATGACGAGATCAACCGGTCCGATTTCTTCAGGCGTGGCGGCCGCCTTCACCGACGGCAGCGTGAAGTCGCCGTCGGTCGCCTTCACCGCAATCCCGCGCGTTCGCAGCGTGTCCAGATCACTCCGCGCCAGAAACGAAACATCCGCCCCCGCGCGCGAAAGCCTCGCCCCATAATAGAGCCCGAGCGCACCGGAACCGACGATGGCGATGGAAGAAATGGACTTCACGCGCCGACGCTAAAGCACGAACGCCGCCAGACTCCAGAATTCATCCCGAATTGACGCATGAACCTTACGAAGTCTTGAGCGAGGCCATGTCGATCACGAAACGGTATTTCACGTCGCTCTTCAACATGCGTTCGTAGGCCTCGTTGATCTGGTCCATGCGGATCATCTCGATGTCGGAGGTGATGTTGTGCTTGCCGCAGAAATCGAGCATCTCCTGCGTCTCCGCAATGCCGCCGATGAGCGAGCCGGACAGACTCTTGCGGCCCATGATCAGAGAGAACGCCGCGACCGGCAGCGGCTTCTCGGGTGCGCCCACGAGGGTGATGTTGCCGTCAACCGCGAGCAGGCCGAGGTAGGCGTTGATGTCGTGGTCGGCCGACACGCAATCGAGGATGAAGTCGAACGTGCCCGCATGCTTCGCCATCTCGTCGGCGTTGCGCGAGACAACGACCTCGTGCGCGCCGAGGCGGATCGCGTCGGCCTTCTTGCTTTCGGACGTGGTGAAGACGACGACGTGCGAGCCAAACGCACGGGCAAACTTCACACCCATGTGGCCGAGTCCGCCGAGACCGACGATGCCAACTTTTTTGCCCGGGCCGACTTTCCAGCGGCGCATAGGCGAGTAGGTGGTGATGCCCGCGCAAAGCAGCGGGGCGACGGCGGCGAGGTTGAGGTTGGAGGGGACACGCAGGACAAAGTGTTCGTCCACCACGATGCCCTCGGAGTAGCCGCCGTAAGTCGGCAGGCTGAGGTGTTTGTCCATCCCGCCGTAGGTGCCGACCATCGTGGGCGAAAACTGCTCCAGGTTTTTGCGGCAATGCGGACAGCTCAGGTCCGCGTCCACCATGCAGCCGACGCCGGCGATGTCGCCGGGTTTGAATTTGGTGACCTTGGGGCCGACCTTGATCACGCGGCCGACGATCTCATGGCCGGGCACTGCGGGATACTGGGTGAAGTGCCACTCGTTGCGGGCGAAGTGAAGGTCGGAGTGACAGACGCCGCAGAAAAGGATCTCGATCTGCACGTCGCAGTCGGTCGGCTCGCGGCGCGGGATCGTGGCGGCGGCGAGGGGCGAGGTCGCGCTGGCGGTTGAATAGGCTTTGACGGAATAGGCGCGTGGTTTGGACATGAAAGAATGAAGATCAGGCGGAGGTTGGACGGAATTTGTTTTTTCGCCAGCCACCACCGCCGAATAAACCCAAGCCACGCACGCTCAAAAATCACTCCGCGAGCTGCGGGACTTTGGCGAGTTGAGCCGGATCGTAACCTTGGGCGTGGATGCGATCCAGAATAGCAGCGTAGGTAGTGGCGGGCAGTCGCCGGTCCCGCGCGAGAACCCAAAGCAGTCCACGCCCCGGCGTGCCGACGACGGCCCAACGGTAATCGGGATCGAGTTCGAGCACGAGGTAGGTCGAGGTAAACGGCCAGATGAAGCGGACCTTCCATTCG
>JANXRL010000038.1 GCA_025352985.1 Verrucomicrobiota bacterium
GGGGAACTCTGCGCTGAGGTCGAGCTTGGCGAGGCGTCCGCGCACGCGAGTGTTTTTGAGAAGCGCGGGTTTATACTCGGGAGGCCTGCGCCTGTCCCTGCGCGAACTCCCCCTCGACTGGGCACTCGCTCGCATGCCCCCCGCGTATAAACCCGCGCTTCTCAAAAACACTCGCGTGCGCGGACGCCTCGCCAAGCTCGACCTCAGCGCAGAGTTCCCCTCCCCGACCGCAGCGGCAACCACGCCCCTACCCGATATCCTGACCGTTGCCGCCGATCTGCGCGACCTCGCCGTGCTCATGGATAACCGCCCCGAACTCATGCTGCCGCACCTCGACGTCTCGGGCGATCTCAAGCAGCTTGATGTTCGCATCGACCGCGCCTCCACCGACGGCATCACCCTCGTCAACTTCATCGCCTCCGTCACCACGCCCTTGACGCCCGCCCGCCAAGCCAAGGCCGCCGGCACCGTGGAGGCCGATCTCACCCGCGTGCCCGCCCTGCTCGCCGCCGCCAAGCCCTGGGTGACGCTCCCCGTCGGCGTTGATCTCAACGGACTCGGCGGACAAGCCACGCTCCAGTTCACCGCCTCCTCCCCGCTCGACCCCGCAAAAATTCCCGCCGAGCTAAAAGCCAGCGCCACCGTGACCGCCCGCCAAGTCACCTTGCCCATGCTGCCCGCCGCCGTCCGCCTCGGCCCCTCCGCCTTCACACTCGCCACCGATATCGCCGGTCAGACCGCCACCGGCTCCTTCACCTGGCGCCCGTCCTCCCTCAACGTCGCGCCTTGGATCAGCGGCACCCCTATCGTCAGCGCCACCTACTCGGCCACCGCGCAGGCCATCGATATTCATCCTCAGCTCGACCTAGCCGCGACCGTCATGGACGTGCCCCAACTCAACTGGCACAAAGCCGTCGGCCTCCCCGCAAAAATCCTGACCGATGCGCGCTTCACCCCGCCCACGCCGACCAGCGCCGGACACCTCACCGCCACGGTCACCACCGAGGGCCTCATCATCTCCCCGCTGTGCACCCGCGCCGAAGCCGATCTGAGCGACGACCACCATCCGCCCCTCAACCTGCTCCCCAGCGTCGCCAGCCTCCAACTCCGCGATACCCGCTTTGGTTTTAGCTCCCTTGAACTCGACGCCACCCGCACCGCCGACGGAGCCACCCTGCTCGCCCTGCGCTCACCGCTCATCGACCTCACCTCGTGGATCACCCGGTTTTCCGACATCATCCTCGCCTGGAACAAAGCCCACATTCCGCCGCCCGCCACCGCCACCGTCGTCAAAACCACGCCCGCTCCACCCACCCCGCCCGCCGCCACCGCCATCCCCGTCCTTAACCTGCCCGCACTCAACATCCAGGCCGACATCGCCCGCATCGCCCTCACGCCCGCCCGTGACCTCACCCGCGTCACGGTCGTCACCTCCCTCCGCGACGGCCTGCCGTCCAGCTTGAAACTCACAGCCGCCGCAGGCGAAAAAACCACCCTCGATCTCCAACTCGATTCCGCCACCGGTCGCGCCCCCTGGCATTGCAACCTCGTCGATCTGACCGGCTGGCTCCGCGCCGCCGCCGCCCCGCTGACCTTGCTGACCACCGGCCCGCTCCCCCCCGACTCCCCGCTGGAAACCCTCCGCATCCTGCCCGCCACCTTCGTCAGCGGTGACATCTCGCTTCAAGGCACCGCCGACTGGCGCGACCTCAAGAACACCGTGGACGGCAACTTCCAGATCGACCACCTCGCGCTGGAAAACGAGATCAAGTTCCTCAGCAAAATCGCCGCCCTCGTCAAAAAACGCGTGATCCTCCACGTGCCGTTCGGCGTCTTCAACGTGCCGTCCTTCACCGCCTCGCCAACTTCCGTCTCCCTCAAAAGAATGCGTATCGAAGGCCCGCTCACGCTCACCTCCGAACACCTCGACCTCGATCTTGTGAAAAGCGAGATCGACATGAGCGGCAAGGTCCTCGGCATCGGCTTCGAGGTCGCCGGCCCGATCGCCGACCCGCGCTTTTATCTCACCGACAAAAACGTGCTGATCAAAGGCATCACCACGCAGGACGACTTCGATTTCTAAAGCCGCTTCAACCCCCGAGCTCGCCGGTCGTCTGCGTATCCTTGAGCGCCACGCCGCTTACGCCGAGGCGCGCGCTTTCGATCAGCAGGTGCGCCAGCTTGCGGGCGGCGGCGGCGGGCGGCAGTCCCTCCGGGCGTATGTTGGAAACGCAGTTCCGGTCGGCATCGGTGCAGGTCGCGCGCGGATGATGCGTGAGATACGCGCCGAGACTGTCCGGCGAGCCCAGTCCTGGCCGCTCGCCGAGAAGCATCAGCGCATGACGCGCGCCGAGCAGTTCGCCGACTTCGTCCTGAAGTTTTACCCGGCCGAACGGCGCGAGCAGGATCGGGTAAAGCGTCCAGCCCGCCGTCGCGAGATGCTCCGCGAGAAACGTGACCGTCTCCACCGCGTGGCGCTCGGCGGCCTGCGCGGCGAGTCCGTCCGAAACGATGATCGCGAGATCGCGCCTTCCCCACCCTGGCCCGGAAGAGCGGAGCGCCGCGCGCGAGGTTTCGTCGAGCCGTCGCCCAAGATCGGGCCGCACGAGGTAGGTTTTTTTGTCGGCTACGCCCGTGGCGATGCGTTGCGTTTCCAACCCGGCGGACTCGAAACATCCCGCGACCCTTTCCGTATCGAACGCCGCCATGACGGCGTCACGGGCGCGGGCATGCGAGAGGCGGAAATCGAGAACCGTGTCCGTGCGTTGACTCCCGCCGGTGCGCCCGAGCGCGATGCGCGCCGCCGTATGACGCCGCAGCCCGACCCACGGGTCGCGGCCTGCATCGGCGGGAACAGCAATGGCGGGCGTGTTTGCCATGATCGGATTACGGGGCAAAACGGCGCTCACTCGGCCTTGTGCCCGTAGATGGGGTCGTGCGGCCAGTAGGCGGCGTGAATCGCGAGTCCCTCGCCCTCGATCAGCGGTCCGATGATCACCTCGCCGGGATTGGTGCGCTCAAAAATCTCGCGGATGGCCAGCGGCTCCTTCGGGTCAGGGAAGCCGATCACGCGGGTCAACTGCAGCGCGGTGACGCCGTAAACGATCTTGCGCACCCCGGCCCAGCGGATGGCCCCGCAGCACATGATGCAGGGCTCGGTGCTCGTGTAGAGGGTGCAGGCCGCCAACGTCGCGCGGTCAAACTCGGGCGTGGCCGCCGAGATCAGCCCGGTCTCGGCGTGTTTCGTCACGTCTTTGCTCGTGTAGATGCAGTTCTCGAACTCGAAGATGATTTTCCCGTCCTTGGCCAGCAAGGCGCCGAAGGGGTGGTTCCCATGCTTGACGGCGGCTTCGGCGAGTTCATTAGCCCGTTTCATAAAAACGCGGTCTTGCGCGGTGGCCGCAGGGTCGTCGGGCAGCGGGTTAACCGCTGGTGCGGCAGTGGCCAGTAACGCCCCAGTCATCATCAAAAAGAGCAAACGTTTAAAAAATATCATGCGCGTCTAGGAGCACCCAATATGCCATACGGCGGAATCAAAGTCGTCGGCAACTTCAAGGAGCTCGGGCGTCCCCGCCCGCCGTCAGCAACGCGTGTTTGCCGTCCACGGGGAGGAGACGGCGGCCATCGGTGGCGATGCGCATTTTTTCGAGCCATGACTCGAACTCGGGCGCGGGGCGCAGGCCGAGGACTTGGCGCAGGTAGTGGCTGTCGTGGAAACTGGTGGACTGGTAGCCGAGCATGATGTCGTCGGCGCCGGGCACGCCCATGATGAAGTTGCAACCGGCGACACCGAGGAGCGTGAGGAGGGTGTCCATGTCGTCCTGATCGGCTTCGGCGTGGTTCGTGTAACACACGTCGCAGCCCATCGGCAGGCCGAGGAGTTTGCCGCAACAGTGGTCTTCGAGGCCGGCGCGGATGATCTGCTTGCCGTCGTAGAGATACTCGGGGCCGATGAAGCCGACGACCGTGTTGACGAGGAGCGGCTTGAAGGCGCGGGCAACGGCATAGGCGCGGACTTCGCAGGTCTGCTGGTCGAGGCCGTGGTGGGCGTTGGCGGAGAGGCAGGAGCCCTGCCCGGTCTCGAAATACATGACGTTGTCGCCGACGGTGCCGCGCTTCAGCGAGAGGGCGGCAGCGCGGGCTTCGCCGAGGAGCGAGAGGGTGATGCCGAAGCTTTTGTTGGCGGCTTCGGTGCCGGTGATGGACTGGAAAACGAGATCGACGGGCGCGCCGCGCTGCATGGCCTCGAGGGCGGTCGTGACATGCGCGAGGATGCAGGATTGCGTGGGGATTTCGTAGCGGCGGATGAGTTCGTCGATGAGCTTTAACAGGGTCTCCATCGCGGGGACGCTGTCGGTGGCGGGGTTGATGCCAATGACGGCGTCGCCGCAGCCGTAGAGTAGGCCGTCGAGGATGGAGGCGGCGATGCCTTGGGGATCATCCGTGGGGTGGTTCGGCTGAAGGCGGACGGCGAGGCGTCCGGGCAGGCCGAGGGTGTTGCGAAAGGCGGTGACGACGCGGCACTTTTTGGCGACGAGGACGAGGTCCTGGTTGCCCATGAGCTTCGAGACGGCGGCGACCATCTCGGGCGTGAGGCCAGGGGCGAGCGCAGTGAGGACATGCGAGTCGGTTTCGTAGCGGAGAAGCCAGTCGCGGAACTGGCCGACGGTGAGATCGGCGACGGGCGCGAAGGCGGCGCGGTCGTGGGTGTCGATGATGAGGCGCGTGACGTCGTCGGCCTCGTAGGGGATGAGCAGGTCGTCGAGAAAGAGCGCGAGAGGAACGTCGGCGAGGCAGAGCTGGGCGGCGACGCGTTCCTCGGCGGAGGCCGCGGCCACTCCGGCGAGGATGTCGCCGGAGCGGAGCGGGGTGGACTTCGCCATCAGCTCGCGGAGCGAGCCGAAGGCGTGGCGGGTGGCGCCGACATTGCAGGACCAGCGGGACATGCGTCGGACGTTGGGCGAGACGGCGCGGGTTGGCGAGTCGTCAGCTCGTCGTCGGTGCGCCAGCGAAGCCTTCGGCGGACGACGGCACAGAAGCGGGCGAGCCGCTGAGGGAGGTGACGGGCGGGCCTTTGAAGAGCTTCCGCACGCCGGCCCACCACGCGACAGTCAGGACCACGACCGCGCCGACGAGGGCATTGAGCGCAAGGTCGTTGGGCGGTTGAATACCGGCCCAGGTCACGCCGCAGACAAAGACGAACGAGATCACCGCGAGCGTTTTGAAGAGCGCTGGTCCGAGGTTGAAGGGACCGGTCTTCGTCCAGGATTTGCCGAGCGTGAAAAAGCCGGCGATCACGGGCATGACGTAAGAGATGTAGAGGAAGATCACGCAGGCGGCGGTGAGCGTGGTGTAGGCTTTCGCGTAGAGCGTGGAGGCGACGGTGAGGACGGCGGTGGTCCAGATGGCGGTGACCGGGGTCTTCCATTTGGAGGAGACTTTTTTCAGCGCGCCGGAGAAGGGCAGCCCGCCGTCGCGAGAGAAGGCGAAGACCATGCGCGAGGTCGAGGTCACGCAGGCGAGGCCGCAGAGGTAGTTGGCCACCACGATGCCGATCCAGAGGACTTTGCCGAGGGCGCCGGGGAGAACGGCGTCCATGAGCCAGGCGAAGACGTTGCCGCCCTGCTTCGCGCCGTCCGCGAGGCTGGGCATGGCGATGACGAAGGCGGAAACCATCACCCAGCCGAAGAGGCCGGAGATATAGACGGAGCGGATGATGCCTTTGGGGACGTTGACGGGGGCGTTTTGCGTTTCTTCGGAGGTGTGCGCCGAGGCGTCGTAGCCCGTGATCGTGTAGATCGGCCACAGCAGGCCGAGGAGGATCATCGTCACGGTGCTGCCGTGAAGCGGCCACACGCCGCCACCCGCGTCGCCACTGGTGTTGGTAAACGTGAACAACCGCCCGACATCATGCGTGGGCGCAAACCAGAGCATCGCCCCCGTGAGGATGATCGCGACCGCGAAGATCAGGTAGCCGCTGAAGTCGGTGAGGAGCGTGACCGCGCGGATGCCGAAGTGGTTAAGCAGCGCCTGCGAAATCAGGATGAGAGACACGCCGATGATCTGGTCGTTGGTCGTGAGTTTCGCCGGGTCGATACCGATCATCGGTCCGATAAACGTGGTGAAGAGCGCGTAAGCACCGACGTTGACGGCGGCGGTCACGAAGACGAGGCCGGCGAGGTTGAACCACGCGGTGGCCCAACCCCAGCCCTTGCCACCGAGAATGGAGCTCCAGTGGTAGAGACCTCCGGCGGTCGGAAACGCCGAGGCGATCTGGGCCATGCAAAGCGCGACCAGCAGGCAGAGGCCGACGCCGAGCGGCCAGACGATGCCGGCCGCCGCGCCGCCGACCGCGCTGATGCCGAGCTGGAGCGACGTGATGCCGCCCGCGAGAATACAAATGATCGAAAACGAAATGGCGAAGTTCGAGAACCCGCTCATGCGGCGCATCAATTCCTGCGCGTAACCCATGCCCTGGAGGAGCTTTTCGTCCTCCGAATGACTACCCGGCGTGTGTGCTGACATTGGATGTGTTGTTCGCTGACTGCCGGGATACGCCCGGCGCGTGGGGCAGAATCCATCAAGTCAGCACAGCCAATGCCACGACCGGCCGCATGAAAACACCGCATCCCGCAAGCGGGCGAACACCTAGCGCGGACGACATCCGGCGGGCGCCGTAAAACGTAATATGCAAAACGAAACTGACCTCGTTATTGTAATGCCGTATGCGCAAACGTGGCTTGCGCGCACCCCGCCCAACCGCTTCTCTCCATTCCTTAATTGTCCTAAAATCGTGCCCGACATCACTTCCTCCCCTCCCTCCATTCTGCGCCGCTTGCTCACCGCCGTGTCGCAGTGGATCGACTCCGACGTATGCCCTGGCGATGCCGAAAAAATGCGCGCCGAAAGCGACCGCGTTGACTGGGTCCGCGTCATGCCCTTCGTGTTTCTCCACCTTGGCTGCCTCGGCATCATCTGGGTAGGCGCCAGCTGGTTCGCAGTCTGGGCCGCTGTCGCGCTCTACTTTATCCGCATGTTTGCCGTGACCGGTATCCATCACCGTTATTTTTCCCACAAGACTTATAGCACCAGCCGCTTCGGACAGTTTATCCTCGCGCTCTGGGCCGGCACCACCGTGCAGCGCGGCTCGCTCTGGTGGGCCTATCACCACCGCCACCATCACCAGCACTCGGATGGTCCCGAGGACGCGCACTCTCCCCACGTTCACGGCTTCCTCTGGTCACACATCGGCTGGATCACCAGCCGCAACA
>JANXRL010000057.1 GCA_025352985.1 Verrucomicrobiota bacterium
GCGAAAGCCGCGCGCAACTGGGCCTTGCCCCGCGACAGGCGCGACATGACGGTGCCGATCGGCACCTCCAGCATGTCTGCGATTTCCTGGTAGGGCATGTCTTCGAGATAAAACAACGTGAGCGGCGCGCGGAATGCCTCGTCCACCTCCTGCAAAGCCTCGACGACCATCTGCGCGTCGAGCTGCGCCGCCAGGTTCACGTCGGCCGCCGGCGGGTCCTCCGCGCCCGGCGGAAGGTCGGCCAGCGCCGTGGTGCGCGCACCTTGGCGCCGCCCCTTGAGAAATTCACGATACAGTGTGGTGAACAGCCATGTCTTCACCTTTGAGACATCGCGCAGGGCGTGTCCCTTCGTCGCCCACACGTAGAAGGTCTGCTGCGTCAGGTCGCAGGCGTCGGCCGAATTGCGCGCCAAACTCAACGCGAAGCGGTAAAGCGGCGTGTAGTGCGCATCGACGATGCTGGGTGAATGAATCTGTTGCCATCTAGGTCTAAGAGTCGCAGCCGTGCAGTTTATTCCTGATTATTTCCAGCCCCAGGCGCCACCGGCGAACTTAATCCCCCGCCGAAGGAATAATTCCCTCCGCGCCTCCTCTCACCCCCATGAACGCCTTCCTTTTGCCCAGTGCACTGCTTTGCCTCACCGTCTCCGCAGCCTTGCCAGCGCAGACCTTCCAAAACGGTCCCGCCGCCACCGCGCTCGTCGAACTCTACACCAGCGAAGGCTGCAGCAGTTGCCCGCCCGCCGAGCGATGGCTGAGCGAACTTAAAAACGACCCCGGTCTCTGGACCCAATTCGTGCCCGTGGCGTTTCACGTGAACTACTGGGACAATCTCGGCTGGCCCGACAGCTACGCCCGCCCCGCCTACACCGCCCGCCAGCGCGCCTACGCCGCCTCCTGGGGCGCGGGAAATATCTACACCCCGGAATTCGTCCGCCAAGGCCGCGAATGGCGGCCCGGCGACTCCGTGCCGAAACCCGTCACGCCCGGTGTGCTCACCCTTCAACGCAACGCCGACGGCGGCGGCGCCGTCGTCTACCGGCCCGCCGCGCACGCGACGGGCAAAACTTACGCCGCGTCGGTCGCCTGGCTCGGCGGTGATGTCCTCGTGAAGGTTCGCGCGGGCGAAAACGCCGGCCGCGCACTCGCCCACGACTTCATCGCCCTGCACGTTGTCCTCGTCCCGCTCGCGCCCGACGGCGAAGGCGATTTCACCGGCAAGTTTGCCTCGCCGCCCTCCGAGCTGCCCGTCGCCGGGAAACACGCCCTAGCCGCCTGGATTTCGTCCTCCGGCGATCCGGCTCCCTTGCAGGCGACGGGAGGCTGGATCGACTAGTTGGAAAGTTTTGGCTTCCGCCACGCCGGACCCACGCGCAGCGTAGCGCGTTCGTCATGCTTCGTCTTTTGCTTCCGCCCAATCTTGCCGCCGCCGCCGCCCGCGACGCCATCGCGCTCAAGGCCGAGATCGACCTCGCCCGCACGCCACTTGGCGAAATGCTTCCGGCGCTCGCCCTGCTTCAAACTTGGGCCGCCGGAGCCACACCCCCGCTTTACCTCCAACTCAAGCGCAACCAGCTCCGAGAACTGATCACCTCGCTCAAAGGCCAGCCCGTCTTCGCCTTTTTGAACACCCCTCAATCCCCCTTGCTCTGGATCGGCCCCCGCCTGCGCAGCGTAAGCGAACACCTGGACGAGGCTCCCTCGCCAAGCGAGCGCCCATCGCCGCGTTTCGCCCCGCGCCCATCGCCGCCAAAACTTTCCACCCCGCGTCCGCAATCCTCGACGCCCCTCCTCGTTGACGGCAGCGAACACTTCCTAGCCATCAGCCTGCCCACGCGAGAGCACTCCGGCTACACCGCCGCCCTCGATCTCGTCAAAACCCACGGCTTCGCCCTCGACGCCACCACCCGCAAATGGTGGCTGCGCGACCGGCACAAAACCCTCAACTTCCTCGCCACCCACCTCGCCGCCCTCCGCGACGAATTCCACGCCGATTTCACCGACAACTTCGAGAAAAACACCGCCAAGCTCGCCGAGGCCGACATCCAGTGCGAAATCGCCGAGACCGGCGGCGAGTTCACCCTCACCCTCGGCCTCCAAGCCGGCAAAGTCGGCGAAGACCAGCTCCGCACCGCCCTCGCCACCAACCGCGGCTACGTCGAGGACCAAGGCCGCGTTTACCTCCTCCCTCCCGGAAAAATCGCCTGCCTCACCACTGCCCAGCGCGCCCTCGCCGGCAGTGCCACCGCCCCCTCCTCCGCCCGCCGCACGTGGCGCATCCCCTCCGCCCGTGTCGCCGAAGTCCAGGAACTCATCGACGAACTCGTCCCGCACTACCAACCGCCCGCCGGCTGGCGCACCCGCAGCGAAGCCCTGCGCAACCTCTCCAAACTCGCCCCTGCGCCCATCTCCCCTGCCCTCACCGCGCTCCTGCGCCCCTACCAGCAGATCGGCGTCGCCTGGCTCTGGCACCTCCACCGCCACGGCCTCGGCGGCATCCTCGCCGACGAAATGGGCCTCGGGAAAACCCTCCAGGCCATCTCACTCCTCACGACTCTCAACTCTCCACCCTCAACTTCCAACTTACCGAGAGTCTCCCTCGTCGTCTGCCCCGCCTCCCTCGTGGAAAACTGGCGCCGCGAGACCGCCCGCTTCGCCCCCGAGCTCCGCGTATTTGTTCATCACGGCTCCGCCCGCCTCGCCGACCCCACCGATGCCTCCCGCCACGACGTCATCATCACCTCCTACGGCACCCTCGCCCGTGACCGCGAACGCTTCGCCGACATCGACCTCGCCTGCCTCATCGCCGACGAAGCCCAACACATCAAAAACCGCCGCACCCAGAACGCCCAAGCCCTCCGCTCCCTGCGCACCCGCAGTCGCTTCCTGCTGACTGGCACCCCGGTGGAAAACTCTCTCGACGACCTCCGCGCCCTCTTCGACCTGCTCATGCCCGGCTACCTCGAAAAAATCCCCCCCGGCACCAAAGGCTCCGAACGCACCTGGTTCGACGAACGCCTCCGCGCCAAGACCGCCCCCTACATCCTCCGCCGCACCAAAAAAGCCGTCGCCCCCGAGCTCCCCGATAAAATCGAACAAATCCTCTACTGCGAACCCACCCCCGCCCAGTCCGCCCTCTACGCCGATTGGCAAAAAAAATCCGAACAGGAACTCGACTCGCTCGCCGCCGACGGCGCCTCAGAAAACAAACTCCGCTTCGCCACCCTCACCCAGCTTCTACGCCTCCGCCAGATCTGCTGCGACCCCCGCCTCGTCGCCCCGTCCGCCTCCGCCGACCACTCGTCCAAGCTCGAAGCCTTCCGCGAACTCCTCGCCGAAGCCGTGGACGACGGCCACCGCCTCCTCGTGTTTTCCCAGTTCACCTCGCTCCTCGCGCTGCTACGCGCCGAACTCGACGAGCAGGGACTCGCCTACTGCTATCTGGACGGCGCCACGCCCCAAAAGCTGCGTCAAGCCGAGGTTGATCGCTACAACAACTCTTCCGAGATTCCCGTCTTCCTCATCTCGCTCAAAGCCGGCGGCACCGGCCTCAACCTCACCGGTGCCGACACCGTCGTTCACTTCGATCCCTGGTGGAATCCCGCCGTGGAGGCACAGGCCACCGACCGCGCCCACCGCATCGGCCAGACCCGCGTTGTCACCAGCTACAAACTCATCTGCACTGGCACCGTGGAGGAAAAAGTCCTCCACATGCAGGCGACTAAACGCGCCCTGCTGGCCGACGTCTTCGACGCCAGCGACGCGACGACCGCCAAGCTCAACCTCGCAGATCTCGCCTCGTTGCTGAAGAGCGATTAAAAATCCCATTGACGCCACTCGCCTCCGGCCTTTGCTCTCACCCTTCAGTCCTTTGGCAAAATAGCTCAGTTGGTAGAGCAGCGCACTGAAAATGCGCGTGTCCTCGGTTCGATTCCGAGTTTTGCCACCACTTTAGAAAATGCCTTAAAGCGTAAAAAGAGAAGTATCCAAACTTCTCTTTTTTGGGATCCCGGAGCGTATGAAAATCAGCTAAAGAGCTAGGCGCTGGCGCAGAGGCGAAAGAAAAGGCGAAGCACTAGTTGCCAATGGAGACTTGGAGGTAAAAGCACTGACTGCCCCGCCTGCCGATCCGCCAACTTCGTTTTTATTAGGCCGCAACTCGACTTTGTTGAGAACGGTTGCGGCGGGCTTCGCGGCTTGAAGGCTACCGGCAAATGGAGAAGCGGTATCTCGTGCGGTGAAATACGTCATCGTCAATTCTCGATGGCTAAATTCCGTCACCGCCTGACGCAGATAACTACACAACTCCATGTAATTGCCTCTCCATAGACGCCCTCCTAACCACTCCAAAGTCATATTGTTGATGGACCGAACACGATATTCAGGATGAATCGCCGTAAGATCGAGCAAAAGCTTCCGAACCAGAGGTTCGATGTCCTCCCGTCGTTCACGCAAGGGCGGGACTTTCACTAAATTCGGAACAACAAATAGAAATTCCTCAACAAAAGGATTTTCCACTAAGCGACCGTTTTCGTGAGCATCCGTAACCGTGAACACGAAACGCAACGGCTTGTTGCGATCATAACGCCGTTTGGAAAGCCTTAGAAAATCGACCAATTGATCCTGCTGTGCGGGTGTAAGGCGATCCACATCTTGAACCAAAAAAGTGCAGGGCATACCCTCTTTCAGCCTGTCCATGGAACATGCCGTGGCCAATCCCTCGGACGTGATCTCACTCGGACTCAGTAAAACCAAAAACCCGTTCGGATCCCCGCAGATCGACTGATACTCGCGGGCAACCAGTTCAAATTCTATTCCGGACTCCCCGCTTAGGACCACACCTAAGGGCTCTTGCCTGAGCTTCCAAAGCTGCGAGATCATTGCCCTCATAGCTGCACTGTGCGCGACAATATGCTGAGGTCGATAAGCGTCCACGCCCCCGCCATGAACACTAGTTTGCCTGTCGGCCGTGGACTTGGCGGAGTCTTCCGATTTGCCAGATTGCAGAAGTTTTTGGATAGCTGTGATCGCCTTCTTTGGATTGATCGGCTGCATGAGCACGTCATGCACACCAAGCCCAAAAAGCGGAATGATTCGCTCTACGTCCTCCTTACCCGCAATAAGCAAAATACGGGTTTCTGGAGATAACTCCCGGATGGTTTTGATGACTGGCACCATATCCTGTGCCACATCAAGAGTGATGGCGCAAAGATCATAGAACCGAGATCCTACGATCCGGTTGAGTTCATCCGAATCATGGCAGGCGGTAACTTGAGAATCTCCGTCCGTCAACAGAAGGGAGAAAAGACCACGTAAACGGGCATCGAGAATGCATAGCAGCGCCTGAGATGTCATGCGTTAATTATGCGTGATACGACCGATTTTTGTGCGGCCCATTTTCATACTTTAATAAGCGCGACCGCGAAACATTCGCACCGGCCTGGCCGGTTCTGGGGCTTTCGCAACTAAGACAGCTTCCGGAAGGGGAACTTGCTTGGGCGCTACGACGACTGGAAAAGGCGGCACGGATGCTGAAGATATAACAGGCTGAATAACGGCCGGGGCTGCAACCACGGGAGCGGCCTTGGTGAGTCCAGCCGCGACCGTGAGCTCTTCAAGTAAAGCCGGCGTAATGTGCTTCAATGCCATGTTTGTAACCATACGTGTGGACATGAAATTAGCCTTGTCGGCGGCAAGCACCAGCAGCACCACCTGATCTGCACGCCGGAACAAAACCCACTTTTCCTCAAACCGTAGAAGGTAATCATCACATGGCAAAAAATTCTCATCCATCGTATCATATAACGCTGTGATGCGACGCAGTCCGTCCTCGAAAATGTCGGGCGACATAAAGGAGGGCATGCGATTGATCAAAACCTTACCCATGGTGTTGAAAAGACAAACCCCGTCTACCCCTGGAATATCTAGAATATTATCGAAAACTTTATTGAGCATCATGATGTTTAAGAAAGATTAAGGATTTGACGAATCTGACCAAGTATCTCCGGAACACGGGCACGAGAATTAAGGATCACACCGAGGACATCACCCCCGGCAAGAGGAATGCACAGAACGATGAGCGATTTCCCTTGGATTTGCGCCTCGTGAAAGCGCTCCAATCCGAAAGACTCTCCAA
Source organism: Verrucomicrobiota bacterium (assembly GCA_025352985.1). GTDB lineage: Bacteria > Verrucomicrobiota > Verrucomicrobiia > Opitutales > Opitutaceae > Rariglobus. The sequence goes on from JANXRL010000057.1 coordinate 6,137, forward strand.
TAAGCACGGCGATCTGCTGAAAATATACGATGACGTTGGCGAGCACATCGACCTCGTTGCCCTCTTGCTCGATAACGACGCCAGACTCGGAACAACGAACATACCCAATAACATTGGGCGTCTGCATGATTTGTTGAATGACCAGATTGTTTTCCATGGGAATCATAGTTTGCTGATATTAAACCATACGCACTTAGTGTGCCAGCTCGTCGCCAAACGTCTACTTGAGCCCCAGTGCAGGGTAGTTAACTTATGGTGACAGCGAAAAAATAGTGCGCTCAGTAGTCGAATTTTTGGCGCACTAAACTGACAAGTCATGAAGCCTAGTTGTCTGAAAATACCGGTTTCAAAAGGGAAACGATAACTCTTTTTATTACTTTAATCGTTTTTATTAAATAGTTTATACGTTTATTTTATTTAAAAAAATCTGATTTCCGCGCATACCTCCAAACATGTTTTGAAAATATATCTACAAAATCGGCTCATGCCTAAGTTTTTAGAGTGACCCCAACTGATGATCGTCTGAACGGAAATTTTCATGCACTTTCAGCCGAAGAGTTTTTGTCCATTTAGAAACCGCCCATTTACCACGCCTATTTTTTATCATGCGCCAGCCTCAAACTAACAATCCGCTTCACGGCATCACTCTCGAAACCATCGTAACCTCGCTGGCAGAGCACTACGGCTGGTTAGAGCTAGGCCGGATAATCGACATTCGCTGCTTTAATTTTGATCCCAGCGTCCAATCGAGCCTCAAGTTTCTACGCAAAACACCGTGGGCCCGAAAAAAGGTTGAAGAGCTTTATAGCCATACCTTTAAAATCGATGGTCGTGCAATTAAAGACTGATTACAACTTTGCCGAACTGGCCACCACTCTCGATCAATGCGAATGCCTCGGCGGCTCTCGTAAATGGAAAAACCGCGCTTACAACCGGCTCAACTTTGTATTGAGCGACAAATTCGATCATTGACGTCCAATCCGCCGGACTGCCCATCGTCGAACCAAGCAGGGTAAGCTGCCGCCAAAAAATCCTTCTCATCGGCAAGACAGGTGGATTTCCCCTGGTAGCCCCAAAAAATACGATTCTTCCCCCGGGCGTCGTAAGATCGACCAGTTCATCAAAGCCATCGCCGCCCGCGCTGTCCATAATCACGTCAAACGTATGGCCCAATTGCGCCGTAGTCTTTGTCCAGCCAGATTGCGTGTAGTTAAACCCGCCCTTTGCCCCGAGTGCGATGGCCCGGGCAATTTTTGAGTCGCTGCTCGATGTCACGTAAACCACTGCCCCCTTAGCGATTGCAAACTGCAAGGCAAACAACGCCACGCCACTCCCGATGCCGCTGATCAAAATTTTTTCGCCCGGTTTAAGCTGAGCCCGACTGAAAAGCGCCCGATATGCCGTAAGCCCGGCCAGCGGCAGAGCCGCCGCCTCGGGCCAATCGAGATGCGACGGTTTCACCGTGAGTTGAGCAACCGGCACCGCAATTAACTCCGCTAAAGTTCCCGCCCGCGGCAGGCCAAGAATCGTGAAATGCTCGCGTTGAGCGTGCTCGTTGTCGCCCCACCCGAAGCTCGGGTTGATGACGACCTCGCGGCCGATCCACTGCGGATCGACGCCCAGCCCCACGCTTTCGACAATTCCCGCGCCGTCGGAGCCCGGCAGAACGGGATACGTGATGCCTGCGTATTGCCCCTGTTTTATCCACACATCGCGATGATTGAGGGCGGCGGCCATGAGCCGGACCCTCGCCTCGCCGCGGACAGGCTGGGGCGCGGGCACTTCGGCGATGGACAATTCGTTGATGGCGGTGAGTTGGATGGCGCGCATGAAGGGGATAAAATTTAGCTGTAATGTCCACGCTTTCGGATTTTTCTCAAACCCTGATGCTGCTGGCGCTCAACAAACCCTACGGCGTGCTCTCGCAATTCACGCCCGAGCCGCGGTCAGCATGGCAAACGCTCGCCAACTTTAGCCTGCCCGCCGGCGTCTACCCGCTAGGCCGACTCGACGCCGACTCCGAGGGCCTGCTGCTCCTCAGTGACGAGCCCGGCCTCAACACCCGCCTGCTCGATCCAGCGCAGGCCCACCGCCGCGAATACTTGGTGCAGGTCGAACGCCTCCCGTCCGCCGACGCCTTGGCCCGGCTCGCCCGGGGCGTGAAAATCGGCGATTATCTCACCTTGCCATGCCGCGCGCGCCGTCTGACTCCGCCCCCGGTTCTCCCGCCGCGCGATCCGCCGGTGCGCCACCGCAAGACCGTGCCAGACGACTGGATCGTGCTCGAACTCACCGAAGGGAAAAACCGCCAGGTCCGCCGCATGACCGCCGCCGTGGGCCACCCTACTCTCAGGCTCGTGCGCGCACGAATCGGCGCGCTTGATCTGCTCGCGCTCAAACTCGCGCCGGGCGATTGGCGCGAGCTTTCTTCGGCGGAACGCGAACAGGTATTCGAACGTTGATCAGAGGTGCGTGACCACTTGGGACAGCGGAAAGCGCACCTTGAGCGTCGTGGCGTATTTGTCGTCGGCCGCGCGATAGCCGGCCGGGCACGCGCAGAGCGTGGTGAACCCGCTGCCGGTGAGACCGAGAATCTCGTCATACTTGGCCGGCTCGATGCCCTCCATCGGGCACGTGTCCACGCCGAGCAGCGCGGCGGACGCCATGAACTGGCCGAGCGCGATGTAAATCTGCCGCGATTGCCAGACATCGAGAAAACCCTTCGCACGCGCACCGTCCAGACTGCCCATGATGACTTTTTTGAAGGGATCGAGGGAGGCCACCGTCGCGCCGCGAACTTCCGCCGTGCGTGCCATGTAGCGGTCGATATGCGCCTCGTCCAGGTTCTGCCTCAGGGTGAAAACGACGAGATGCGAGGCCTCGACCACCTGAGTTTGCCCCCACGAGGCCGCTACCAATTGCGCCCGGAGCGCCAAGGTTTTCACGACCAGAAATTTCCACGGCTGGGCGCCGAAAGAAGAAGGCGTCAACACCAGGGATTTCTCCAGCGTCGCCCAAGTGGCGTCCGGGATTTTTTTGTCGGGATCAAACTTTTTGGTGGCGTAGCGCCAGTTGAGGGCGTCGAGCAGTTGGGCGTCGGGAATCGGATTCATGGTAGGTTAATGGAGGGTTTTAAATTTTACTGGGTCCAGCGAGCAGCGGCCTCGGCCACGCGTTTGCCTAGGTGGGCGCCGGTGTCCTTGTCGTCGGCGTCGGGCTTGACGCTCGGAGGCTCGTAACCGGAAGCGGCGGCGGCGCCGCTGAAAACACCATAGCGGTTGAGCCGGCCTTCGGCGAGCGGAAGCAGACCTGTGCCGATCCACACCATGCTGTGCTGCTGAGAAAGCAGGAAGAAATACTCGATGGTGTTGAGCTTGTCGCCGCTGGGCGTGCCGGAGACGGAGAAACCGGCGGCCAGCTTGTCCTTCCACTGCTGGTTAAACCAGATCCCGCCGGTGGCGTCGGCGAAGCATTTGAACTGGCCGCTCGGTCCGGCCATGTAGGTGGGCGAGCCAAAAATGATGGCGTCGCTCACGGTGAGGGTGGCGAGCAAGGCCTCGTTCTTGTAGCGACCCTCGACGATGTCCTTCCCCTCGACAGAGAGAAGGTTGACGGTGGTGCCGGGCACGGAGCGTGCGCCAGCGGCGATGGCTTCGGCCAACACAGTGGTGTGGCCAGTGCCAGAGTGATAGACGATGGATACGGTAGGCATGATTGGGGAAAGGAGATCAGAACGAAGCAAAACGCGGGCCGGCGAACGTTACGAAAGCGTGGCGTAGTCAACGTAGCCGCGCGCGCGATCGCCGCCCGGGGCGATGTAGAAGGTCTCGCTCTCGGGCGCGTTGAGCGGTGCGTTTTTCAGAAACCGGGCCGGCAGGTCGGGATTCGCGATGAAGAGCTTACCCCACGCGACGGCGTCGGCGCGGCCGGCGACGATCTCGGTCTCGGCGCTCTCGGCGGTGAAACCCTGGTTGGCGATAAAGACGCCGCCAAACGCCTTCTTGAGCGCCGGCCCGAGGCGCGGCTCGGCCAGCCCCTCACGCGCGCACAGGAACGCGAGCCCGCGCCGGCCCGCTTCGCGCGCGACGTGACCGAAGGTCGCGGCGGGATCGGAATCCTTTATGTCGTGACTGTCGCCGCGAGGCGCGAGGTGCAGTCCCACGCGATCAGCTCCCCACACCGCGATCGCCGCGTCCACCGCTTCCAGCATGAGCCGCGCGCGGTTCTCCACGGAGCCGCCGTAGTCGTCCGTGCGGCGGTTGGTGCCGTCCTGCAAAAACTGGTCGAGCAGGTAGCCGTTGGCGCCATGGATCTCCACGCCGTCGAAACCGGCCTCCAACGCGTTTTGCGCGCCGCGCCGGTAGGCCGCGATCACACCGGGCAGCTCGGCCCGGTCCAACGCGCGCGGCACGGGAAAGTCCAGATAAGGACGCAGCAGGCTCACGTGTCCGGTCGCCGCGAGCGCGCTCGGCGCTACAGGCTGGGTGCCGTTCAGATAAACTGGATGGGAAATGCGCCCGACATGCCAAAGCTGGAGCAGGATGCGCCCACCGGCCTCGTGCACGGCGCGCGTGATGAGTTTCCATCCCTCGACCTGTTCGCGCGACCAGATGCCCGGCGTGTCCGGATAACCGACCCCCATGGGATCGACGGCGGTGGCCTCGCTCAGGATGAACCCGGCCTGCGAGCGCTGGGCGTAATATTCGGCCATGAGCGCGTTGGGCACCCGGCCAGCGCTGGCGCGGCACCGCGTGAGCGGGGCCATGATGACGCGGTTGGGAAGTTCAAAAGCCCCGACTCGGAGCGGCGTGTGAAGGAGGGACATGACGAGGCGTGGAGGTGTGGGTTATTGCGCCGTCCAACCACCGTCCACAACGAGGCTGGTGCCGGTGACGAAGGCGTTGGCCGGGTCCAACAGGTAAAGGACCGCGCGCGCGATGTCTTCCGGTTGACCAAAACGGCCGACCGGATGAAGATTGGCCATGTAGGCGCGCTGCTCGGGCGCGGGGGCGAAGCGATTGAACATCTCTGTCTCGATGACGGCGGGCGCGACCGCGTTCACGCGTATGCCCTGCCGGGCGAACTCGAGCGCCACGGATTTGGTGATGCCTTCGACTGCGTGCTTGCTGGCCACGTAGGTCGTGACGCCGCCCATGCCGACGTGGCCCGCGACGGACGAGGTGTTCACGATGGAGCCGCCGCCGTTCGCGAGCATCGCGGGAATCTCATGCTTGAGCGAGGCGATGACGCCCCAGACGTTAAGGTCGAAAACTTTTCTGTAGTCGGCCTCGGTCGTGGCGGTCGTCGGGCCGGTGTGCTCGACGCCGGCATTGTTGAAGGCGAGATCGAGGCGGCCGTATTTTTCGACGGTGAAGGCGACGAGCGCCGATATCTCGCTTTCGCTGGACGCGTCGGCGCGGAAGAAGGCGCCGGTCCCGCCGGCCTGGGTGATCGCGGCGACGGCCGCGTTGCCTTCGGCTTCACGGCGGCCAGAGAGGACGACGCGGGCCCCGGCGGCAGCCAGGGCGAGCGCGGTGGCCTTGCCAATGCCGGACGTGCCGCCAGTCACGAGGGCGACTTTGCCCGAAAAAGAAGGGGAAATACTCATAATATGGTAAAAATGCTGGGTGAATGAACGCGTAGAATCAGGAACCCAGCAGGAATAGTTGACCGTTTGACTAGTGCAAACGTGCTAACTCGATTTTCCGCGTTTTTTATCCGACAGTCTGCACCTGAGGCTCTTTCACGTGCAGGTGGGCCAGCACTTGGTCGCCCAGATTGGCGAGCATCTCCGCGTCGTTGTGGATGCGCGCCTGCGTGATCATCCCCTCGTAGTAGGCGAGCACACAGCGGGCCTTGGCCGCCGAATCGCCCGGCGCGATCAGTCCCTGCGCCTGCGCGTCCGCAATGGCCGATTCCAGATACTTGGTCTTGCGGGCGAGGATATCCAAAATCTTCGTGCGAATTTTCTCGTCCTGGTTGCAAATCTCCGAGCCCACCGAGCATAGCGGACAACCCAGCACGCGGCCGGTGCGCGCCTTGATCTCAGTCTGCTTTTGGTAGGTGTAATCACAACGCGCGCGAATACGATCCAGAGGCGGCACCGCCGGCGAAAACTGCTCGTCCCAGATGGCCTTTTGCTCCTGCGAGGACCGCTCCAGCGCCGCCACTGCCAGCTCGGACTTGGAATCGAAAAAATAATAGAAACTGCCCTTCTTCACATTCGCCCGCTGGCAAATGTCGTCGATCGAAACCGCGCCATAGCTCTCCTCCCACATGAGGTCGAGGGCGGCGGTCATCAGGCGTTCGTCGGCGTTGCTGGTTCTTCCCATTGGCAAAAGTTTGTTTACCAACCCGTCAATTTCAAGCGTCGTGTAACGAATCCGTTACACCCGCCGGTCTCGAACACCCTGGCCGAGCATCGACGTGCTCATCAAGCAGAGATCTTTCGCCCGCGCCGCAGCAATGCGGCCAGTTCCTCACGCCCCTCGATGCGCAACCTCCACAGCACTGCGGCGTAGGCCAGCGCGCCAAGCGGGATCAACCCGAACGCTGCGACGAGGTCGGCCTCGCGCATCTTGAACCGCCCGATGCCCACGACCGCGTCCCAGTCGCGCAGCCAGTGCCAGCCGCCCCACACCACCGCGCCCATCACGACCGAACCCGCGAGAATCTTGACGATGCTCGGCCACAGCGGCGCCAGCGTCATCCCCGGGAGACGCCGGCTGAGCGCGCGTTGCAACAACACCATCTGCACCACGATGGCCGTCGTGCTTGCGAGCACCAGCCCCGCCACGCCGAGCCACTCGCGCAGCACCAGGCTCAGCGCGACGTTTACCAAAAAATCAATCCCCGCAATTTTCACCGGCGTCGCCGTGTCCTTCACGGCGTAGAAGGCCCGCACCGTGAGGTTCACCACCGAGAAAAATGGCATGCCCACTGCAAACAGCATCAGCAGCGGCGCCATCATGCCGGTGTCCTCCGCAGTGAACTGGCCCCGTTGAAACAACAGCCGCACGATGGGTTCGCTAAGCAGCGCCAGCCCGACCGCCGCCGGCACGTTGATCGCCAGGATAAGACGCACGCCCTTGCGATAGTCGTCCGCCATCTCCGCAAACTTCCCCTCCACCGCGTGCCTCGTCAGCAGCGGATAAACCACCGTGGACACCGCGATGGCGAAGACGCCGATGGGCAGCTCCATGAGCCGGTTCGCGTAAAACATCATCGTCGCCGCCGACACCGTGAGCGAAAACGCCAGCAGGCGGCTAACGAGGATGTTGATCTGGTAGATCGCCGTGCCGAACAGTCCCGGCGCCATCAACGCGATGATCTCCTTCACGCGCGCAGACGGACTGAGGTCAAACGCCGGACGCCAGCCGAGACGCATCAACACCACCGCCGGCACCACCATCTGCAAAAATCCCCCCACCAGCACGCCCGCGCAGAGCCAATACATCGCGCCCATCGGCGTGTGCGCGACATGCAGCCCCGCGCCGCCCAGCGACAGGATCATCGCGAGATTCAGCCAGATCGGCGAAAGCGCCGGCTCCGTGAAACGCTGCATCACGTTCAGCGTCGCGTTAAACGCCGCCGCCACGCACACGAACGCCAGATAAGGAAACAGCAACACCGCCAGGTCCGCCGCGAGATACCACCGCTCCTCCAGCCCGGCGATCTGCCGCGCCTCGCTGAAAAGCACCATCGCCACCGCCACGAGCGCGCCAGTCGCCAGCAGCAGACGGCTCACCACTTTGCTCAACAAATCGAAAGCCCCCGCCTGCCCGTTTTCGTGCAGCTCCTGTTGCAGCATCGGCACGAAGGCCGCCGTCAGCGAGCCCTCGCCGAGCAGACGCCGGAACAGGTTCGGCAGGCTGAACGCCGTCACAAACGCGTCGTTGAACATGCTCGTTCCGAACATGGCCGCGCTCAACTGGTCCCGCACGAGCCCGAGGACTCGCGAAACCACCGTGAGCAGGGAGATGACGCCTATGTTCCTGAACTTCTTGGACACGCGCGCCGTTTTTCGGGGGCGGCGGGCGGCTTAGCAAGTTTCTTTACCCGCAAGCGGCATTGACGCTGCCCGCCGCCAACGGCATTTTCCCGCCATCCTCCCATGCCCATCGTCCCCAAGCTTATTGAGAAATTGCAGCGTCACCCCAAGCGCATCGTGTTCCCCGAGGGCGGCGATCCCCGCATCCTCCAGGCCGCCCGCCAGTGGGTCACCCGCCGCATGGGCGCCCCCATCCTCCTCGGCGACCGCACCCTCATCAAAGCCGCCGCCGCCAAGCTCGACATCAACCTTCAGGGCATGCGCATCATCGAGCCCGAACGCAGCGAAGACTTTGAAATCTTCGTCACCCACCTCGAGCAGATCCGCCGCATCAAGGGCCTCAAACTCACCGAAGCCCGCGAAGCCGTCAAAAACGTCAACTACTTCGCCACGCTGATGCTAGTCACCGGCCAGGCCGACGCCCTCATCTCTGGCGCCACCTCCAGCGCCTCCAGCGCCCTCCGCCCGATTTTCCAGATCGTCCCGCGCCTCGCCCACGTCGAGACCGCCTCGTCCCTCATGGTCCTCGACTTCGACGAGAAAAAAGTCGGCAGCGACGGCTCCCTATTCCTCGCCGACTGCGCCGTCATTCCCGACCCGACCGCCGAACAGCTCTGCGACATCGCCATCTCCACCGCGACCATCGCCCGCCACCTCACCAACGAGACGCCCCGCGTCGCCATGCTCAGCTACGCCTCCAAGAGCCTCTCCAACCAGCCCTCGCTCGTGAAGGTCCGCCAAGCCACCGAACTCGCCCGCGCCAAGGCCCGTGCCGCCGGCCTTGAGATCGAGATCGACGGCGAACTCCAAGTGGACGCCGCCCTCGACGCCACCGTCGCCGCCACCAAAGGCGTGACGAGTTCCGTCACCGGCCGCGCTAACGTCCTCGTGTTCCCCGACCTCAACTCGGGCAACATCGCCTTCAAGCTCGTCCACCACCTCGCCGGCGCCAACGCATATGGCCAGATCCTCACCGGCCTGTCCAAGCCCGCCGCCGAGATCAGCCGCGGCGCCAGCGCGCACGACGTCTTCGGCGCGGCCGCCATCGTCGGCTGCCAGGCCATCGACCCGCAGTTGCTCTACGGCGGGATTTGAGCTCACGCATCTGCGCGCAACTTCCAACCGGTTGCGCACCCGCCTGTTGCCGTCCACCTTCAGCCTTGTCGCGCCCGTAACCCGAACATCATGGCCTCCTCCTCGACGAACCCGTTTCTCCAGCCCTCCTTTCCTCTCCTCGGCAGCCCGACCAACAAGGTCACCAAGCGGGTCTTCGTCGCCGCCACCCGCATGAACGACGGCAAGACGACCACCTGCCTCGGTCTCTTCGCCGCCCTGCAGTCACTCTATCCCCGCGTCGGTTTCATCAAGCCCGTCGGCCAGCGCTTCGTCCACGTGCAGGGCCACCAGGTTGACGAAGATTCCTACCTGCTCGACACCATCTACGACGTCCGCGTGCCCATTGAGAGCATGAGCCCGGTCACCGTGGACGCCACCTTCACCCGCCGCTACCTCAAGAACCCCGAGCAACTCCTGCCCGAGTTGAAGGACAAGATCTGCCGCGCCTTCGACCGCGTGTCCTGGGAAAAAGACTTCACCCTCATCGAAGGCACCGGCCACGCCGGCGTCGGCTCCGTCTTCGATCTTTCCAACGCCAGCGTCGCCAAGCTGCTCAAGGCCCCCGTAATCATCGTGTGCCCCGGCGGCATCGGCCGCCCCATCGACGAAATCTCCCTCAACAAAGCCCTCTTCGATAAAGCCGGCGTCGAGGTCATCGGCGCCATCCTCAACAAGGTCGAGCATGACAAGCTGGACACCGTCCGCGAATACGCGGGCCTCGGCCTCCAGCGCCTCGGCGTGCCGCTCCTCGGCGTGCTCCCTGTCGAAAAAATACTTTCCGCGCCCAACCTCACGCAGATCGCCGAGGACATCGACGGCCAGTGGCTCAACGGACGCAAAGGCGGCGCCAAGCAGCGCGTCAACCGCGTCATCGTCGGTGCCATGACCGCCAAGGGCATCGTGGACTACCTCACGCCCGGCACGCTCATCATCACACCCGGTGACCGCGACGACATCATCCTCGCCGCCGTATCGAGCGCCCGCCTCTCCGGCGGCAGCACCATCGCCGGCCTCATCCTGACTAACGACATCCAGCCGCACCCAAAACTTGCGGAGCTCCTCGCACAGACCGACATCCCCGTCATCGCCGCTCCCGGCGAAAGCTACACGGTGACTTCGACCATCAACCGCATGACGGTGAAGACCCAACCGCAGGACACCGACAAGATCCCCGTGATCAAAAACCTGATCATGCAAAACGTGGACATGAAGTCGCTCCTAGCGAACGTGTAATTTAACCCGGCTGATTCCGAACCAAAAATTAATAAAACTCGCCCTGACCCTTTTAAAATGCCGTCTGCTTGGAAATAAGCTTCAGACCAGGAATTTCTTGAAAGACCGACTCAGACTGAAAAAACAAAACCATCTTCTATGAATCAAGTTCTCCATTGTCTGATCGTCTCGTCCTTCGTGATGGCGTCCTCTGTATTCGCCAACGACAATCTGCCTCCCGTCTCCGAGGCTTTGGCCAAAACAACGGCTGACTGCGGCATCCACGTGGCCCGATTCAAAGCAGACCGTGAGGCGGCCATTTCTTTCACTGTGGATGATGGTAGGGAAGATGCCGCCACCGTCG
>JANXRL010000122.1 GCA_025352985.1 Verrucomicrobiota bacterium
TGCGAAAGTAGAACGATACGCACCGGACCGAGCAGTCCAGCCGGAAGCAGCGGCTCATCCTTGGTGAAGTAGTTCCACGTGACGAACGTGGTGCGGCCAGCGGATGGGCGTGCCGCATTTTCGCGCAGCCAAGCCGGGAAACGAGCAAGCGGTCGCCCGACGTCCTTGCCGCTAAATTTGCGTTCAGGCCCCCATTCAAGATCGGCAGGCTCCTGCTCGTCTCCGACCAAGCGGTTGTGCCAGGTATTGGTCACCTTGATCTCAAGCGTGTTCTCACCCGGGCGGACGGCTGAACCGAGATCGACACTGAAAGGCGCACGCCAGAGCACGCCGAGCGATCGGCCGTTGAGGCTGACCTCCGCCATGTCCGCGACCGCGCCCAGTTCGAGTCGCCAAATTCCGCCCGCCAACGGCGAAGCGGAGTCCAGACGCACCGTGGTGCGATAGGTCGCGGTGCCTGAGAAATAGCGCAAGGCCGGCTCCGCTTGCTCGGTCCACGAGGCGAGGCGCGGCAGGTCAACCGTGCGCGAGGCGACCGAAGCGGTCGGAAACTCCACGCGCCACGGGCCGTCGAACGCGACGGAAGTTTTTTCCACCAAGGGCGGTGTGCTCGCGCCGGTGGCCTGAGTGGGCGTGCGGAAAACGACAAACATCGAGTCCAAGCCGGGAAAATCCAAGTCCACCTCGAGATCGGCCTTCACGGGCAACGCGAGGAGCGCAAGAGCAGTGAAAACAAAGGGGCACATAAGAATGGAATGTCAGTTGGTCGGCAGGATCATATCGGGGCGGCGGGACTTACCACCGGCGAATAGTCGATACGTTGAAAAGACGCTGCGCCGCGAGAAGTCCGACCTTGGGAAGTGGCATGCAGGCCGAGCAGCACACCGGTGAAACCGCCGGCCAGTTCGGTTGAGAGATGCCGCGTGGAAACGACCGCCAGCTCGCCCCACCCTTCCCGCCCGGCAAACTCAAAATGATAACTTCCCGCCTCCGCGCGCACCCGCAAGGTGGCCAGCTCTCTTTCCACGCGATGCCGCGCCAGCTCGACCCGGAGTTCGCCGACCCGCTGACGGACCACGATGAAAAGTCCATCGGCCTCACAGGTGAGTAGCATCGTCGCATAGTGCTGCTCGTTCATCACGACGGCCAAGCCGGCCGCGTCTCCCTGCTCGCCCGGCTCAAGCGTGACTTCCGCGGAAAACATCGCCTCAAAAGCCGTTTGGCGGCGGGCCAGCAACGCGCAGCAAGCGACGTCATCAAGCGTGAGCGGCAGGCAGGGCAGTCGGCTCCCCTCCCCGTTCACCGAGACCGACGCCAGCGACGGTGGCGGCGTGCGGCGGAAGACCCACGGGCTCATGGCCGCACGAGGCGCGGCGGTGCCCGACGCAGCCGGCGGACACGGCAGGTTCAGCGGCAAGGGCGTGACGAGGGTCGGCCAGCCCCCTTCGGGCCAGTCAACCGGAGCCAGGCAGGTTTCGCGGCCGAGGTTGTGCATGGGGTGGTAGCCAAGCGGGCGGGTGGCGAGAAACACCATCCACCACGAGCCGTCGCGAACCTGCACCAAGTCACCGTGGCCGGTGGATTGAAGCGGGTGACTGAGGCTGCGGTGTGTGAGGACGGGATTACATGGCGCGGATTCGTAGGGGCCCTCGGGTTGGCGGCTGCGGGCGACGGTGATCATGTGCCCGGCTTCAGTGCCGCCCTCGGAGATGAGCAAATAATACCAGCCTCCACGATGGTAGAGGTGCGGTCCTTCTGGGTATTGGCCGCCGGTGCCGCGCCACCACAAGGCGGGTGCGGTGAGGAGACGTCCGGTGTCGGGGTCGATTTGCGCGCCCATGATTCCAAGTTGCCCGAGTGCGGACCACGTGAGGAAAACGAACCCGTCGTCAAAGCAGAGCGAAGGATCAATGCCGTCAATCGGCACGAGGACAGGATCGGACCATGGGCCGGCCGGATCGGTGGCGTGGAGGATAAAGTTTTCCACTCCGCCGACATCGGTGCAGATCAGATAAAATCGGCCGCGGTGATTGCGGAGAGTCGGAGCGAATATCCCCTTTGAACTCGGGGTGTGGGATAGATCTATCTGAGTGGGGCGATCCAAGGCGTGGCCGATGAGACGCCAGTTGACGAGGTCGCGGCTGTGGTGGATGGGCAGGCTCGGAAAGAGCTCAAAGCTGCTTGTCGCCAAATAATAATCGTCCCCGACCCGGCAAATGCTCGGGTCGGGTTGGAATCCGGGAAGGACTGGATTGACGAAGGTGGCGGACATAGAGGCGGCGGCCTTTGGAAGCGGCGGTCAGAAGCCTTCCAAGGTGACGTCAGCCGGGGCCAGGCCCGCGCTTTCGGCGTGGAGCTTGATCGCGCCGGGGACGTCGGGCTTGGCGCGAATGATGACGAGGGCGAGGCCGTTGTAGGCTTTGCGCTGGCTGGCTTGGAACGGCTCGAAGCTGGTGGCATCTCCGTTGTCCACGGCGACGATCTCGCCGGGGCCGGTGACGGAAAATGTCACGAGGTTTTTCGAGCGAGGGACCAGCAAACCAGCGGCGTCGGCGACAGTCACGGTAACGAAGGAAAGATCGGTGCCCGTGGCCCGGATACGGTTGCGGTCAGCGGAGAGCAGAAGCTTCGAGGCCGCGCCGGTTGTCTTGACGACTTCAGTGGCCCATGGCTGGCCGTTTTTGTAGGCGACGACCTTCAGTTCACCGGGCTGATAAACGACGTCGTTCCAGCGAAGGCGGTATTCGTGGATTTCTTTCTTTTTCCGACCTTGGGAAACACCGTTCAGAAAGAGTTCGGCCTCGTCGCCTGAAGTGTAAACGTGCACGGGTGTGACCAAGCCGACGCGATCCGGCCAGTTCCAGTGCGGGAGAATGTGGGCCATGGGCAGCTCGGGGCGCCAGTGAGCCTGGTAGAGGTAGAAGCGGTCTTTTTTGAAACCGGCGAGATCGACGATGCCGAAGTAGGAGCTGCGCGAGGGCACCTGTATCTTGCCCAGTTCCTTAAGCTGCCGGGCCATGTCGGCCTGGCCCTCGGCGTCGTGGAAGTTAAGCATGTTGGTGCTGTCGCCATTGTAGGGCGTGGGCTCGCCCAAGTAGTCGAAACCGGTCCAGACAAACTCGCCAGCCACATGCGGGCTTGTTTCCTGGCCGATGAATTCCTTGTCGGGCGGGCATCCCCAACCGGGGGCATAAAGATCGTATGAACTGACCTGAAGGTCGGATTTTCCGCGGCCCTTGTCTTCGCTTACGGGAGAATACGGAATCTCCTTTGGGGCGGCTTTGCCTTTGGCGGCGGCTTGTTTCGCAGCCTCGGCGGCGAGAGCGGCGAACTGTTCGGGGGTTTCGAAGAAATACTCTCCGCGCGAGCTGACGCACGACGCAGTCTCGCTGCCGAGAAGCGGGATAGTGGGATTTTCTCTGCGGAATCTTCCGTAGCCGCCGAATTGGTAATTCTGTCCCATCACATCGACGCCTTTCTGGACGCCGTTGTAACTGGCGTCGCTTGCGTTGGAGCCGAGGACGGTGGGCCGGGTGGAATCTTCCTCGTGAGCGATGGCGGTGAGGCTGGCGGCGATGGCGGGGCCAGCGACCTTGTCGCGCAGCTCGATCACCTCGTTGCCGATGCTCCACAGGATGATCGAAGGGTGGTTGCGATCGCGGCGATACTCGGCGCGCAGGTCTTGCTCGTGCCAGTCGTCCCAGAGCTTGTTGTAGTCGCCGCCTTTTTTACCGCGTTTCCAGCAGTCGAAGGACTCGTCCATCACGAGGATGCCCATGCGGTCGCAGAGATCGAGCAGCTCGGGGGCGGGGGGATTGTGGCTGGTGCGAAGGGCGTTTACGCCCATGTCCTTGAGGATTTCGAGCTGACGCTCGGCGGCGCGCGTGTTGAAGGCCGCGCCGAGGGCACCGAGATCGTGGTGGTTGCACACGCCGTAAAGCTGAACGCGGCGGCCATTGAGATGGAAGCCGTCGTCAGCGGTGAAGGCGATGGTGCGGATGCCGAAGGGCGTCTCGTAGCGATCCACCACGCGACCGGCCTGCTCAACCAAGGTGACGGCGGTGTAGCGTTGAGGCGTGGCGAGGTCCCAGAGCTTGGGCTTGGGCACGGTGAGCTGGGTGGAAAGCACGGAGCTTTGTCCGGCAGTGATCGAAGCGGACTGCGGGGCGGCCTCGGCCACGAGCTGCGCACCGTCGAAGATACTGGTTTTCACCGTGACGGTGGCGGGCGAGGCGGAGTCGTTGGCGAAAGTCGCCCGCAGGTTGACGGTGGCGGAGGCGGGTGTGATTTGCGGGGTGGTGACGTAAGTTCCCCAATGCGCGACGTGGACGGGCGCAGTTTTCACGAGCCAGACGTTGCGGTAGATGCCGCCGCCGGGATACCAGCGACTGGAGGCCTCGGGGTTGTCGAGACGGATGGCGACGACGTTGTCCGCGCCGGTCTTCAAGTAAGGCGTGAGGTCGAGCTGAAACGACGAGTAGCCGTAGGGCCAGCCGCCGACGAACCGGCCGTTGCACCACACGGCGGCGTAAGCCATCGCGCCGTCGATTTCGAGGAAGGTTTGCTGGCCGGTGCTGCTTGCGGGGACGGTGAAATGTTTCCGATACCACCCGATGCCAGCCCACGGGAGCTTACCGGTTTCGCCGGGGATTTTTTGGCTGAAAGGCCCTTCAATACCCCAGTCATGCGGGAGGGTGAGCGAACGCCAGGACGAGTCGTTAAAGCCGGGTTGGGTGTAGGCTACATCGGCGGCGAGATTGCCCTCGGGGCGCTTCAACTGCGCGGCGGGATCGGCCGTGAAGGCCGCACCGGACGGCAGCAGCCAGGTCTTGATGTTGGCGTAGGCAAGCTGCGTGCCGACGCCGGCGGGATCGCCCTTGGTGAAACGCCAGTCAGCATTAAAGGAAAGCCGTTCGCGCGGCGAATCCGGTGCGGCGACCAAAAGTTTTCCGAACAGCAGACAGAGAAAGAAATAATGTAGCTTCATAGGTTAAGAACGACGGGGGTAATTGAGGTATAAAGAAGCATCCTAGACCAAAAAGAAATGACAGCGCACGCTTCTAGTGCGCTGCCAAGCGGGGGTTATTTCAGGCTGATTTTAAAAACGACTGCGGCGGGCTCGCCGGAGAGGGCCGCGGGCTGAGCGTGGGGCGGCGGTGTCGTGGAGAGCATGACCGCAACAAGGCACAGAAGGAACAAAAGGAGGAGGGGGCAAGGAGGCGTGGCATGGCAGCGTGGCGCGGATCAAAGGCCATTGGTGATACGGGTGTAGAGCACGAGGCGCGAGACGTCCTCGGCGGAGAGCGCACTGCCGTAGATCACCAGGCTCGCAAACGTCACCTCGTTGTCGTCGCCGTTAGAGCCGCCCAGGCCGATGTCGCGTCCAAGTCGAAGCGGCTTTTCACCGATCGCTTCCTGCAAAACCAAGAGCCCGTTGCGGTAGAGACCGAGCTTGGCACCATCATACGTGACCGTGAAATGCGTCCATCCTCCGAGCATCGAGTTGGGCATGGTGGCGAAGCCCCACTGGCCGGCGGCACTGAAGCGCAACGAGCCTTGTTGAAGGTCGAACGAGAAGCCGTCTTTGCTTCCGAAGGAGAGCACCCCGCCCGCCTGCGGATCGGGCAAGGTGCGAACCCAGAAGGCGACGGTGAAAGGCTGGCCGCTCGCCGGAACTAGGTCGGACGGAAAGCTGAACGTCTGCCCCGCCTTATCGATTTTGAGGGCGGGGCGGCCGCCGGGACCGGGCGCGGCCCGGCCGGGGGAGGCGGGCAACGCCGGAGCGCGGGGGAGGCTGCCGGGCAAGGCAGGGAAAGCGCCTTTGGTCACGGCGGCGAAGTTCCATGAGGCGATGAAACCGGGGAGTCGTTGCGGGGTAAATTTCCTGACGACCAGCGCGTTGCCGAGTGCAGACAACTCGCGCAGGCGGGCGGTGAGCGCGGCGGAGGCCGGGTCGGCGAGCGGAGTAACGGGGCGACGGAGCGCGGCGAGTTCGCGTCCCTCGCGCGTGATGACGACGTCGGTCTTGCCGGAGGCGGTGGGCTCGAAGGCGATGATGTCGCGCTGGTCGGGGAAGACCACGGCGAGCTTGCGCTCCTTGGGCTGCCACGTGGTGGTGGGGAGCGGGTCGCCGACGCGGAACGCGTGAAGGAGCACCTTGAAGTCGGGCGCGGGGGCGCGGAAGCGAATCGAGAGTAGGTTCATGCCTTCACGCTTGCCGAAGAAGGTGGCCAGGCGTTCGCCGTGCGCCTCAAGCAGGCGCACCAGCAGAGCGGGCTCGCCGGCGCGGGGCGCACCTTGCGCGTCGAGCGAATCCTTACCGACGAGCAGGATGTCGCCAGGCGCGCCAATCTTGGCGGTGGCCGGCAGGGCGATGACATCGCGCTCAAGCGTTAGATTCCAGTCGTAGCGGGCCGGAAGGCCGTCGCGTTCGATGTCGTCCACGACGAGCACATAAGGACGCGGGCCTCGCACCAGGCCGGCGGTGCGGAAGGCGCGCAGGACGGGGCTGTTGATCTGGCGGATCGCGGGGTTGAGCAGGCCGTCGAAGCCGATCCAGGAAGCGTTGAACTTCATGGGGCGGGTGAACACCGGGTTGTCGCGCTTGAGCCAGGCGAAGTCGTTGAAAGATTGCTCCACCAGCTCCCAGCCGCGACCGGTGTTGACCCGGTCCCCGACCACGTCGTCGCGCGTGACGGTGTCGCTGCCATCGCGATTGCGAGAGGTGGAGTTCAACGCCCAATCCCAGCTGTATTTGGCGTCGCCTACCATGAAGGTGGCGTCGGGCGTATCGACGAAATCGACCACGCGCGCCGGCGTGGTGGCGTTCTGCTCGGTCTCGTCGATGAGCACCGTGTTCATTGCCCAACCGCCGATGTCTTTACCGGGGATGGTGACCCAGGCACGTCCCTGCCCCGTGAGCATCAGGCCGTTGCGGTCACGATAAGGATGGCCGCCGCTGGCGCCGCGCACCTGCATGGTGAGGAAGGTGGCGTCCTTCCGCCAGGACGAGCGGGTCATGAGTAAACCTCGCTGGCCACAGAAGAAGGTGGGGCCAAGGCCCAGCGTCTCAGGCGAGACTCCCGGGGTATAAGCGGTGGCGAAGACTGCGGAGGTCAGCGCCATGTTCCAATGGAAGTGGATCGAAACAGGGAGCGTGCTGTAGTCGTCGCTCACGAGCGCACGGTAAACGAAATCGGTTGTCCGGTCATCCGGGTAGAGCCAGCGCGCCACAACAAGATCATGAGGCGTGGTCAGCCCAGAACCGCGCGGCTTGGATACACTGCCGAGAATATCAAAGACGGCGAAAGCATCGCGGGTCGGGAGCAGCGAATACGCTGAAAACCTGCCGTAGTAGGCGCGCGGCAGCGGGTGGTGGCTGAGGAGTTCGAGCTTATATTTGGGGGCAACGCGGTCCATGGCGACGACCGCATCGAGGCCCAGGAGGAGCTTGCCCTCGCCTTCGAAAGCGGCGCCGCTCTCAAAAAAACTGTAGGTGAAAAAGTTTCTCCAACCGCGGTAGAGCCCGAGGAACTTAAGATCGTTGAAGCCGGGTTCACCCTCGATCGCCATGAGGTCGAAGACCCAGTAGGAGAACGTCGCCCAGTTGCTCCGGTTGGCCTCGGCGTTGTTGAATGTGCCGTAGTTGTCGGCCCACGACGAAAGCAGCACGAGCTCGGTGCGAACGAAATCGCGCTCGGCCGGAGTCATCCAATTGTAGGTGAAATCGTAGATGAATCCGAGGGCGCAAGCCGCTGAGCGTGAGGTGGAAGGCCGCGGAGGCTGCCCCGCCTCGACGGGTTTGTCCTCTTTGCCCCGGCGCTCCTGCTCAAGGCGAATCGCCGTAAGCGTGGCCTTGACCAAGGTGCGCCCGGCGGGTGCGTCGTCGTCAATCAAGCAACGGAACGCCTCGATGGAGGCGGGCTTGAAGAACTCGGCGGCCGGAGTCTTCTCGAAGCGAGCGGGGCGGCCGCCATCGGCTAGAATCTGGTAATAGTTTTCCCGTTGGGGTGAGTAGCCGCCGATCCGTATAAGATCATTAAAACGGCCGTTAATATTAAAGCCGCCGTTGGACCAGTTGGGCAGGGCGTAGTCAGCCTTCTCATCGTAGGTGAGCTTCAGTGCGTTCGTCCAGGCGAGGACGTTTTTCCATGCGGCTTGTCCGCCAAGGTTGTCCTTGAGCCGGCGTCGAAGCGCGGGGAGATCTTCCGGGGAAAATAAAATGCGCGGGTGCACGCCGGGCGCGGGCACCTGGCCCACCGGGCGCACGCCCTCGCCGCTAAACGAGACTTTCGAGGCGCCGAAGTCGAGCGGGTGAAAACGCGCCCAGGGCACCGGATCTTTGTCGTGATAAGACCAGACCTTCTCGTTCCCGTAGGCTGACGCGGCGACCAGCGGATCCACTCCTGCGGGCGCAGCGTCGGCGGCGCGCAGGACGACGGGCGATAGCGCGATGAGGAGAAGGGCGGCAGAGCGAATCAGGTGGGGCATGGAAGTCTGGGGCATAACGAAGGCGAGAGGTGAAACGTTTGGTAAACTGTCGGCGAAGGCGTGATGCCTGCGGTTTTTGAAGAGATCGACCTGCAGGAAAATAGAGTCGATCCCTAGTTAAGCTTGATCTTGAAGACCACCGCGTGAGCGCAGGGCCACGGGGCTAGTGGCGGAATAACCAGACCTTGCGGAGTGGCTTTCCACGAAATCGTTTCCGCCCGGCCCAGCAGCTCCACGCTTTTAATTTTATCAGGCTGTGTCACGAGGGAGGTGATCTAGATTTCTCCTTGTGGAACCCCAACGACTCCGCGCGCAAGCGCTTGCGCCTTTGGGCGAACAGCCGGGATTTCCACCGATTCCTCGGCCCGTAAAGAACCCGCGTTCCCAATAAGCAGCAGGCCGAACAAAAAGCGGGGTATCATCATTTCCCAAGAGCTCAGGGCGTGGGGGGCGAAAAGGGCTTCACGGATTTGCCGACCACCCGGAAAGCAAAGGCGTAGTCACCGGGCTTGGTTGCCGGAGTTTTGATTTCGAGGCCTTGGGCAGTGCGCTTCCAATCGAGCGCGCCCGGCTGTCCCAGGAGCTCCACGCGCTCAATTTCGCCACCCAACAACGCGGTGTTGCCGGCCGCCAGCGAGGTCACCGTCCACACGCCATTCTCCGGCCAGCCGAGGGCGATGGCGTAAAGCGTAGTCCCGTCCTTCGAGGTGGTGAAGCGGAAGTCGGCCGAGCCGTAGGGCGACTCCACCTTGTCGCGACCCGGGCCTTTGGGCTGGAGTTGGGTCGGACCCTCGCCCGCGATGGCGGCGGGACGCGAACCGTAGATGGCGTCGCCGTTGATTTTCAGCCAAGCGCCGAAGGCCAGCAGGAGATCGCGGGGTTCGTCGGGAATCGTGCCGTCTGCCCGGGGCCCGATGTTGAGCAGGTAGGTTCCGTTTTTGCTGACCACATCGACGAACTCGTTGATGAGCTGCTTGGGGGTTTTAAATTCCTCGTCGTTGATGTGACTCCAGGATTTTTTGCCCACCGAGGTGTCGGTCTGCCAGAATTGGGCGCGGGCTTTGTCGGATACATCGCGTTCGAAATCGAGAACGCCGGTGTTGTCCGGCATGAGGCCGGTCTTGTAATTCACCGCAACCTTACGGTTCAACTGCGCGGCGGCATTGTAGTAATGCGCCACGAATTGTTGCAGGTAGGGCTGGAACTCGGGCGACCAGCTGCCGACCACATCGAAGTAAACGAGCTCGGGCTGATATTTATCCACCAGCTCGTTGCAGCGGGCGAGCCAGTCTTCGAGGAACGCTTTGCCTTCGGGGTTGTTCAGGTTTTTGCGGTTGGACTGCGCGGGGCCGTAGAGGCTGGCGTATTGCGGGTCCTGCACGTCGCTGGGGAATTCACGTCCGCCGGAGAAGAACCACCAATGCTCGGCGCGGTGCGACGAGAGGCCAAAGTGCAGGCCTTCGGCGAGGATGGCCTGGCGCAGTTCGCCGATGATGTCGCGCTTGGGGCCCATCTTGACGGATGTCCACGGGCTGAGCGCGCTGTCATACATGGCAAAGCCGTCGTGATGCTCGGCGACGGGCACGATGTATTGGGCGCCGGAATCTTTGAACAGTTTGGCCCACGCGACGGGGTCCCATTTCTCAGCCTTGAAGAGCGGGATGAAATCCTTGTAGCCGAATTTATCCTGCGGCCCGTAGGTCTTGATGTGGTAATCGAAGGCGCGTTTCCGGCTCCCTTCATCGCCTTTATACATCCAACGCGGATACCACTCGTCGTGATGCGCCGGGACGGAGTAAACGCCCCAGTGGATGAAGATGCCGAACTTGGCGTCACGATACCACTCCGGCACCTGATAGTTGGCGGCAATCGAGGCCCAGTTCGGTTGAAACGGGCTGTCGGAAGGAGCGGCCACCGAGGTTTGGGCAAAAGCCGGGGCGAGGGTTAGAAGGGAGAGAGAAATAACAAAACGAATTTTCACGGAAAAGTTGAGGAGGTTGGGACGAGACAAGGCGTGGAGGTGGACCTCGTCAGTTCAGGGTTATTTTAAAGACAACCGCATGGGCGCAGGGCCATTGTGCGAGAGGCTGGAGGACAATCGCTTCCGGGGTGGCTTTCCAGGAGATCTTTTCCGAACTGCCGAGCAGCGCCACGCTTTTGATTTTATCGGCCTGCGCGACGAGCGAGGTGATCTTAATCTCTCCCTGCGGGACGCCTAGGCAGATGGCGTAGAGGACATTTCCTTTCGTCGTGAAACGAATGTCCTGCCAGGTGAGCGGATCCATCAGTTCGTTCATGTATTTGGCGGGAATCACCGACGGGCCTTCGCCGAAGGTTGTCCAAGGCCGGGTGCCGAAGATGGCCTCGCCATTGATCGGCATCCACTTGGTCAGCTCGTCCAACACGACTTCGCATTCGGGATACAGACTCCCGTCGCCGCGCTGGGGAAAGTTCATCAGAAGATTGCCATTTTTGCTGACCACGTCGGCGAGCGTGTGAATGACGGTGGTGGCGTTTTTGACGAGCGAGGCATGGTCGTTTTTGGGATTCTTGCTCAGGTAAAACCAGCCGGAGAGCGAGGTGTCGTCCTGCCAGGGTTTATCCTGCAGCGTCACGGAAACGCCACGTTCGTAATCGCGCACAAACGAACCGGCTTTCACGTTCACCACGGCTTCGACGGCGCCGTTGTGTTCCTTGGCGTTGTTTTCCAGATAATGGGCGATCAATTGGGTCCCGTAGTCGCCATGCGGAATGCCGCTGTCGAAATAAAGCAGGTCGGGGTGGTATTTATCGACCAAGTCGGTGTGCCGCTGCAGCCATTTGTCTTTCCACGCTGCGGGCGGCTTGTCCTTGGGGCCTTGCGGCGTGTTGTAGAGGCGTTCGTATTCGGACTTTTTACCTTCGTAGGGAACGCCCGCGAGGGGGCCGGTGGTGTCGGCCAGCTGCGCTCCATACATATAATTCCAACCCCGCTCGTCCGCGTGCGACGACACGCCGAAACGCAGGCCGGCCTTCAACGTGGCCTCGCGCCAGAGCCCGACGATATCTTTGTGCGGACCGTGCTTTACCGAGTTCCACTCATGATAAGTGGAATCAAAGCAGTCGAAGTTGTCGTGGTGGGTGGCGAGCGCGACGACGTATTTCGCTCCGGCGGCCTTGTAGCGTGCGACCAGTTTATCAGGGTCAAACTTCTCTGTCTTCCACGATTCGATCACGGCCACGTAACCGGCTTGAGACGGGTGACCGTAATGCTCCACATGCCATTTGTAGCTGGAGGAATTTTGAGTCCAGAGATCGGTGGGGTAACCGTTGCCAATGCCTGGAATGGAAGCCGGCCCCCAATGTGACCAGATGCCGAACTTCGCATCGCGAAACCACTCCGGACAGGCGTAGCCGGTGATCATCGGATAAGCCTTCTTCGGGGGAGTCTGCGCGTGCAGGGCAGCCCCCGTGAGGGCAGCCATCCACAACGTAAAGCCGAAGGCTTGTTTGAGTTTTTTCATGGGAATCTAGGGTTGGTTAATATGGAAACATCCAAGGCCTGCCCCGTTTTCAGGATGGCAGCCTCACTCAAGGTGGGAATAATTTTGCGCGCGTCGCGTAGACGCTTTGCTAGTTGGTGGTTCGCATTGACTCCGTGGCCCAGTGATCGGTCCGAAAGGGAATAGCCGGCAGGTAGCTATCGTCCGTAAGATTCAGACCGGCTGGATCGTTCGTCCAAGCGTAGCGCACCGCTTCAGGTTGAGAGATCAAATCGCAGGAAAGCACCACTTCATTGCCTTGAACCAGGGCATCAGCGGCCATGAATTTGTGGTCAGCCCCGGCAAGGGCGAACTGACGCGGAGCCGCGCCGTCTCGTGTTTTTAGAACTCCCGCGGTCAGGAATTTGAGGTGCCATTTTCCGCTGGCGTCTCTTTCCGCCGACTCCAGCGCCGGCCCGGAGCAAAGGATCTTTTGGCCATAGACTTTGTTCAAGGCAACGAGAGCCAGACGATCCCCGATATCCCGCTTGTTGGCGGGATGCAGGTCATGGGATGCTCCAATATCAATCCCGACAGAAAGGAATGCGTTGGGAACGGTCTGGGAGACATTCCACTGAGCCTCGCGGAGCTCGGCCCACTTGGTGACCGCCCGTCCCTTGTCGTCGTAATTTGGGAGTTGCTGAATCAGGAACGGAAAATCGCCTTGTGCCCAGCGAGAGCGCCAA
>JANXRL010000049.1 GCA_025352985.1 Verrucomicrobiota bacterium
CGCCGAGGAAGTCGCGGCGATCGAAGATGCCTTCGTGCCGCTGGTGAAGCTCTGCATCGAGAAGCAGCGCGCCATGCGCATTGGGACGAATCACGGCTCGCTCAGCGACCGCATCATGAACCGCTACGGCGACACCCCGCTCGGCATGGTCGAGAGCGCCCTCGAGTTCCTCCGCATCGGCGAATCGCACGGGTTCAACCAGATGATCCTGTCGATGAAGTCCTCCAACCCGAAGGTCATGATCGAGGCCTACCGCCTCCTCGTGGAGCACATGAACCGCGCCGGTATGCGTTACCCGCTTCACCTCGGCGTCACCGAGGCGGGCGACGGCGAAGACGGCCGCATCAAAAGCGCCATCGGCATCGGGAGCCTCCTCTACGACGGCCTCGGCGACACCATCCGCGTTTCCCTCACCGAGGACAGCGTCTACGAAATCCCCGTCGCCCAGGCCCTCGTCAAAAAAGCGATGTCTCTCTGGAAACCGGAGACCGACGCCACCGCCGAGCATGCTCAACCCGACCGCGTCGATCCGTTTCATTTCACTAAGCGCGAAACCTCCACGCTCACCCTCGCCGCAGGCTGCATCGTCGGCCCCGAGCAACCGCCCCGCGTCATCGTCCGCACCACCCTCACCGCGCTCTCGAGTCCGGAATCCGAAATCGCGAATCCAAAATTAAACGACACGCCCGTCGAGGGCCTGCTCGTCTCAATCCCTTCGGCCGCCGATCTCGCCGCGCTACCCGCCACCATCCCCGTCGGCCGTTTCCTCGTCCTAGAATTGGCGTCCGCCCTCTCCCCTGCTGAAGTGCAATCCGCGCTCGCGGCCCGCCGCAACTCCGTCGTTCTCCTACGCACCTTCACCGCCGAAGAAGCAGACCCGCTCCGCGCCTTTGCCCAACTCGTCCGCACCCACGGCCACCACCTCGCCGTCGCCACGACCGATGACGACCTCGCGCTCCTCGCGCCCGTGCTCCGCGAACTCGGCGACGACCGCCTCCTCTTCACCTTTTCCGGTTTCCGGTCTCCGGTTTCCGGTATTCTCGCCCACCCCACCGGCCGCTATCGCGCCCTCGTGGACTCCCTTGCTACCATCGGCTCCCGCGCCCCCGTGTGGATTCGCAACACCTCCGACACCACGGTCGCCGGCGACCCGAGTTTCCTCTCCCGCCTCCTCGACGCCTCGATCCTCACCGGCTCGCTCCTGTGCGACGGCCTCGGCGATCTCGTTTCCATCGAGACCGAAACCGATTTCAGCCGCGCCACCAAGGTCTCCTACAACGTCCTTCAAGGCGCCGGCGCCCGCATCTCCAAGACCGAGTTCGTCGCCTGCCCCTCCTGCGGCCGCACGCTCTTCGATCTTCAGACGACCACCCAGCGCATTCGTGAGCAGACCGGCCACCTCAAAGGCGTGAAGCTCGCCATCATGGGCTGCATCGTCAACGGCCCTGGCGAAATGGCCGACGCCGATTTCGGCTACGTCGGCGGCGCCCCCGGCAAGATCAACCTCTACGTCGGGAAAAACTGCGTCCAATATAATATCCCTCAGGCCGAAGCTGACGGCCGCCTCATCGCCCTTATTAAAGAGCACGGCAAATGGGTCGATCCCGCCCCCGTCACTGTCCCGTAACCTGTCGGTAAACCGTCCCGGCGAACTGCCGCTCAAACCCGCCTGCGACGCGTAGTGTCACCATCCCGACGCGTTTCCAGAGGAGATTTCAGCCCCGTAATACCGCCTCCGCTACATAATCGTCACATTTTCGATACCAGCCCGAAACACACGATTTTGTGGCAACAAAAAAACTCAAAAACTTATCCGCAAGGTGCCTGTGAATAACTTGTCGGAAAGTTGCTCTTGAAACCCTTTTCCTCTTCAACGTTATTTCCATCCCGTCCTCTTCAACCGAACAGTTTCGGCGGTTCTTTATCACCTCCTCTGCGAGTTTGCGTTCAGCCTCCCTGTTTTCATTAAAACAAACCACTGATCATCATTTACTTATATTTATTTTTATTCCGCCCATTTTTCCGATGATCCGCCCTCCGTTTTTGACAGGCCTCGGTGCATGGACCTTGCTAGCTGGGATGTGCCTCTGACCGCCCTCCAACTGTGGAGTGTGAATAATCCCAAGCCACACCGTATATTTTGTCCATGTCTTCAGCCGTCATCTCCTTGTCCCTCTGGGAATCCGTCAAAAGCGATTTCAAGGGGCTTTTCCCTGAAGATGTCTACCAACTCTGGTTCGAGCCTATCGTGTGCCTCGAAGCTACGGAAGACACCCTCACCCTCGGCGTGCCCAACGATTTTGCCGCCATCTGGATCAACGACAACTACCTCGATCTGATCGTCCAGCGCCTGCGCCTCACCTCCGGCCGCCAGATCACCGTCAAGCTCAAGAAATCTACCGCCGCTGGAACCGCAGTCTCCCCGTCACGCACAGAGACCGACACCTCCGCCCCCCGCGCCAAGCCCGCCCGCCGCTCCACCCGCAACGACGAACGCGGCGGCGCCCACACCGGCACGCTCAACCCGCGCAACACCTTCGAAACCTTCGTCGTCGGCTCCAACAACCAGATGGCCCACGCCGCCGCCATGGCGGTCGCCCAGGCCCCCGCGCAGGCCTACAACCCCCTTTTCCTCTACGGCGACACCGGCCTCGGCAAGACGCACCTGATGCATGCCATCGGTCACGCGATCCTCCGCAACAACCCCGACACCAAGGTCGCTTACCTCTCCACCGAGAAATTCACCAACGAGTTCATCCAGGCCCTCCAGGAGAACCAGCTCACCAAGTTTCGCCAGCGCTACCGCCACGTGGACGTCCTCCTCATCGACGACGTCCAGTTCCTCGCCGGCAAAGAGCGCATTCAGGAAGAGTTCTTTCACACCTTCAACGACCTCTTCGAGTCGTCCAAACAGATCATCCTCTCCAGCGACCGCCGGGCCTCCGAGATCCAGAAACTCGAAGCCCGCCTCGTCTCCCGCTTCGAGTGGGGCCTCCCCGCCGACATCCAAGCCCCCGATTTCGAGACCCGCCTCGCCATCCTCCGCACCAAGGCCGCCACCCTGAAGTTCAACATCCCCGCCGATGTCGCCAACTTCATCGCCCAGCACATCTCCAAGAACATCCGCCGCCTTGAAGGCGCGCTGATCAAGGTCTCCAGCTACGCCACCCTCACCGGCAAGACCATCGACCTCGCCGCCACCGAGATGCTCCTACAGGACGTCCTCATGGAGCAGGCCCAAAACCAGCTCACCATCGAGATCATCCAGAAAAAAGTCGCCGATCACTACCAGATCCGCCACAGCGACATGACGAGCAAGCGCCGCCCCAACAACATCGCTATCCCCCGTCAGATCGCCATGTATCTCTCCCGCACGCTCACCAAACATTCCCTGCAGGACATCGGCGACGCCTTCGGCGGACGCGACCACGGCACCGTTATCCACGCCTGCAAAGCCGTGGACAACATGATGGAGCAGGACACCACCGCCCGCGGCAGCATCGAGTTCCTCCGGAATCAGCTGTCGCGCTGAAGCGCGGCCAGTCCAGAGGCTGGAGCTGGGAGTCAGAACCATAAGCGAACCACCACAGGGATACTCTGTCTTAAGCTCTAGACTCTCAGCTCTCAGCTCTTAGCTTAATTCCTTACATGAGCCTTACTCCCGAACAAACCGCCGCCGTATCCAGCTGGGTCGCCGCCGGAGACAACCTCTCCACGATCCAGAAAAAGCTCCGCGAACAGTTCGACGTAGCGATGACCTACATGGACGTCCGTTTCCTCGTGGACGATCTCAACCTCCAGCTCAAAGACCCGCCCAAGAAAGTCGATACGAGTGACGTCAGCAAAGCCCAGCCCGCGCCCGCCGCCGCTGCTGGGGACGCCCTCCCCGCCGACGAGGAACTTCCCGCTCCCGGCCCCGGTAGCGTCAGCCTCAACGTTGACGGCGTGACTCTCATCCCCGGCGCCATCGCCAGCGGCGAAGTCACCTTCAGCGACGGCGTGACCGGCAAGTGGGTCATCGACCAGCAAGGCCGCCCCGGTTTCACGAAGATCAGCAAACCCGGCTACCGCCCCACCCCCGAAGACGGCCAAGAATTCATGCGCCTCCTGGAAATCGAGCTCCAAAAAAAGGGCCTCTGATTCCGAGGTAAGGCGTGACCGCTGGGCACGCCGGATAGTCCGTAAAAGACCCAAAGCTTGCTTCGGCGTAGAGTTGTAGCCGCGAGCGTGAGCGAGTGGTCCGCATCTCCACTCGCTTCACGCTCGCGGCCACTACCCTTTAACGCCCCCCCACTCACACCGGCCGCCACGGCTCCATCAGTTTCCACACGAAGCCCGTCCGCATATTTTCCGCCATGAGCAACGTGATTCCCTGATCGATGCCGATCACATCCGACCCTACCCAGCCCGTCACCGGATTAAACGCGTCGGCGAACCCATACGGCCCGTAAATCTTATCGCCCCAGCGCGCGTGCATTTCCCGCAACGCCGCCAGGCAATCCGTCGGCACGAACGGCAGCGAACCCGCCACCGCGCACGGCACCACCGTCCCGTCGATACGCGCGTCCACCTCGCCCGCCCGCACCGGCGGCCCGCCCCAATCCATGTAGCCCGCCGCGCCGTCCGACGATGTCAACCCCCACACGTTGTCCTCGTATCCCGGAAACCGCCCGCGCAGATCCAAGCAAAACCGTTTCTGCGCCCGCGTCGCCGCGCACGCGTTGGTGAAAAAATTCACTCCGCTCGCCCCATCGGTAAACCCACGCCAATCCATCCACGCCTGCGGAAACTGATGCACAAACAACGGCGCATGCTGCAAAAACCGCTCGCCCGCATACTCGCACCACGGCCCGCGCCACCACGCCGTCCACGTCGCTGCCGGCGCACGCTGCGTAGCCCCGTTCACCGCGAACCACGTCATCCCATAATGCTCGGAATACTGGTCCCAGCTCCACCGCATGAACCCGCTTTCCGGCATCCACCCGTGACTGATACGACCGTCCTTATCCACCATCCACGCCCAGTCCACCCGCGCTTCGATCGCCTGCGCTAACTCGGCCACCACCCCGCCAAAATACCTCCCCGCCGACAACGCGCCAAAAATCGCCAGCCCCGTATCGATGGTGGACGCCTCGCAGTTCCAACCGCGCACCCCCGTGCGCATATCCACGAAATGATAGAAAAACCCGTGCTCGTGCTGCACATCGCGCCACAACGTGCGGAGCACCCGCTCCGCGCACGCCCGACACTCGGCCTTCGATTCCCACCCGCGCTCCGCGCCGATGGCCAGCGCCGTCAGCCCAAAACCCACCGCCGCGATGCTCGCCATGTCGCCCGGCTTGGAGCCATCGGCCTTCGCGCGGTCGGGAATCAATCCGGTATGCGGATGCCCCATATCAAAAAAATAACGAAACGCCCGGCGCTGCAGGTCATCCAAAAATTGATCGTCGGTCATGAGGGGTGATTTATCCGAGTAGTTCTTTGAATGCCGCCTCGTCCAGCACCGGCACGCCGAGAGTCTTTGCTTTTTCCAGCTTCGAGCCGGCCTCTTCGCCCGCCAGCACATAGTGGGTCTTGCGACTCACGCTGCCGCTCACCTTGCCTCCCGCCGCCTCGATCAGCGCGGTCGCCTCTTCGCGCGACAGCGTCGGCAGCGTCCCCGTCAGCACCACCGTCTTGCCCGCCAGCACCGCACCCGCCGCCGCCTCAACCGGGGGCATGGGCACCACCCCGGCCGAATGCAGCTCCTCCACCAAGGCGCGATTAACCGGTTGATTGAACCACGTGCGCACCGCCTCGGCGGTCTTTTCTCCAAAACCCTCGATCTGCACCAGATCGTTGAGCGAAGCCGTCGCCAGTGCATCCAGTGAACGGAAGCGCCGCGCCAGATCCTTGGCCGACGCCGCGCCGACCTGCGGAATCCCCAGCCCGTGGATCACGCGCCACAAGTCCGCCGTGCGCCGTGCCGCGATGCCGTTGACGAGATTCGTCGCCCACACTTCGCCGGACTTTTTCAAGGGCAGCAAATCCCCTACCTTCAACCGGAAGATGTCCGGGATTGTTTTAATCAGGCCGCGCGTGAGCAACAGGTCCACGACTTCCTCACCCAACCCGTCGATATCCAAACTCGCCTTCGAAGCGAAGTGCTCGATCTTACGGCGCACTTTTTCGGGACATTCCGGATTCGGGCACATCCATTTCACGCCGCCTTCCTCGCGCACGAGCGTCGTGGCGCAGACCGGACATTTCGTCGGGAAAACATACGGCACGCATTCCAGCGTGCGCTTCACGAGGACCACCTCGATCACCGCCGGGATTATCTCGCCCGCCTTCTCCACGAGCACCGTGTCGCCCACGCGCACGTCCTTGCGCGCTATCTCGTCGGCGTTGTGCAACGTCGCGCGCTTCACCGTCGTGCCCGCGAGCAGCACCGGTTCCAACTCCGCCACCGGCGTGACCGCTCCCGTGCGGCCGACCTGCAACGAGATCGCGTTGATGCGCGTCTCCGCCCGGTCCGGCGCAAACTTATAGGCACACGCCCAACGCGGCGAAAGCTTGCGCGCCGCCTGCCCCGCCCCGCGATAACCCACCACGAGCTGCTGGGAAAATAGATCCAACTTCACCACCGCACCATCAGTCGCATAGGCAAAGCCACGACGCATCGAGTCGAGCTCTTTGATTGCAGCCCATACCGCATCGATACCGCACACCGACCAGAACTTTTCCACCACCGGCAGCCCCCAGGCCCGCAACTGCGCCTGAAACGACGACTGCGAATCGAACCCTCCGAGGGAGGGGCCACCTCCGTGTGGACCAGATTGCCCAAGGACGACACGGAGGTCGTCTCTCCCCCTGCCCCCAAAACCCGTCGGCGCCGGCTCGCAGGCACCGAGTCCATAGAGCACGATCTCCAGCCGCCGCGTCGCCACCAGCTTGGAGTCGAGCTGCTTGAGCGTGCCCGCCGCAAGGTTGCGCGGATTCGCGTAGAGCGCTTCACCGGTTTCTTCCTGTAGCTGATTGATACGACGGAACTCCTCGTCGCGCAAAAAAATCTCTCCGCGAATCTCGATCACATCCGGCAAAGACGGCGCGATCAGGTCCTCGGCGGGCTTGAGCGCACGCGGGAGGTCTCGGATCGTCCTCACATTGGCCGTCACATCGTCGCCCTCCTCGCCGTCGCCACGGGTCACCGCACGGGTCAGTTTTCCTTTTTCAAAGGTAAGGCTCACGGCCACGCCATCGATCTTGGGCTCGACCGAGTAAGCGAGGTTCTCAGTGCCCATGGCTTTCACCAGCCGCGCGTGAAACTCCCGCAGCTCGGTCTCATCGTAAGTGTTGTCCAGCGTGGTCATCGCCAGCCGGTGCTTCACGCGCACAAAACCCTCGCTGCGGTCGTCGCCCACGCGCTGCGTCGGCGACTCGGCGGCGGCGAGTTCGGGAAATCGTGCCTCCAAATCGGCCAGCTCTTTCTTGAGCCCGTCATAATCAAAGTCGCTGATCTCCGGCTTCGCCTCGCGGTAGTAACGCTCGTCATGGCGGGCCAGCTCGGAGCGGAGCGCGGCGATGCGGGATTGGGCTTCGTTGGGCAACATGAAGGGAACCCCGTCATGTTGGTCGGCCCGCCGGCGGAATCCAAGAAGTCAATCACGGCAAATTCGTCGGCGGTATCGGGCTTGTTTTATGAACAAGGGATGGCGCATGATGATCCCGTTGTTTTCACCTCCATGAATCCTCCCGACGAAAACAAAGGCCGCTCCCCGGATTTCCCCCAGTCTCCCTCGCGAATAGACCGCCTGCTAGGCTGGACCAAACGCCGCGCAGCCTTCGATGCGCGCGAACAATGGTGGCGGCTACTCGATTTGATCGAGGAGAAGCGCCGGGTGCGCTGGACTCTCTACACAGCGATTTCGGCGGTCATTTTAAGCGCGGTGGCTGCGGTTTGGGTTTATCCGTGGTGGCACCAGCGCAACGCCATCAGCATAGCCAGCGGCTGGCTCGTGGCCGGTAGACTCGACCATGCGGCAGAGGCCGTTAAGGACGCTCTCGAGATCGCCCCTGAACTCCCCGAATCCTGGCGACTCGCCGCCGATCTAGCCCGCCTCGGAGGCAACAAATCACGCGCGGTGGATTGCTCACGCCATGCGGCGACCCTCAGTCCCGGCAACCGCGATCTCATCCTTGCGTGGGCGGCGGACGCTCTGATCAACGACCAGCCGGAAGAGGCCGAGCACGCCCTTTCAAACTTGGCCGACTCCGCCGCCTCCGGATCACCCCACGCCCAGCGCATCTACGGCGAAATCGCCCGGCGGCGCGGAGATTTCACCGGTGCACGCGATCACTTTGAAACGGCGCTAAAGCTCGACGGTCCGCTTCCCATCGACGAGGTGCCGCTGGGAATCGTGCTGCTGCACGCCCGCGACAAAACCGAGCGTCAGCGCGGCCTGGATTTCCTGTCCCAATGGGTTCCCGACCGGGAATGGGGCGCCAACGCCCTTCGCGCCCTCCTTGCCGACGCGAGCACGCATGACGACCGGGCTGCCATGCTGCGCTGGGCCGACGCCCTCCGCGCCCATCCGCGCTGCACGTTGGGCGACATCCCCAACTGCCTGCTCGCCCTCTCCAAGGCCGACGAACCCCGCTTTACCGAGGTTCTTGCCGTCATGGAAAAGCACCACTCCGTCGATTCGGGCAACATCGCCCTGCTTGTAAGTTGGCTCAACCAAATCGGCCGCAGCCGCGAAGCCATCCGGTGGATAAAATCCCTGCCCCCCTCCACGACAAGCCGCCCGCCCGCCTCTGTGAGCATCGCAGAATCCCTGCGCCAGTCGGCCGAATGGCCGGCGCTGCTGGATTGGACCAGAGGCACCGACTGGGGAAGCGACCTCGAACCCCTACGCATCACCTACGAACTAAAATCCGCCCGCGCAACAGGGGACAAACCCCTCGCCGAAGACCTCTGGAAAACCCTGCGATCGCGCGCCGCCACCGACAGCGGACGCGCCCTTGTCACCGCCGATCTTCTTTACGGATGGGGCATGCTCGACGAAGCCCTCGCCCTGCTATGGATCGCCTCCGATCAGCCCGAAATCGCCGTGAACGCCCTCGGAACGCTTGCCCGCCATTACCAAGTGAGCAACGACGCGAACGGCCAATACCAAGTGTTCAAACGCCTTCATTCACTTCGTGCACAGGATGCGTCGGTTGCCAACAACTTCGCATTCTTCGCCGCCCTCACCGGCAACGACCTCAACTCGGCCGAGCAAATCGCCAAGGACAACTTCAAAACCTCGCCCGATAATCTCGCCTATCGCTCGACCTACGCGTTCGTGCTCTGCACGCAAAACCGCACCACCGAAGCCTTGGCCCTTTTCCGCGCCGCAACCGCCGACTGGAAAACCTCTCCCATCATCGCCCTGCCCTATGGTCTGGCGCTCGCCGGCACAGGGCAAAAAGACCGGGCGCACGAGGTCCTTGCCTCCATTCTTCCCGAAACACTGACCGCCCAAGAAGCCGCCTTGATAAAAAAGGCGTTGAATTAATCAGGCCGCTTGAAGCGGATTTTCCGTCCGCCCACGCCGCCAAGCAAAGGCGCCATACAGTCCCACCGCGCCGAACAACGGCAGCCAAGTGCCGACTTCCGGGACGGGGTTGCCGTCGATGGTGGCGACTGCCCCCACCTGATACATGAGGAGTCCGCTGGGATTGTTCGCCGTGGAGGTGCTGTCGCCAGTCACGCTGTTTGAATTATGCACGACCACCGTGAGATAATTGGTGCCGATATTGAAAGTCGTATTGGCGCCGCCACCGGTGTTGGTGAGGGTTTGCGCCGTGGTGTTGCTCCAGGCATTGGTGCCGGATGCAGAAGCCGCATACTGGGCGCTGATCACTCCACTGCCGTTCATGGTGACTTGGTTTGACGTGATATAAATCTCATACGCATCGTCAGCGGCCACCGTCAGGCTTAGCGAAATCGCGTTCGTGGCGACGCCACTGCCGGTGCCGGTGATCGTGAAGGCCAGTTGATACACATAGGTGGCGATGTTGGTGCCGGTGGTGCCGTTGCCCGGCAGATTGTCGCCGCCGATGTTGACCGTGCCGCCCGTGACGGCCGTCATCGCACCCGGAGCGGTGATCCATTGAGAGGAGCTGGTGTTGGCGACATAGGCGCCATCAATGTAGTTCGCGGTGCCGCCGCTGTTTGCCGTGCTGCTCAAAACATATGCTCCGGCCGTGCTCGTATAGGTCGTATCAGCAAAACTGTTGCCGGAATAGCTGCGGTAGCGGGTCCCATTCGCATATGCATAAGTAACATTCCAGTTGGCATCGCGCCCACCGCCCGCTTGCAACCCGCCGCTGCCATTCTGCCCCGTGTAATAAAGCCCGCTGATGTTCGTCGCGGAACCAGCATACGCGTGCCCAACCAGCTCGGCGACCAGAGCAACCAAAACAAACAAGGGGCGAATACCCGTTAATTTCATCACAATTGAATCCTAGGGTTTATACCCTAGATTGCAATCGGATTAGATCGAATGAACTATCCGTTTGTTGATAAATGCTTAAAGTAATAAAATCTGTCTTTCTCCAACAACCAAACGAGCCAAAACGAGTGGCGTAACCCAAAACACTAGGTGGATTCTGACATACCCATAAGCACTCGCGTTTCCCCTTGCATCATCACCAAGAGCGCATCGGACCTTAACACAGCTTACGTGGAGCCGTCTTAAAAATGGTGCCCAGAGTGGGGGTCGAACCCACAAGACTTTCGTCGGTAGATTTTGAGTCGTATGTCACTAAGTTTTTAAAACAATTACTAACCAATGTTTTATATGTTTCATTTTCTGAGTCACCCTCAAAAATGTCTGCATGAACCAAATTGTTTTAAGAACAGTCCAATTCTCTGAGGGAGGAATCTTCTCCATTCCCGGCTTTGGTCTAAAAATCTCTGGCCATTTTCGACCAGACACGAGGTTTTGACTACTCCACCCAATGGTCACCGAACACATGAAGTCCCAAAAAGCTCGTGTCTGATTCTTTCAAATTTACGGAGCCGAGCCCTCCATGAAAATTCGGGCCATACCGAAAACCGTGTGTTTGTATGCAATTTTCAGCACTCAAAAAGACGAGCCCGAACACGTTAAGGAGTTCCCTAGTGTGTCCAAAAAACCGACCAGTAGTAGGAGAATATGACTGCGGAATGATGAAAACTCACAGAGGTGAAAATCCTGAAACCAAAACCGAGCTCGTAACTGGAAAGGGTCTGGTGGAGTAAAGTTGAAAAAATTCCACCTCGGTTCAGATGGGTTTTTAACAAACCGGCATCGCGGACTGGCCAGAACACAGCAGGACGGACGGGAGGCCGGTCAGGATGCGATTTTGGAGCCATCAGCCATGTCTTGGTATAGGGCCAGCGGTTCGGGCACCGGAGAATCGTTTCTCCAGAAAGTCATGCAGCGAGCCGTGATTTGACTGGGTGGGGTGTTGATGTCTCCAGATCGACCATGAACCAAATCAAAGACGGCAAGGGCCGAGTCATCGGCTCTCTCAAGGATTCCACGGATCGTGTGCAGGCCTTCAACTACAGAGGCGTTTTCCACGGTTACTACCACAAGGCCAGCAAGCGGACGTTCGACAAGCACGGTGTCTTGTTCTCGATGACCGATTCCACGGTTGCGTTGATTCACTCTGCCTCACCGTTCAACTAACTACTTTTCGACTCTTGGCGGTGACGTTCCGCAGCGTGAGGGAGCACGTCAGCATGAAACGTTTTCGGGACGACCATCCCCTATAAATGGAACCAGTGCGTCTTCACATGGTTTCACGACTGGCAACGGTTTCATATCACCGGAGAGCTCGGATTTCCCCAAACTCGTGAACCGGTGATTTTTCTCAAATTGGCGATCCGATCAACGTAATCCTTATATTCGTGAGGGGCCAAACAGATGATTTCGCTGTTGGTCACAAACACGTC
>JANXRL010000084.1 GCA_025352985.1 Verrucomicrobiota bacterium
GGATTTCCTCGTCGTGCGCGGCGTATTCGTTGGTTTTCGGATCGACGTAGAAGCGACCGCCGCGGGTGCCGGTGAGGACGGCGGCGTTGTCCTTGTAGGCGGAGAGGATGCCGTCGCTGTGGAGGTTGTAGGTGTTCTTGATCATCTGGAACAGCGACTTGTCCTGCGGCTGTCCGTCGATGTCCCAGGTGGCGTTGAAGATCTTGTGGCGGCAGTGCTCGGAGTTGGCCTGGGCGAACATCATCAGTTCGATGTCGTTGGGGTCGCGGCCGAGGGTCTGGAACGATTTGACGAGGTAATCGATCTCGTCGTCGGCGAGGGCTAGGCCGAGGGATTGGTTGGCGGAGACGAGGGCGGCGCGGCCCTGGGCGAGGACGGGCACGCTGGCCATCGGGCGCGGGGTCTCGTGGCTGAAGAGGGCGGCGCAGGCGTCGAGGTCGGCGAAGACGACCTGGGTCATGCGGTCGGAGAGTTTTGCGACGAGAGTGGAGAGTTGCGCGCTGCCGAGTTCGGAGCCGAGGTCGAGGGTGTAGGCGATGACGCGCTCGATGCGTTTGACGGCAGCGAGGCCGCAGATGTGGGCGATGTCGGTGGCCTTGGAGGACCACGGTGAAATGGTGCCGGGGCGGGGGGCGACGATCTGGACGAGGCCGGTGACGGTGGCGGAGGCGCGGCGGGGGCCGTAGGTGAGGAGTTTTCCGAGGACGTCACTTTGGGTGGCGGTGAGTTCGCTGGTGAGTTCCGCGATGTGGACGAACTGCGCGGAGACGGCGTGGACGGGCAGGCCGGCGGCGACGAGGTCGTGGAGGAGCTTGTTGAGGCGAAATTCGGAGAGGGCGGGGGAGCCGCGGAGGATCAACATGGTGGTCGGGAAAATGGCGGCAATCTGAACAGGGCGCGGGCGAGCTTGGCGATAGGAAATCAATACCGTGTTGAACCGATTGTAAGCGGGTGCATGTTTGGCAGGGATGACACCCTTAGATTTTAGAAATACCAACAGCTTGTGGTGCAGTGTGCTCGTGGAGACGCTTGTGCGCAGCGGGGTTACGCAGGCGGTGATCTCGCCGGGTTCGCGCTCGACGCCGCTGACGATGGCGTTTGCGCGGCATCCGCAGATCGAGGCGATTCCGGTGCTCGACGAGCGTTCGGCTGGTTTTTTCGCGCTGGGCTTGGCGAAACAACAGGGGCGGCCGACGGTGCTCGTGTGCACGAGCGGGACGGCGGGGGCCAACTACTTTCCGGCGGTGATCGAGGCCCAGGAAAGCGGCGTGCCGCTGATCGTGATCACGGCGGACCGTCCGCCGGAGATGCGCGACTGTTCTTCGGGGCAGACCATCGACCAGCAGAAACTTTTTGGCGGACACGTGAACTGGCAGCACGAATTTGCCGTGCCGGAGCCGCGCATTGAGTTGTTGCGCTATCTGCGACAGACGATGCTACAGGCGTTTGACCGCGCGCTTGGACCGGCGGCGGGACCG
The DNA here is from genome assembly GCA_025352985.1 of Verrucomicrobiota bacterium. GTDB lineage: Bacteria > Verrucomicrobiota > Verrucomicrobiia > Opitutales > Opitutaceae > Rariglobus. The sequence goes on from JANXRL010000084.1 coordinate 1,479, forward strand.
GTTCACTTGAATGCGCCGTTTCGCGATCCGCTGCCACCGATCGAGGACAAGACGGCGGACGAATTAAAGGCGCAGGATTGGGAGGCGTTTTTTGCGATGCCGGTGGTGCCACCGGTCGTTACGCATCCGGTGGTTCTGATTCCGGTGGCGGCGCGCGGATTGATCATCGCGGGTCCGGCGCAGCCGACCGATCCGCAGCGTTGGAGCGAGGCGGTGTGGACTTTGGCCAAACACCACGGCTGGCCGGTGCTGGCCGACGCGCTCAATCCGCTGCGGACGCACGCTTCGGCGGAGGCGACACTGGTCACGACTTACGACGCGATCCTGCGGTCGTCCGCGCTGGCTAAAAAACTAAAGCCCGAGTTTGTTGTGTGCATTGAAAACTGGCCGACGAGCAAGGTGCTGCGCGAATGGCTGGCCGAGTTGAACGTGCCGACGATGCTGCTCACGGCGTCGGAGCAAAACCACGATCCGCTGCACGGGCGGACGTGGCATTTTCGCCACGGCATCGAGGAGGTCTCTATGAGCACGGCGCAGACGTTTCCCGATGCGGGCGCGGAGGCTTACGAGGCGGCGTGGAGGCAAGCCGAGGCGGAGACGCGCGGACTGATCGACGTGGCGCTCGTGGATGACGCGGCGTTTGAAGGAAGCGTCGCCTGGAAATTATCGCGCCATCTGCCGGCGGAGACACCGCTCTTCATCGCGAACAGCATGCCGGTGCGCGATGCGGAGTATTTCTGGGCGGCGTCTGACCGGCGCGTGCGCGTGCTGGTGAATCGCGGGGCCAATGGTATCGACGGCACGCTTTCTACGGCGCTGGGCATCGCGCATGGCAACAAACCCGCGGTGCTTTTCACGGGCGATCTCGCTCTGCTGCATGACACGAACGGATTCCTATCGGCGCAGCATCTGCGCGGGTCGCTGACGATCGTGCTCATCAACAATAATGGCGGAGGTATTTTTGATCATCTGCCGGTGGCGAAGTTTGATCCGCCGTTCGAGAAATACTGGGCGACACCGCAGGACGTGGATTTTGCGAAACTCTGCGCGGCCTACGGCGTTTCGCACACGCTCGTGAGAGACGGAGAACACTTCGTGGGGTCGATTTCCAAGTTGCCCGATTCCGGCGTGAGCGTGCTGGAGGTGGTGACCGACCGGAAGCGCGACGCGGCGTTCCGGAAAAAGCTGTTCGCCGAGATCGCGGCGGCGCTGAAGTGAGGGGCGCGGTGTCTTACAGCTGCACGGGTAGGCCGATCTCGATGATCTGGGTGGGCAGGATGTTGTAATAATCTTTCACCGGTCGGGCGTTGCGGCTGAGGAAACCGTAGAGCGCCTTCTGCCATTGGAACATCTTGGCGTTGCCGCCCGTGATGATCATCTCGCGGTTGAAGTAATAGGTGGTGCCCTGGGTGTTTACGGCCACGCCCTGCGCCGAGATGCGCTCGACGATGCGGCTTACGTTGGGCGACTCCATGTAGCCGTAGCGGCCGATCGCACGCCAGACGCCTTCGCCGAGCGATTCGAGCGTCATGCGCTCTTCCTCGTCGATAAGGGGAACTTCTTCCGTCATAATCGTGAGCAGGACGACGGTTTTTTGAAGGCACTTGTTGGCTTTGAGATGGTGCAGGAGGGCGAGGGGCGTGCCTTTGGGAGTGCCGACCATGAAGACGGCGCTTCCGGGCACGCGCACGATGGATTTACTCTTGGCGATGCTGGACAACTCCAGCTCGGCGACGGCGCCGTTGTAGATCTTTTCCTGAATCTCGTAACGGCCGCTTTTCCACGTGTGCATGATGGCGAGCGCGGCCATGGCCATGCTGAGGGGGAGCCAGCCGCCGTCGGTAAACTTGTGCAGATTGGCCCCCAGCAGCGTGAGATCCACCACGAGGAAAAGCGCGCAGAGCGTGACGGCCTTGAGCAACGGCCAGTGCCAGCGATTCAAGGCGACGCGGTAAAACGCGTAGGTCGTCACGGCCATCGTGCCGGTGACGGCGATGCCGTAGGCGGAAGCGAGCGCGTCGGAAGATTTGAAGCTGAAGACGATCCAGATGCAGCCGATCGCGAGCACCCAGTTGACGAGCGGGATGTAGATCTGGCCCTCCTGGTCGGCGTTGGTGTGGAGAACCTTCAGGCGCGGAAAATAGCCGAGCTGAATCGCCTGGCGAGTGAGCGAGAACGTGCCCGAGATGAGCGCCTGACTGGCAATGACCGCGGCGAGGATCGAAAGGATGACCAAGGCGAATTGCGCGGGGCCAGCGGGGGCGAGCGCGAAAAACGGATTAAAGCCATCCACCGCCGCCTCGGCGGGATGATTGAGCGTGTAGGAGCCTTGGCCGAAGTAGTTCAGCAAAAGTCCGGGGCAGGCGAAGCCATACCAAGCTAGGGCGATGTGGCGGCGGCCGAAATGTCCCATGTCCGCATAGAGCGCCTCGGCGCCTGTGACCGTCAAGACGATGGCGCCGAGGATCGCGGTGATGTAGGCCGGGTGTGCGGCGAGCAGTTTATAACCGTAGATTGGGTTGATCGCCAGCAGCACGGAGGGATGGCTGCAAATGTGCCAGGCACCGAGAATTCCCAGGGTGGCAAACCAAAGCAGCATCACCGGGCCGAAAATGCGGCCGATCAGCTGGGTGCCCCGTTTTTGGATAAAGAAAAGACCGCTCAGGATGACGACCGCGATGATCACAATGGTGTGTTGCTGGATGTCGGGATTGAAGGTCTTGAAGCCTTCGGCCGCACCCAGCACGGAGATGGCAGGGGTGATCACGCCGTCGCCGTAAAGCAGCGCGGCGCCAAACATGATGAGCACGGCGCTGAAGCCTAGGCCGCGCCGGTCCGTCTTCCGGTCGTGGCCGAGCGCCAGAAGGGCGAAGATTCCGCCTTCTCCGCGATTGTCGGCCCGGGTGATGTAGTAGAGGTATTTGAAGCTCACGATGAACGTGAGCGACCAGAACATCAGCGAGAGGATGCCCAGCACGCCTTCTTCCTGACTGACGGCGGGCAGGTGGGCCAGGCACTCGCGCATCGTGTAGAGAGGACTGGTGCCGATGTCTCCAAAGACCACGCCCAGCGCGCCCAGGCAAAGCCCGGCTTTGATGGTATTCTTGGAAACACAGGCGGGCGTGGCTTGCATGCGTAATCAGCAGTCTTCTGAACACCGACCAGCATCCAAGCAGTTTTTCGTGCCCTTGGAGAAATGGGTTGCAAATGAAGCGCGCGTTGACCTCGGGCGCGAAGCTCGCACTTTTCGTTCACCATGAGCTTACCCGCTTGGAAAGTCGCCAAAACCTACACCGATATCCTCTACCACAAGACCGACGGCATCGCGAAAATCACGATCAACCGTCCCGAGAAGCGCAACGCCTTCCGCCCGGAGACAGTGACGGAGCTTTACGACGCGTTTATCGACGCACGCGAAGATCCTACCATCGGCGTGGTGCTGCTCACCGGCGCCGGTCCGCACACCGACGGGAAATACGCCTTCTGTGCGGGTGGCGACCAGAGCGTGCGCGGTCATGCCGGCTACGTCGGCGGCGACGGCGTGCCCCGCCTCAACGTGCTGGACCTCCAAAAACTCATCCGCTCCATGCCCAAGGTCGTGATCGCGCTCGTCGCGGGCTACGCCATCGGCGGCGGCCACGTGCTCCACCTCGTGTGCGACCTTACCATCGCGGCCGACAACGGCGTCTTCGGCCAGGTCGGCCCTAAGATGGGCAGTTTCGACGGCGGCTTCGGTTCCAGTTATCTGGCGCGCATTGTCGGCCAGAAAAAAGCCCGAGAAATCTGGTATCTGTGCCGCCAGTATGACGCGAAGCAGGCGCTCGACATGGGCCTCGTCAACACGGTCGTGCCCGTCGCCGAACTCGAAGCCGAGGGTGTGAAGTGGGG
>JANXRL010000120.1 GCA_025352985.1 Verrucomicrobiota bacterium
CAACTTCGTTTCTTGCGTCGTTTAGGGTTGTCTTCAAATTTTTTGATAAATTTTGACTTTAAAAAAACGTTTCCGATAAATATCGGGCTTTTTGATTGTTGATGTTTCTATTACTTACATCACATACTTATAACACTAAAAATAGAACAAGAAGAATATCAAGCGATTGCAAATTTCGTTGCATTCATCATATTTGATGACACGACCGATATTGTGTGCACGGCTGGTAGATTCACCTGCATTCGCAAGTGTTTCGTTGATATTATGTAAACGACTGCCAGATTTCTCTTTCGACGGTGCGTAGCAGTTCGTCCTTGCAAATCACTTCATCGCGAGCACGACGGCGCCGGACACGATAAGCGCACCGCCCAGTCCCGTGCGCCACGTGATCTGCTCGCCCAGGAACATCGCCGCAAAGAGCAGCACGAACACCACGCTGAGCTTGTCGATCGGCGCGACCTTCGAAGCCTCGCCCAGCTTGAGCGCGCGGAAATAGCACAGCCACGACAACCCCGTGGCCAGGCCTGATAGCACAAGAAACAACCACGTGCGCCGGGAGAACCCGCCCATCGCGTTCGCCGGACCCGTCGCCAGCGCCACGCCCCACGCGAACACCAGCACCACCGAGGTGCGCACCGCCATGGCGAGATTCGCGTCCACCCCGGATACGCCCATCTTGGCGAGTATCGCGGTAAGCCCCGCAAACAAGGCGGAGAGGAGCGCCCAAAAAAGCCACGTCATCGTGGATCAAACACACGACACCCCGCCCGCGCTGGCAAGGGCGCTTTCAGCGGGAGGGATTGAGCGCGACAGCCAACAGGTGACCGAGCCACACCGCGACGAGGCAGATCACCACCGAGCCGGCCACGTTGCCCCCCGCGCGGAACCACTCGCCATCCCGGGCCAGCGCGAGCGTTTGCAGGCTGAACGACGAAAATGTCGTGAACCCTCCCAGCACGCCGGTCATGAAAAACATCCGTCCGCCTTCGCCGACCGCCCACCGGCCCTCGGGCCCGGTGAACGCAGAAAAGAAGCCGATCACAAACGAGCCGAGCACATTCACGATCAGAGTGCCCCACGGAAAAGTGGAGCCGAGCTGGCTGGCGGCCACGCCCGACAGCGCGAAACGTGCCACGCTGCCGAGCGCACCGCCGAGGGCGATCAGGATGTAGGGAATCGTATTCACTTTGCTTCTTTCGACACGGCGGCAGCGTAAGCCTTGATGCCCGCCGCGATGCCTTCAGCAATGCTGTCACGATAGGCGCTGGTGCATATCTTGCGAGCCTCGGCCGCGTTCGACAGATAGCCGCTCTCCACCAGCACGGCAGGAGCATTGACGGACCGAAGCACGGCAAAACGCGCTCGTTTAAAACCGCGGTCCTCGGTGCCGAGTTTGCTGAGCAGTTGATTCTGGATGCAGTAGCCGAGCACCACGTTCAACGGATCATGGTTGTTTCCCGGATAGGCCAGGCGCGCCCCTGGGTCCTTTTCGCTGGGGGACGTGGAGGTGGAGCGCTGAAATTGCGGCGTCATCGCGTAGGTCTCGGAGCCGAACACGGCGGAAGCTCCTTCCACCGAGTTGAAATGAATGCTGATGAAAAGGTCCGCGCCCGCTTTGTTGGCGATCTCGGCCCTGTCCGGCAAAGGGATGAAGCGGTCGTCGGTCCGCGTCATGATGACCTTGTAGCCTTCCTTCTGAAGCAGCGCCCGCAGGCGCAGGGCCACGTCGAGGGTGAAGGTTTTTTCATTCAGTTTGAGCGCCTTGTTCTGCGTGCCCGTGTCCTGTCCTCCGTGGCCGGGATCGATGGCGATCAGACGCAGCACTGCGGCAGGCGGCGAAAAAGCCGCGGCGGGATTAAGAAGGGGCGCGAACAACTTATCCGCGTCGATACGGCTGATATAGAGCGATGAGCCATAGAACACGACCGGATCGCCGAGCAGCACGCGCCGGCCGTTGAATTCCGCGTCACGCTTGTCGGTCTCGATCACCACCTTGGCAGTCGGCCCCTCCAACCGCATCTGCTCCCCGGTTTTTATCCACGCGGCCTTCTTCAGGCCGTAGCGGGCAAAAAACACGCGGGCGTCGGTATAACCGACACCCTTGACGTTCATATTTAGAGCATTGGTCGCCGACGTCGAACGGCCGGGCAAGGCATGCGCCTCATCGCAAGAAAACAGACAGAGCATAGCCAGCGCCGCGACCACCAGAAAACGACGCCGGTGCATGCCCATGAAACCCGCCGCTCAGGCCTGTGCCTGCGTTTCGTCTTCTTCGGGGGCTGCGTCCGAACCTGTGTCGTCGATCGCCTGTTCGTCGGCCTCAAGGGTGTATTTACGCTTCCGTTTATTCTCGGGGAGCGGGGTCAGCATGACGTTGATTTGCTTCCCCATAAGTTTGGCGAGATTGTCAGGGTGGCCCATGCCTTCGAGTTCGGTGAGCGCCCTTTTCATGAGCTCGAAGCCGATCTCGGTGTGCGCCATTTCGCGACCGCGAAACTTGAGGCGGAGCTTCACCTTGTTGCCGTGCGAAAGGAATTCCTCCGCGTGACGGATCTTGGTGAGGAAGTCGCCCCCGGCGATGCGCGGCGTGAACTCGATTTCCTTCAGCTTCGTCGTCGTGGACTTGGCGTGGCTGGCCTTCTTCTGCTCCTCGTAAATGTATTTGCCGAAATCCATGATGCGACACACGGGCGGCTTGGCGGTGGCCGCCATCTCGACGAGGTCGAGGTTGAACTGCTGCGCGAGCGCGAGCGCGCGTTCAGTCTGCATGATGCCGAGCTGCTTGCCCTCGGGACTGATGACGCGAATTTCAGGCTCTTTGATCCGCGCGTTGCGACGGATGTGTGCGAAAGGGTCGCTGTTGCGACGCTGATAATAACCGGGGCGGTTGCCGCCCGACGAAGAAAACGAATTAGCCATCAATAAGGAGGTTGCAGTGTAGAAGCGGGATTAGGTTTCGCCCAGGCCAACGGGGAAGACAATCACGAAGTGAACACTGCCGCCGTATCAGGAGGAATCCCTCGGCTTACACGCTGAAGCTCTCGCCGCAGGAGCAGCTTGCCTTGGCGTTGGGGTTGGAGAATTTAAAGCCGCCCGCGATGAGCTTGTTCGAGTAGTCGAGCACCGTGCCTTTGAGATAAAGAGCCGTTTTGGCATCAACCAACACCGGGACCCCCGCCGACTGGACGAGGATGTCGCCCTTGCGAGGCTCGGACACGAACTTCATCTTGTAACTGAGCCCATTGCACCCGCCTCCGGTGATGGCAACCCGCAGCAAACCGCCCCGCTGCTCACGGGCGACCAAAGCGCGAACCTTGACCCCGGCCGGCTCCGTGAGACGCACAAGGTTCTCGTTGCCCGCCCTCACGCCCTCGGGGAGGACGGCGGACGGAGACGGAACGGCGGAAACGGTTTCGGTGGCGGCAGACATTGGCATCACTATTGCCCGCCCCGCGCGTTTATCAAGCGCCGCGCCACGGTCACGGCATTGGCAAAGCTCGTTCCGCGCGCGATCCCCTTGCCCGCGATTCCAAAGGCCGTGCCGTGGTCCGGGCTCGTTCGCACAAAGGGCAGCCCCAGCGTGACGTTTACCGCCTCGTCGAAATCAATCACCTTGAGCGGTGCCAGCCCCTGATCGTGGTAAAGCGCGACCACCACGTCGAACTCGCCGCGCAACGCCCGGGCGAAAAGGGTGTCACCCGGCTGGCAAAACGAAACTCCGGGGAAAATCATGCGTAATTTCCCAAGGGCCGGATTGAGGAAATCCCGCTCCTCTTCGCCCAGCAGTCCGTCCTCGCCCGCGTGCGGATTCAATCCGCACACCCCGATCCGCGGAGCCACCACGCCCTCCGCCCGCGCAAGCTCGTCGGCCGCCTCAATCGTGCGACGCAACAGCTGCGGCCCGAGAGTCTGCGGCACCTCGGACAACGGAATGTGCCATGTCGCCAGCACCACCCGCAGTCGCCCGCCGCAAAACGCCATCACCGGCTCGCCCCCCCACCGTGCCGCGAAAAATTCCGTCTGCCCCGGATAAGGATAACCCGCCCGCGCCAACTCCGCCTTGCTCACCGGCCCCGTGACCACGCCTTCCCACGCATCCGTGCGGCAACCCTCGGCCGCCGCCTCCATCGCGGCTATCGCGACACGCGCACCGGCCTCATCGGGACGCCCCGCCACCGCAACATAATCCGCCGGACCAACCGACACGTGCCTTGCCACGCCCGCCGGCAAAGTCGCCAGCCAGCGCGCCGGACCGATCACCGTCACATCACGCGCCTCATCGTGATGCGCCGTCAGCCACGCCACGATGATCTCCGAACCGACTCCGGCCGGATCACCACAGGTAAAGGCGAGCCTAGTCATGCGTCTCCTCTGTGGTCACCCGCGTAGCGCGGGCAAAACCACGTTTACCATCGCCAAAAAACCCTAGGAATCGCCGCGCTTCCACCGTCGCATAACCACCACTCGCCAACTGCGCCGCCGCGCGTTCACGGATATTCCCTACTCCAAAATATACCGCACGAAACGCCGTCTTAAGTTCACAAATCACCTCCCGTGAAAACCCACGCCGCTTCAGTCCCACAAGATTCAAACCCGACACCTCGTCACGCTCCGCCGTAATCGTAAATGGCGCGAGATCCCGCGAGATGCGCGAAAGCCCGCTGATCATCGCACTCTCGCCGATGCGGGCGAACTGATGCACGCCCGCCCCGCCGCCGACAAACGTGAACGCCCCCACCTGAACATGACCGGCCAGCATCACGTTGTTCGCCAGCACCACATCATCGGACACCGCGCAATCATGACCGACATGCGCATTGGCCATCAAAAAACACCGTTCACCCACAACCGTATTTGCCCCCGCGCCGACCGCACGATTGATCGTGACATGTTCACGAACGACCGTTCCGACACCGATGCGAACCCCCGATACGGTAGCCCGGTCAAACTTGAGATATTGCGGATCGCCACCGACGACCGCGTAAGGATGCACGACCACGCGCTCGCCCAACACCGAGTGCCGGCGGATGACCGCGCCCGCCTGGATGTCGCATCCGTCGCCGATCACGACGCCGTCCTCGATGATCGCGCTAGGGTGGATGGAAATGCTCATAAAATCAGGGTTTCGCGCGCCGCACCGGCGTTGCGCGTTCGCTCAGCAGGTCAAGCTGGGCGTCCTTCAGCAAGTCGTAGTTTTTCAAAATCCGCATGACCTGCAGCGTGTCGCTTTTCCCGTAGTTGCGGTTGATTTCAACCTTATCAACCAAGTCGAGCAACATGGAGCGGAAGGAGATGATCGCGTCCACCCCGCGTTCCTTGAGTAGTTCCACACTCTGCGAGCGAAACGGCTCCTGCGTCGGCAGACTCGGCAGCACGAGGATTTTCGTGAGGTCATCGCCCTCGCCCGCATCGGCGTCCGCCGGGAAAAATCGCGTCGCCTCCTTGAGCACGTTGTCCTCCAGAAACCGGAATATCTCCGGCGAACTCTTCAGCATGGCCGGCGTGAACACACCCGTGTGCCAGCCCTTCACCGCGATCATCGCGCGGTGCACAAGCGGCAGCTCGTTGGAAAAAAGAAAGAAGTCCGCCCGCTTCGAGCCGCGCCGCCAAGCCGGATTGTAAACGAGTAGATCGATCTCCTCGTCGCCGGTCTTTTTGCGCGCGGACACCTGATACTTGCGGACCTGGCGCACAAGAAATCCGTTTTGTTCAAAGTATTCCCGGACAATACCCTCATCGATGGCCGACATAGAAACGAAGCTATCGTGAAATGCTTCGCGGACGGAAGCGCGGAATCAAACCGCGCCCACCTCGCGAAAGCTTTGCTCGGCCAGATCGGTGTCGATGCCGCCCTGCGTCACCGCTTCGCCCAAAGATTTAAGCACCACGAACCGGAGCGCACCGGCGCGCACCTTTTTGTCACGAGCCATCGCCATCATGAGCCCGGGCAACGGCAAAGGCTCGCGCAACCGCACCGGCAGGGCATGCGCCCTGACGACCGCCTCGACCCGCGCCTCGGCGCCGCCGTCAAGGTAACCCAGCTTCTGCGACAGTCGCGCCGCCGCGACCAATCCGATGGCGATAGCCTCACCGTGCAAATAGGCTCCATAACCCGTCACCTGCTCGATGGCGTGGCCGAAAGTATGTCCGAGATTCAGCAACGCGCGGCCGCCCTCCTTCGCCGTCTCGTGCTCATCGGCCTCGACGACGCGGGCCTTGAGTGCGCAGCAACGACGGATGACCGGAGCCAGCGCCGGACTGTTGACCGTCAGCGCCGCATGTTCGAGTTGCGCGAAGAGATCCGCGTCACCGAGCAGGCCCGTCTTGATCACCTCCGCCATGCCGGCGGCAAACTCGCGCGGCGGCAAACTCGCCAGCAATCCCGTTCCGATGAACACCCCGCGCGGCTGGTGAAACGCCCCCACGAGATTTTTACCCGCGTGCAGATTGATGCCGGTCTTCCCGCCCACCGAACTGTCCACCATGGCAAGCAGCGTCGTCGGCACCTGATAAAATTCGATCCCGCGCAGGTAGGACGCCGCCGCGAATCCGGCGAGATCCCCGATCACGCCGCCGCCGACCGCGAAGAGCACGCCCCCGCGATCCACCCGATGTTCCGCCAAAAAATCCAACACGCGGCCCAGCTCCCGCAGCGATTTCGTTTCCTCGCCCGGATCGAGCACCAGCGTCGGTTGTCCGCCAAACATGTCGCGCAATGCCTCCAGTTGCAGGTGGGCGACATTCCGGTCCGTCACAACCATGACCTTGCGCCCCTCTGCGACCAGTGCGTCCACCTGCACGCGCACGACGGACGCCACATCCACACCGAAAAAAATCGGGTAGCTGCGCTCGCCGAGATTGACCCTAAGGCTTTCAACCATGAACGAGTTAAATGCGCCTACACTCACCGGGTCAATCTCGCGGCGCAGGTCACCCGCATTCCCAGCATTTCGCGATGGCGGTCAACCGTCCGCCAACTACCGTTCTCCCCCATGTCCTCCCCCGCCCTACGCGCCGACGGCCGCAAGCCCGACCAACTCCGCCCCATCACCTTCGAGGCCAACATCGCCCCGCACGCCACGGGCTCGGTGCTCGTGTCCTTCGGCACCACGAAGGTCATCTGCGCCGCCACCATCGAGCCCAAGGTTCCCTCGTGGATGAAACAGCAGCGCGTCCCCGGAGGCTGGCTCACCGCCGAATATTCCCTCCTTCCCTACAGCACCCACGAGCGCAAGCAGCGCGACATCTCCCGCGGCAAACTCGATGGCCGCACCGTCGAAATCCAACGCCTCATAGGCCGCTCCCTCCGCGCCGTCCTTGATCTTAAAAAACTCGGTGAAAACACCCTCTGGATCGACTGCGACGTCCTCCAAGCCGACGGCGGCACCCGCACCGCTTCCATCACCGGCGCCTACCTCGCCGCCCGCCTCGCCATTCAGACGCTCCTCGACGCCAAGCGCATCCCCGAAAATCCGCTCACCGATTCCGTCGCCGCCGTCAGCGTCGGCCTCTACGATGGCCGCGAACTCCTCGACCTCCCCTACGTCGAGGACAAGGACGCCGAGGTGGACTTCAACGTCGTGATGACCGGCCAAGGTAAATTCGTCGAAGTCCAGGGCTGCGGCGAGGAAGCCACCTTCACCCACGAACAACTCCTCAGCCTCGTCGCCCTCGCCCAAAAAGGCATCAAGGAAATCAACGCCCTCCAGACCGCGTTTCTCACCAAGCAACTGCTGAAGTTCTGACCGGCAAACTGGCCCGCCAACTGCTTTATTTAATCCATAAAATCCATGTCCATGAAATCCATGCGCACGCTCCTCAAAGGCTTCGTTCTCCTAGCAGCTCTGCCCGCCATCGCCAGCGCCCACCCGGGCCATGACGGCGACCACGGCTTCGGTTGGGATTTCAGCGGCGGATTCGCCCATCCGCTCGGCGGCTGGGATCACCTTCTCGCCATGATCGCCGTCGGCTTCTGGGCCGTGCAGCTTGGCGGACGCGCCCGCTGGCTAGTGCCCGCCGCCTTCGTCAGCATGATGACCCTCGGCGCTGTCCTCGGTCATGGCGGCATATCCATCGCCGGCACCGAACAAGGCATCGCCGCCTCGGTCCTCGTGCTCGGCCTGCTCGTAGCCACCGCCGCCCGCCTGCCCATCGCCGCTGGCATGGCCGTCGTAGGCGTCTTCGCCCTCTTCCACGGCCTCGCCCACGGCGCCGAAATGCCCGCCACCGCTGCCGGCCTTTCCTACGGTCTCGGTTTCGTCCTCGCAACCTCCCTGCTCCATGCCGCCGGTCTCGGCCTCGGCCTCATTACCGCCAAAAAATCCACGGTCATCCCGCAGACCGCTGGTGCTGCCATCGCTTTGGTCGGCGTGGCCATGCTGACTTTCTGAGGTAGGGACGGACCGCTGGGCCGTCCGGTTCCGAATGTAGGAGCGAGCTTGCTCGCGATGGATCGAATGCTCCGCCCCGTTCAAAGCTTGCGCGCATCGCAGGCCAGATGAGGAAAACGCGCCGACAACAGTCGGCGCGTTTCTTTTAGCCCCTTCCTCAAGCGCACCCCGTCGGTAGCGACAAATTTGAGGCTCCAGCCACCTTGCCTCAACCGGCTCAAGCCCACCCAAAGTCCGTCGCCTTGCAGCGCGTGCACCGCATCGCGCCAGCTCGCGTCGGTCTCTTCAGTGATCAGCACCGCGTTGCCAAAACACGCCCCCGGCCCCGATCCCATCAACGCGGCCATCGCCTTCAGCTCCTCGCCCGAAGGGTGGAATCTCTCGCGCAAGACCAGTTCTCCCGCCTGCCGCACATCCACCTCCAGGCACAGCGAGTCCCACTCCCAAGCCTCATCGTGCGCCACTCGCCCCGGCATGAGCATATCCGCAAAAAACAACCCTCCGCCCAGCTCCACTTCGATACGCGTCGTCTGCCGGTAGCGGCAACCGCGATGCGGCACGAGCGGCTCTGGCATCACCTCGAGCCAGCCGCCTTTCTCCACCGAAAACCGCTGCGCACACTCCGCCGAGCCGTCGCGCATTTTAAACACCCGGCTCGCGCTCGGCGTCGTCGCCAGCAACGCACCGCCCCCGCCCACCGCGATGTCCGACTCCAGTTTGTCCCCCGACAAAATCCCCGCCGTCGGATTTACCACCTGCACAAGCAACGTGCCCGTATCCGCATCCCAGTAAGGCTTGCTCACGTGAAACGGCGCGCGGAACGCCTGCGCCGCCAGCACCGTGCGGCCATCGCGCGCCTCGGCGCGCAGGGAAAGTTGTCCGTGAAAATCAGCCATCAGTTCTTCGCCTTCTGGCCAAACAACACCGCGTGCTCTATCCACGCGATGACCGCATCGAGGTTGTGCTCGCGCTTAAGATCGCAAAACAAAAATGGCTTCGCCCCGCGTTGGATTTTCGCATCGCGATCCATCACGCCCAAATCGGCGCCCACGAGCGGTGCGAGATCGATTTTATTGATGATGAGCAGATCGCTGTGCCGGATGGCCGGCCCTCCCTTGCGCGGGATCTTATCTCCCTCGGCCACGTCGATCACGTAGATAAACGCATCCACCAGCTCCGGCGAAAACGTCGCCGTGAGATTGTCACCGCCGCTCTCCACCAGCACGAGTTGCAGATCGGCAAACTTGGCCTCCAACGCCCGGCATGCCTGCTCGTTCATCGTCGTGTCGTCGCGGATCGCCGTGTGCGGACACCCGCCGGTCTCGACGCCCGAGATGCGCTCGGCAGAAAGCGCGCTGTGTTGCACGAGAAACTGCGCGTCCTCGGAGCAGTAAATGTCGTTGGTCACGACCGCCATCGAGTAGCGCTCGCGCAGCTTCTGGCAGAGTTTAAGGCAAAGCATCGTCTTGCCGGAACCAACCGGACCACCGATGCCGATGCGTGGGGGACGTTTCATATAGGATTAAGAAATCGGAATCGGGTTACAGAGGGCACAGAGTTCCAATCCGGAGTTCACAGAGCAAATCATAGAAACCACGGGAAAACATTCGTAGTCGGACAGCCCTCCCAAAACTCCATCCGAACTCTGTGCCCTCTGTGTAACTAGATTGAAGTTCTTCATCGTCTCACGAAATAAACAACCTTCCATCCGCCGTCTCATGCCGCGCCGCCGCGATGTCGAGCCAGGGATTAAACCAGCCGATCTCGTCAAACATCACTTGCTCTGCCGCAGCGATTATTTCCGGCGCATGGCCCAACGTCTCGGTGAGTAAGGCCTGGCACCCGTTCTGCCCGATTCGCAGAATCTTTATCGCCGCCGCCAGTTGTCCGCCGATGGCGGCATAGTAAACGCCCGCCATCACCGCCGCCAACGGCGCACCCAGCACGCGGCCTTCCAGCGCCGCCGAGATCGCCGCCGAAAACGGCCAGCCGCCCGCCGTCGCCCGCTCCAGATAAGCGACCGCCAGCGGATGCCCATGCAGGCTCGCCGCCAGTTCGGCCCGCTGCCGTCCAATGTTGTGTGACGCCTGCCGCGCCTCGCTCGCGGTCTTCACCGCCGAGGAGAGAACGCACAACTCCCCCACTCGTGTCCAATCCGGCCCGGCCAACGCCCGATAAGTATGCGCCGCCAACGGCAGCTCGACATGGCGCAACGCTGGCAGCGCCGAAAGTATAATAAACTCCCGCAACGTCTCCCGATCATGCACGGCCCCCGCCTGCACGAGCCCTTCTAGCCCGAACGAATGCGCATAGCTACCCGTCGGATAAAACGAGTCGCCCGCCTGCAACAGGCTCACGATCCAGCCGGCGTCAGTGTTTGTGGCTGGGACCGAGTTCATGAGGAAGTGTGGCCGGCGTGCCGCGCGCGAAACGACCGGCGCGAAACACGGCGGTTGCCGGCCGATAAGCAATCTGGATTCGTTCGAAAAGCTGACGTGCCGACGGCTCGTCCGGCGTAAGCAGGCGCGTCGGCTCAGACGAGAACTCCAAGTGAAGATTCCCCACCGCCCAGCCGATGCCGGCTGCCGCGCTCGACGGCAGGTCGAGCGCGATTTCAAGCACCGGTTCCGGCTCCTGAAAGATCACATAACGGGCCACAGCCGTCTGGTAAAAAACGGCTGCATGCCGCAGGGGCGTTTCCAACTCGAAGCCAAACTCCGCCCCGTCCTCGGCTGCACCACGCCAGAGCCGCTTGGCCAGTGTGCGCCGCTCCACGCGCAGTCCAATCTCCGGCAAGGCGGAGTCGGGCTGAGGAACGGAGGCGGTGATCAAAATCATGGCAAAGCGTTTCCCGACCATCGCGGCGCAAAGCCGCGTCGGCAACAAGCTGATTTCAGAACAGGAAGTAGCGCTGCGCCATCGGCAGCACCTTGGCAGGTTCACAGGTCAAAATCTCGCCGTCGGCCTTCACCGTGTAGGTCTCGGGGTCGACTTCGATTTTCGGCAGGGCGTCATTGAGCACCATGTCGTGCTTGGTGACGGTGCGCGTCCCCTTCACCGGCTCCAGGCGACGGCGCAGGCCAAGCTGCTGGATCTTGCCATCATCAAGGGAAGCTTGGCTGACAAACGTAAGGTGCGTCGCACCGAGCGCCGCCCCCATCGCACCGAACTGCGGACGGTAAAACGTGGGCTGCGGCGTGGGGATGGAAGCGTTCGGATCACCCATGTTGGCCCACGAAATAAATCCTCCCTTGAGAATGAGCTCTGGCTTCACGCCAAAAAGCGAAGGTTTGAAGAGGACGATGTCGGCAAGTTTTCCGACTTCGAGAGAACCGATGATGTGCCCCATCCCATGCGTGCGGGCGGGGTTGATCGTGTATTTTGCGAGGTAACGGAGCGCACGAAAGTTATCCGCTGCCGGATGCGAAGGACCGGTCATCCGACCAAACTGCATTTTCATTTTATGCGCAGTCTGCCACGTGCGAATGATCACTTCGCCGATGCGCCCCATCGCCTGCGAGTCGGACGACATCATCGAGATCGCCCCGAGGTCATGCAGCCGGTCTTCCGCCGCGATGGTTTCGGGACGGATGCGCGATTCGGCGAAAGCAACGTCCTCGGGAATCTTGGAATCGAGGTGGTGACAAACCATGAGCATATCGAGGTGCTCGTCGATTGTGTTGACCGTGAAAGGACGCGTGGGGTTGGTGGACGACGGGAGGACGTTAGCTTCACCGCACACGCGAATGATGTCGGGAGCGTGACCGCCGCCCGCACCTTCGGAGTGGTAGGTATGAATCGCGCGGCCTTTGAAAGCTTTCAACGTGTCCTCGACGAAGCCGGCTTCGTTCAAAGTGTCGGTGTGAATGGCAACCTGCACATCGAGTTCGTCGGCAACGCCAAGGCAGGTGTCGATGGCGGCAGGCGTCGTGCCCCAGTCTTCGTGCAGCTTGAGTCCGATGGCACCGGCGACAACCTGCTCGCGGAGAGGCGCGGGCGTGCCGCAGTTGCCCTTGCCGAGAAACCCCAGATTCACCGGAACCGACTCGGCGGCCTGAAGCATGCGGTGAATGTTCCATGAGCCCGGCGTGCAAGTCGTGGCAAACGTTCCGGTCGCCGGCCCCGTGCCGCCGCCAAGCAGCGTAGTCACGCCGCTCGAGATCGCCTCGTCCACCTGCTGCGGACAGATGAAGTGAATATGCGAGTCGATCCCCCCCGCAGTGATGATGCAGCCCTCACCCGCGAGCACTTCCGTGGCGGCGCCAACAATCATCGGGTTTTTCTTACCCGTGCGCGGATCGGGATAGACGGAGCCAAGTCCACTCTGGATGCCGGGATTTCCCCCATGGCCAATACCAACGATGAGGCCGTGCTTGATGCCGAGGTCGGCTTTGATGACGCCGAGGACAGGATCAAGAATGAGCGCATTGGTGATGACCAAATCGAGGCACTCCGCATCGAGCGCGATGGATGACTGGCCCATGCCGTCCCGGATTACCTTGCCGCCGCCGAACTTGATCTCGTTGCCGTAGCCGCCGCCTTCGGCGATGAGGTCACGTTCGACTTGGACAAAGAGATCGGTGTCGGCGAGACGCACTTGATCGCCCACGGTAGGGCCAAACATCTCGGCGTATTGGCGGCGGGTAAGTTTGAGTGCCATGGCTTGGAATGTAGGAGCCTGCTTGCAGGCGATAGACTGGTTAAAAACGTCGTAGGGTGTTTATCGCCTGCAAGCAGGCTCCTACCGTATTTGATTTCATAGCTTACCGTTGATGAGAGCGTTGAGACCCCAGACTTCGCGGGTTCCGGCAAGGGCTACCAATTCGACGGACTTCAGATCACCGGCCTCAAAACGCACTGCCGTGCCGGCTGGGATATTAAGGCGAAATCCGCGCGCAGCGGCCCGGTCGAAGCGAAGCGCCGCGTTGGCCTCGAAGAAGTGATAATGCGAGCCGACTTGAATGGGGCGGTCGCCGGTATTGGCGACCTCGATTGTCTTCGTATCCAATCCGGTGTTGGCAGCAAGCGGGAGGGCGTCGGACGCCACAATGATTTCACCTGGGATCATGGTCAGCGGATAGGATGGTGAACGGTGACGAGTTTGGTGCCGTCAGGGAACGTCGCCTCGACCTGCACGTCGTGGATCATCTCGCCCACGCCTTCCATGACGTCGTCCTTTTTCAAGATGGTCGTTCCGTAACTCATGAGATCGGCGACAGTGCGGCCATCGCGCGCGCCTTCGATGATCTCGTAGGTGATGATGGCGATCGACTCGGGGTAGTTGAGCTTGAGTCCCCTCGCCTGCCGGCGGCGGGCGAGGTCGGCGGCGGTGACGATGAGGAGTTTTTCGCGTTCGCGCGGGGTCAGGTGCATGCGGTGAAAGCGGAAGAGTTAACCACTAATGGGCACGGATGAACACTAATGTTCGGGAAAGTTAAACTCAGACCTGAAGGTGGGTTTTGACGACGTCGTCCGTTAGCGAGGCGATATCTCCTGAAATCGTGACCGCCCCGCGGTCCATCGCATAGAAACGATCTGAAATCTCACGGCAAAAATCGACGTATTGTTCGACGAGCAGGATCGCGAGCGAGCCGTCGGACTTGAGCGCCTTCAAGGCGTCGCCTATCTGGTCGATGATCGAGGGCTGGATGCC
>JANXRL010000177.1 GCA_025352985.1 Verrucomicrobiota bacterium
CGATCTGGGGTTGCCGTGGGTGAGGTGGCCGCCGTGCGAGAGGTTCATGCCGAGAATCTTCGCTCCGAGGGGGAGGCAGGAGGTGTAAACGGCGAAGTTGGCCTGCGAGCCGGAGTGCGGCTGGACGTTGGCGTGTTCGGCACCGAAGAGGAGCTTGGCGCGGTCGATGGCGATCTGCTCGACTTTGTCCACGAATTCGCAGCCGCCATACCAGCGTTTGCCTGGGTAGCCCTCGGCGTATTTGTTGGTGAGCACGCTGCCCTGGGCCTCCATGACGGCGGGGTGGGTGAAGTTTTCCGAGGCGATGAGCTCGATGTGGCTGCCCTGGCGAGCGAACTCGGCGGCGATGGCCGAGTAGATCTCAGGATCGAGGGTTTTGAGCGGTGTGGCGTTGATCGACATGGTAGGGCTTAGGTATAAAAGGTGCATTCCGAAGCGCAAATGGCTCCGGCACAAATCGAAAGTGAAGCGAACTTCAGAAGGTCTTAAACCTGCTTCGGCGCCACGGTCTTGAGGAACTCCATCAAGGACGGGATGGCTTCCACCATCTCGTCGCGGCAGGCCTCGTAATGGATGAGCGGGCTGCCGTAGGGGTCGCCGATTTCCTTGTCGGCGGAGCGCGGCATGAATTCCCGGAAGAGGTAAACGTTGCGCGGCACCGGATCGAAGGTGAGCTGGATCATCGCGCGGTGGCTCTCGGTCATGCAGAAAACAGCCAGGGCCCGGTCGAGCAGGTCGCGGGTGAGCGGCTGGCTGCTGTGGTCGGCGATGTTGAGGCCGACTTTTTTCAGGGCGTGGACGGAGTTTTCGGAGACCTTGTCGCCGGGGCGGACGGCGACGCCGGCGGAGACGACTTGGAGGGATTTAAGCGGTTCGGATTGCGCCTTGAGCGCATGCTGCAAGAGGGCTTGCGCCATCGGGCTGCGGCAGATGTTGGCGGTGCAGACGGTGAGGATGATTCCGGGCGTGGCCATGTGGTTGGGCGATGGAGGAGTGGACGGCGTTTATCCCAAAAAGCAACCGCGCGGCGGGCTCAGCTTTTCCGCAGCGCGAGCAGGCCGCGTTGGATCTGCACGGCGCGTTCGAGGACGGTGTCGGTCAGGGCGGCGGTTTTTGTTTCGGTCTTGGGCTTCTCGACCGGCGGGGGGAGGTCTTCGGGCGGGGCGTCGGAGCTGCTGAGATCTGCGGCGTGTTCCTTGGCGAGAACGGCTTCGTCGTAGCGGGGTTTGTTGATGGTGGCGGTAAGGAGTTTTCCCATGTCGGCGCCTTTACCGATGGCGTCCCAGGCGCTGCGGTCAGAATCGGCTGTGGTTTCAACGGGGATGTTGACGTTTAACGCCGGAGAGGCGCGTCCGATGGTGATGCACGCGGGCAGGCCCGTCGCGACGCCTTCGACCAGCGAAGGGGTGGTCTCGGGGGAAACTAGCACGAGGCAAAGGTGGTTGGATGCGGCAAAGGTCTTGATCGCCGCAGCCCAGTCGGAGGCGTGTTTGCTCGATGAAAAGTAGCGCAGGTCGAGCACCGCCGGGCCGGCGACGACGGTTTTTAACAACGCGAGGCTGGCGATGTTGTCAGCGGCGGGACGCACGTAGGTGAGCCCGTGGCCCAAGTCCTCGGTGCGTCCGGCAGGTGTGGTGGCGGCGCTGAGATCGGCGGCGAGGGCGAGCAGGCCGAGCGCGAGGATGAACCGGAGGGGTTTCATTGGCGGTTAAGTTGTTTGGCGCCGATGTCGCGGCGGTAGGTCTTGCTGACGCACTCGATTTTTTCGCAGACGGCGTAGGCGGCGTCGGCGGCGGCGCGGAGCGTGGGCGCGGTGGCGGTGACGCCGAGGACGCGGCCGCCGGCGGTGACGATTTCGCCGGCGGCGTTTTGGGCGGTGCCGGCGTGGATGATCTGGATGTGGGCGGGCAACGTGGCGGGAAAGCGGATGACGTCGCCTTTTGCGTAGGCGTCGGGGTAGCCCCGGGCGGCGATGACGACGCAGAGGGCGTAGTCGGATTTGATTTTAACGAGGGGTTTGACGTCGGCGAGGGTGCCGCGGGCGGCGGCCCAGAGGAGGGCGAGCACGTCGGTGTCGAGGCGGGGGATGACGACCTGTGTCTCGGGGTCGCCGAAGCGGGTGTTGTATTCGAGGACGCTCGGGCCCGTGGGTGTGAGCATGATGCCGATGAAGAGCGTGCCACGGAAATCAATGCCCTCGGCGGCGATGGCGTTGACGGAGGGGAGGACGATTTCGTTTTCGATCTGCGCGAGGAGGGCGGGTGTGACGACTTCGGCCGGGGAGTAGGTGCCCATGCCGCCGGTGTTGGGGCCGGTGTCGCCGTCGCCGATGCGTTTGTGGTCCTGCGAAGTCGGGAGGATGACGTAGTCGCGGCCGGAAACGACGACGAGGATGGAGGTCTCTTCGCCGTAGAGGCAGTCTTCGACGAGGATCTGGCTGCCGGCGGAACCGAATTTGTTACCCGCGAGCATGTCGTGGACGGCGGCCTCGGCCTCGGCGAGCGTCTGCGCGACGATCACGCCCTTGCCGGCGGCGAGTCCGTCGGCTTTGACGACGATGGGGATGGGGCGCGTGCGCAGGTAGGCAAGAGCGGGGGCGACCTCGGTGAACACGCCGGAGGCAGCGGTGGGGATGCCGTATTTGAGGAGGAGCTGCTTGGTGAAAATCTTCGAGGCTTCGAGGCGGGCGCCGTCGGCTTTCGGGCCGTAGGCGGGGATGTTGACGGCAGCGAGGGCGTCCACGAGGCCGAGGGAAAGCGGGACCTCGGGGCCGACGATGACGAAGTCGATCTGCTCCCGCTGGGCGAGGGCGACGAGGCCGGGGATATTGTCCACGGCAACGGTGAAAACGGGGGCTTCGCGAGCGATGCCGGCGTTGCCGGGAGCGGCGATAACGCGGGGTTTGGCTGAGGAAGCGAGGCAGGCTTTTACGAGGGTGTGCTCGCGGCCGCCGGAGCCGACGATAAGGACGTTTTTGGGAAGTTGAAAAGGAGGAGGTGACGCGGAAGACACGGCAAAGAAGGAGAACGAGTAAGAGAACGAGAACGAGAACGATTTCAGAGCACCTGAAGTTTCCTGCGGTAGAAGGCCACGACCTCGTCGGGATCGTCGGTGAAGAGGACGTAGTCGAGCATCCAGGCGGGGGCGCGCTTGGTGGCGACCATTTCGCGGAGCTGTTCGCGGAGGTGAGTCCAGTAACGGGCGTTGAAAAACACGTAGGGCACGCGGGGGCGGATGCCGAGCTTGAGGTTGCAGAGCTCGATGCCGATCTCTTCGAGCGTGCCTACGCCGCCGACGTTGAAGATGCAAAAATCGGCGACCTCGAACCATTTTTGCCGGTAGTGGCGGGAGGTGTCCTGGAAGGTGTTGAAAAAGTCCACGCCGAGCTCGGGGGGCTGCGCTTCGAGTTCGAGGAAGCACGCGCCGGTGAGCGCGCCCTTCGCCCGTGCCTGGTCGGTGGCGAGGCGCATGACGCCGCCGCCGCCGCCGGTGAGCACGCCGACGTTGGGGCCGATGAAGCCGGTGAGCTTATCGATGAGGCCGGAGATGCGGTCGGTGTCGGCTTGCTCAAGGCCGACGGCCGATCCGTAGAAGGCGAGGATGGTGGATTCTTGGAATTTCCGGCCTAGTTCTTCGCGCACGAAAAAGCCGTGGTTTTTCTTGTAGGTTTGCCTGTAAAGGTCGCCCATGCCCTCGGTGAACCAATAGACCTCGATGCCGATGTCGTGGTAGGTTTCGAGCCGGCCATGGGCGTTGTGCGAGAGGAAAAAGCCGTGGGTGCGAGACGGCTTGCGGAAGATGATGCGCCGAAGTTTCAACTCGGGCACGCGGGTGAGGAGCTCGATGTGTTCGAGCAGATTGGGGAAGTAGTCGATGAGGAGCGTATCGGCGTCGGCGGGGGCGGCGTGGAGGGCCTCGACCATGGTGCGGTAGCCGCAGGTCTTGAGGTTTGCTGCTTTGGAGGTTTTGGCGTCGAGCTGTCCGGTGGCATGGAGCAGCAGGCTGTAATTGACCATCTGCGCGCTCTGGCCCTTGACACTGATGCGGGTGCGTGGGCGGGCCTCGGGTTCGGTTTTGGGCGGGCGGGCGTCGAGGCAGGCGTAAAGCTCCTGCGCGGTGGAAAGGAGGCGGGTGCGGCGTTTCTGGAGATTTTTGAATTGAGGATCCTCCGCCTGAGGTGCGCGGAAAATTTCGACGGAAACCATGGGGTTCACCACCGGCTGATCGCCGGGGTTGTAGATTTCCAGCATGACATTCGTGCCGAAGGTCTTGATCGGGTCGAGCAGCACGGCGCTCGTGTGGATGCCGAAGTTGCCCTCGCCGCGGTTGAGGAGAACGAAGTGTTCCTTGAGATACATGGAGCAGCTCGTGAGGACGCCTGACTGCGGCGGGATCGTGAGCATGTCCGTGTCGTGGCGTATCTGGACTTTGTCGAGGTAGGCACGGCCGGCGTCGCCGCTCACGAGGCGCTCGAAGTCGGCGCGTTGCAGGCGGGGGTTGAGTGTGTAGCGCACGCGATGCGGCGTCAGGAACACGTGGCCGAGACGGTCGATGCTGATGGTGTTGGGCAGCTTCAGCAGGTTGGTTTGCACGGCGTCCCAGATCTCGGCGGTGGAGAGTTTGGCGTCGTCGGGCGCATAAAACAGCCGGCCGACGGGCGAGCCGATGCGGAGGATTTTTTTCCAGTAGATCGCGTGGGGAAAGCTGGCGTCGAAGAGGAAGGCGTCGGCCTCCATCAGCAGGCGGTTGGTTTCGAGGCGGGGCTGGCCGCGGGTGATCATCTCGATGCCGATGCGGGCGAGGGTGCTGCGTTCGGTGAAGTGGAGGGCGGCGAGGCGGGTTTTCAGGAAATCGAGTTCCGCAGGATGGCGGGGCCAGAAGGCGAGTGTGAGCGATAGGCTGCGTTCATCCTTCTGTTTAATCGCGAGGATCTGGCCGTCCTGACTCGTCCAAAATGGGTCGGGTTGCATGGTGGGGCTGTAGTTATAATCAACGCGCTATCCCCTCCGACACAAGGAACGAGTATGGGATTGCCAACGAATGAGCCGGAAGGCATCGCTACTATTTACGGCACAAATCCCTTTGTGTCGTTTCACACCTTAACCTCAACGCATGAAACTTATCTCCACGTTCAAGGCTGCCGTTCTTTCCCTCGGCGCCGTCGCCGTCCTTTCCGCCGCAGAGGCGACCACACCCGCCGCTCCGGCTCCGGCCGTGCCCGCCGCTGTCCAATTCACCGAGACCCAGCTTCTCGAAACCTTCGGTTGGTTCGTCGGCCGCCGCATCGGCATGAGCGAGCTTGGCTTCACCGCCGAGCAGACCGCCGCAGTCATCAAGGGCATCCAGAGCTCCGCCGCCGGCAAGGAATCCCCCTTTAAGATCGAGGACGTCGGCCCCCAGCTCGACAAATTCATGCAGGCCAAACAGGCGGAATACACCGCCAAGCTGAAGGTCAAGGGCAAGGGTGAGAGCACCAAGTTTTTCGCTGATGTTAAGGCCAAGAAGGGCGTCGTCGCCCTTGAGAGCGGCCTGTGCTACGAGATCGTGAAGGAAGGCGTCGGCGCCTTTCCCAAGGCCACCGATACCGTGAAGGTTCACTACACCGGAACGCTGGTTGACGGCAAAAAATTCGACAGCTCCGTCGATCGTGGCGAGCCCGCCGAGTTCCCGCTTAACGGCGTTATCAAGGGTTGGACCGAGGGTCTGCAAAAGATCAACAAGGGCGGTAAGATCAAACTCTACGTTCCTTCCGATCTCGCTTACGGAGACGAGGGCCGCCCTCCGACCATTCCTCCCTCTGCCACGCTGATCTTCGACATCGAACTGCTCGACATCAAGGAGACCCCCCCCGCAGCTCCCGAGGCCGCCGCGCCTGCCGAAGCTGCCCCCGCCGCTCCTGTCGAGAGCAAGTAATCCGCGCGGATTCACTTTAATTGGTTCATCGCCCCCGTCCTCAAAAGGCGGGGGCTTTTTTCGGCCTGATTTCAAGGGTGCAGGCCCCGTCCCGCGAAGATTGTAACCTATTACAAACGGTCCCCCTATCATTGGCGGATGATCGGGTGTATCTTCCGTGTGTGGTCACAGGGCCACATGATAGCTGCAGATTAGTTGGTCAGGTCAGTGGAAGGTTAGGTAGTAGTCCAAAAGTTAAAAACTCAGTAGACTCCGCCAAAAAACCACGACGAAGATAAGCGCCATTGCCGCGCCAGCGGGCTCGACCCGCACCATGATGAGCCTCCCCGATCCCGTTCGAGGAGGCTCAACTGTTTTATGGGGACGAGACCTGGGGTGAAGGAAACCGAGGTTAACGAGCTTTCCTATTCGTCCGGCCTGTCTCTTTACCAGATCGCCTGAGCCTCACTTGCCCGGCAGTGTGAATTTGACGGTCTGCAAGCTGTCGCCGGTGTTCGCCGGGGTGCCAGTGGCCGTGTTGGGTGAGGCGAAAATGGGAGACGGTTTCGGGGCGGTTGCGCCGGTGAAGGCGGGGCCGCCGGCGGTGGCGAGCGCTGCGAAGCTGCGTTCTAGGATATCGATGGTCTTGCGGTCGCGGCTGACGCCTTTGTCGATCTGCCCGCCGGGGCCGAAGGCACCCATGATGACCACGATGACGCGGTGGCCGTTGCGGAGCGCGGTGGCGCTCAGGCAGTAGCCGGCGCCCTGGGTGTAACCGGTTTTAAGCCCGTCCACGCCTTCGACGCGGCCGAGGAGCTTGTTGTGGTTGATCATGTGCTGCGGACCTTTCGGGCGGTTGGGGCCGAAGTCGCGCTCCTTGGTGGACGTGTATTTGAGCACGTCGGTCTTGGTGAGAAGGTAACGGCAGAGGGCGGCGTAGTCGCGGGGCGTGGTGAGGTCGCCGTCGGCGATGCGGCGGCTGGCGGGCGGGAGGCCGTGGGGGGAGCGGAAGGTGGTGTGCGCCATGCCGAGTTCGCGGGCTTTGGCGTTCATGAGCTCGACAAACGCCTCGACCGAGCCGGCGGAGGCGCGAGCGAGGGCGTGGGCGGCGTCGTTGGCGGACTGGATCATCATGGCATAGATGAGCTCTTCGACAGGGAAGGTTTCGCTGGGGTCGAGAAACACCTGGGTGCCGCCCATCTTGGCGTCCGCATCGATGATTTTAACCGGGGTGCCAAGCGAGATGGCGCCGCTCCGGAGTTTGTCGTGAAGGACGGCGAAGGTCATGAGCTTCGTCATGCTGGCGGGCGGGGTGACGAGGTCTGCGTTGTCCTCGAGGAGGACTTTGCCGTCGGCGGCGTCGATGGCGATGAAGCCCTTCCATTCACCGGTCTGGGCTGCGGAGGCACCGGCGGACCGGGGTGTTTTTGCGGTGAGGGAAACCGGGGTGAACCCGATGAGCGTCACCAAAGTGAGCAGGGAGAGGGAAAGGCGGCGGAAGCGCGCGAAAATCATGCGCGCAAACAGAGAGGGACGGCGGGCGGGCGGGCGAGAAAGAAAATGAGCGGCGGAGTGTTTCCTTTGGCGACCGGGTTGGGTGAAAGGGGGAGGGGTATGAGGGGCGCCCTGATGCTGAGTGGCGCTTATTGTGTCGTCGTGCTGCTCTTCAGAAGGGCTTTGGCGGGCGAATAGTCGGGGGCTTTCCGGACGATTTCTTCAAGGAGGGCGATGGCGGCGTCGGAGCGTTTTTCTTCAAGGAGGTGTTGCGCTGATGCGGTCATGGTGACCGCGCGTTCGGTGGTTCCATTCAGATACGCGCTGGCGGCACCACGCAGGGCGAGCAGGTCGCCTTGGCGGGCGGTAATGGCGATTTCCAGTTGGGTAAGCTCGGTCTGGCGGCGGAGGAACCATGAGGGCGAACGGCGTCGGGCGAGACTCAGGTTGGAGAGAATTTCGTCGTCGCCGCCGGCTTTTTGGAGGTTAGCCAAGTTTTTGAAAAACGCCGTTTCATGGTCCACGAGTTCGATGCGTTTGCGCGTGGATGATTCGACGTTTTCGGCCATGGCGGTGACGCTTTGAAGGGTGGTCACGGGCGGTGTGGGCGAAGGTTTCGGCTGGCTGGGCTGCTGGGGGAAATGGTGCAAGCTGGCCCTGAGGGTGTCGTAACGGACGGGCGCGAGCAGGCAGTCGGTCCATGTGACGGTTTCCGAAGCGTGACGTTGCATCCAATGATGAAGTGCGGCGGCCGCTCCCGCGTAGGCCAGCATGAGGCAAATAAGCGCGAGGGTGAGCGCTTTTTGGATGTCGATGCAGATGACGCGTTTGAAGTTCATCGACTGGCTTTGGGGATCGGTATGCGCCTCGGCTTTGACGACGAATAGCCGACCGTTTAGGCGGATGCGGGCTTTGGCGCGTTGATTCCAGAGAAAATTGAAGCGGGTGGGGGTCATGGCCACGGGTGGAGCGGGAAAAAATACCAAGCGAGTTTCTAAAACCAGAAAGGTGGAATAACCAGCCTCTGTCCAGTGGAAGCCTCGGCCGTAAGCGGATGTTTTCTGCTGCGTCCCCGCAAACAATCGGGTTTAGCGAGTCTGCTCGAGGGGAAGCTCGTGCAGTTTTAGCTCGGGGTTTTTCTCGATGAAGTAGCGCATCGTCCATTCGTTGGGGAAGAGGACGATGGGGTGATCGAACTTGTCCGTGCCGAAGCTCACGCCGCTGGCGACGATGAGGGACTGCGGGTCTTTCAACGCGGGGTGCGGTTCCAGCCAGCGGAGGAGGGTCCACGGGGTGGCTTCGAGGCGGGATTCGGCGTTGTATTCGGATTTGAGGCGGAACTGCACGACCTCGAACTGGAGGTTGCCGACGGCGGCGAGGAGCGTGGCGCCGGGAGGAGCGTTGCGCGGCTGGAAGGATTGCACGACGCCTTCTTGGAGGAGCTGTTCAAGGCCGGCGCGGTATTTTTTGGAGTCGCCGGAGTTGGGATTAGAGATGTAGGTGAAGACCTCCGACGGGAAGCGCGGGATCGCGTCGTAGGCGATAGTGCGGTCCTCGGTGAGCGTGTCGCCGATGCCGAAGGAGTCGTGGCCGACCAGGCCGATGACGTCGCCCGGCCAGGCTTCGTCCACGGTTTCGCGTTCCTGGCCGAAAAGGCGGTGCGAGGAGGAAAGGCGCACGGTGCGGCCGGTGCGCTGGTGGACGACGTTCATGTCGCGGGTGAACTTGCCGGAGCACACGCGGATGAAGGCGATGCGGTCGCGGTGCTTCGGGTCCATGTTGGCCTGGATCTTGAAGACGAAGGCGGAAAATTTCTCGTAGGTGACGGGGATGTCGCGGTCGAGCGTCGGGGCGGGCGCGCCGGGGACGCTCATGCTCACGGAGTGGCGCGTGGTGGGCGGGATGGAGTTTTTAAGGAAACCTTCGAGCAGGAGCTGGACGCCGAAGTTGTTCACGGCGGAGCC
Organism: Verrucomicrobiota bacterium; assembly: GCA_025352985.1. GTDB lineage: Bacteria > Verrucomicrobiota > Verrucomicrobiia > Opitutales > Opitutaceae > Rariglobus. Next base: position 9,351 of record JANXRL010000177.1, read on the forward strand.
GAAGAAGACGGGCGTCTGCTTGCCGGCCTGGACGGCGGCGAGGTCGAAGGGTGCGCTGGCACCGTCGAGGATTTCGATCTGCTCGGAGACCTGGTCGAAGGTGTAGTCGTCGAGCTTGTCGCGGACGACGGGGTCGTTGAGACCGGTGACGTTGACGGGCGCGCGGTAGGCGCCGTGGGGCGTGCGTTCGAAAAGGTGAACCTCCTTCGAACGCCGGTCGTAAACGCCGCGGAAGCCGGGGCCGTTGCCGAGGGGCCAGGTGACGGCGCAGGGTGCGAGGCCAAGGACGCGTTCGAGTTCATCGAGGAGGTCGATGGGGTTGAGCGTGGGGCGGTCGCACTTGTTCATGAAGGTGAACACGGGGACGCCGCGGCGTTTGCAGACCTCGAAGAGCTTGCGTGTCTGCGGCTCGATGCCCTTGGCGGAGTCGATCACCATCAGGGCGGCGTCCACGGCGGTGAGCACGCGGTAGGTGTCTTCGGAGAAGTCCTTGTGGCCGGGGGTGTCGAGGAGGTTGACCGCGTAGCCCTGGTAGTCGAACTGGAGGACGGTCGAGGAGATGGAGATGCCGCGCTGCTTTTCGAGTTCCATCCAGTCGGAGGTGGTGGCGCGCTGGCTCTTGCGGGCGGTGACAGTGCCGGCGAGGTGGATGGCGTTGCCGTAGAGAAGGAATTTCTCGGTCAACGTGGTCTTGCCGGCGTCGGGGTGCGAGATGATCGCGAAGGTGCGGCGGCGGGCGATTTCCTGGACGGGCGTCATGGCTAAACGGGAGAGGCAACAGGGCGCGGGCAGGGAGGGGAAGTCTTATTTGGACGGTGATGCACGCAAGCAATGTAAACTGAGCATCTCCCCACAAATTTCACACAATTATCAAACCTGAAGGCTCGATATGTTTTTCAATGCAAACAGTCTGATTTGGCTATCTCATGTTGATCGCATCCTTGATCGTCGCATCCATCTACCTAGTCGGCCTGCTGATATTGACCTGCGGGGTGTTACGCGCGCCCGAAGGCTTCGAGGATGAAAAAGGATTCCATGCAGGGCATCGGTCGGAGCCGGACGAGTCCGCACTTTGAGCTTCTACTGGAAAGGCGGCGCGTGATGATGACCGGATGTCTTCGCCCGTCCCCTCGCTGAAACTCAAAGCCAACGCCAAGTCGCGCGTTCTCGCCGGTCACCCGTGGGTGTTTGCCAACGAGGTGGATGCGCTGCTCTCCGCCGAAAACGACGGCACCGTGGTTGAATGCCGCGACCGTGCCGGACGTTTTCTCGGCAGTGGCATCTACAACTCCAAGTCGCAGATTATCTGGCGCCGGTTGAGCGCGCAGCGTGTCACGCTGGATGAAGCGTATATTCGCGCGGCGTTGACGCGGGCGATCACCCGTCGCGACCCGACGTCGCGGCATCGCCGGTTGGTGTGGTCGGAGTCTGACGACCTGCCTGGCGTGGTGGTGGATCAATTTGGCGATACGCTGGTGTTGCAGGTTCAGTCGCTCGCGATGGATCAACGGGGCGACTTGATCGTCGAGTTGCTGGCCGAGTTGCTTTCGCCGGCGGAGATCATCGTGCGCAACGACGCCCATATCCGAAAACTCGAAGGCTTGCCGCTTGGCGTGCATACGCGCAGCGGGCAGGCGTGGGTTCCGCGCTGGGAGACGATCGACGGCTTCGATTACTGGCTCGATCTCCAGAGCGGCCAGAAGACCGGATTTTATTTGGACCAGCGCGAGCAACACGCGATTCTGGCGAAGCATTGCGAGGGCAAGCGGGTGCTGGATGCGTTCTGCAACCAAGGGCCGTTCGCTCTTCATGCGGCGCGGGCGGGCGCAAAGGAAGTTCTTGGCCTCGACAGCGCGGCGGACGCCATCGACCAAGCCAAGAAAAACGCGGAGCGCAACGGCGTGAATGCGACGTTTGCGGTCGCGAACGTGTTCGACTGGTTTAACGATCCGGCGCGTCACGGGGAGCCGTTGTGGGATGTGATCGTGCTCGATCCGCCGCCGTTCGCGAAGTCGAAGAGCGCACTGGAAGGGGCGTTGCGCGGCTACAAGGAGATCAACCTGCGCGCGATGCAGAGCCTGGTTTCGGGTGGTATTCTCGCGACCTACACGTGTTCGCATCACATGCAGGACGCGGAACTGCGCAGCGTGCTCGCCGATGCGGCGACCGATGCAAAGCGCAAGGTGCGCGTGGTGGAGTTCTGCCACCAGCCGGCGGATCATCCGGTGCTGGTGACGATGCCGGAGAGTGAATATCTCCGCGGATATATTGTGCGCGTCGAGTAAGGGCGGATTTCAAGAAGTTTTATCTGGAAAGCTGGAAATCAGGAACCGGATAAATTCATCCGGGCTTAAAATCACGGGGTTTTTCCTTTCCCGATTTTCCCTTTCCAGATAAATTCCTGCCATGGCTTGGAGCACCGTTCACTGGAAAAGCGACGTCATCGGCAAGCAGACCATCATGCAGGTGCTGCTGCCCGAAACCGGCAAGCCGCCCTATGCGACTTTTTATCTGCTGCACGGGTTAAGCGACGACTCCACGGCTTGGCTGCGCCGCTCGCGCATCGAGGATTATGCGCGCGAGCTGCCGCTGATCGTGGTGATGCCGGACGGCTATCGCGGATTTTACACGGACAACGACCAAGGGCCGGCTTATGCGCGGCACATCGGTGAGGAACTGCCGTCGTTTGTTGAGCGCACGTTTCAAGCGAAGGCCGAACGCGGGGCGCGGGCCATCGGCGGGCTGTCGATGGGCGGGTATGGTGCGCTGCGCGTGGGGCTGGGTTACGCGGACCGGTTTTGTTCGGTGAACAGCCATTCGGGCGCGGTGGGTTGGGGCAGCATCGAGGGCGATGAGGGCTACTGGGAGGAGGCCAAGCGACGCGCTTGGTCCGATGTTTTTTTGGCTGAGTTAAAGCGCGTGTTCGGCACTTCACCCATGAGCGGCGGGCATGATATTCTAGCGTTGGCGAAACGTGCCAAGAAAGAGAGCACCCTGCCGAAGCTGCTGCTCGACTGCGGGACGGAAGATTTTCTGATCGAGGACAACCGGAAGTTTCAACGTGAACTCACTGGTTCCAAAATTCCGCATGTTTACCGGGAGTTCGCCGGGGCGCATAATTGGGATTACTGGGATGCGCATGTTCAGGGGGCGCTGCGGTTCCATGCGAAGAATCTCGGGTTGGTGACGAGGTAGCGGTTTCCAATTGCTCATAATGCGGCAGAAAAAAGCCGGACGCTGTTGGCGTCCGGCTTGGGCTAAAAGAGCGCAGTTTCTCTTACAGGCGGCCGCCGTAGATCGCGGTGGAGCCGAGCTCTTCCTCGATGCGGAGGAGCTGGTTGTATTTCGCGATGCGGTCGGTGCGGCTGGCGCTGCCGGTCTTGATCTGGCCGGCGTTCGTGGCGACGGCGATGTCGGCGATGGTGACATCCTCGGTTTCGCCGGAGCGGTGGGAGATGACGGCGGTGTAGTTCGCCTCCTTGGCCATCTCGACGGCGTCGAACGTTTCCGTGAGCGTGCCGATTTGATTTACCTTCACGAGGATCGAGTTGGCGGTGCCGGTCTCGATGCCTTTTTTGAGGAAGGAGGTGTTGGTGACGAAGAGATCGTCGCCGACGAGCTGCACCTTGTCGCCGATGGCGTCGGTGAGTTTCTTCCACGTGACCCAATCGCCCTCGGAGCAGCCGTCCTCGATGGAGATGATCGGGTATTTCGCGACGAGCGCAGCGTAGAAGGCGACCATGTCGTCGCCGGTGAGGATCTGGCCGGTGGATTTCTTGAAGACGTAGTGCTTCTTCTCCTTCACGTAGAATTCGGAGGCGGCGACGTCGAGGGCGAGGGCGATGTCCTTGCCGAGTTTGTAGCCGGCGTTTTTCACGGCGACGGAGATGATGTCGAGCGCGGCCTCGGCGGAGGCGAGCTTGGGGGCGAAGCCGCCTTCGTCACCGACGGCGGTGGCGAGACCCTTTTCCTTCAGGGCTTTTTTCAGGGCGTGGAAAACTTCGCAGCCCATGCGGAGGCCTTCGGAGAAGGATTTCGCGCCGATGGGCATGATCATGAATTCCTGGAAATCGATGGGGGCATCGGAGTGCGCGCCGCCGTTCATGATGTTCATCATGGGGACGGGGAGGACTTTCGCATTTGGGCCGCCGAGGTATTTGTAGAGGGGCTGGTTGAGGGCGGCGGCGGCGGCTTTGGCGGCGGCCATGGAGACGCCGAGGATGGCGTTGGCGCCGAGCTTCGACTTGGTGCTGGTGCCATCGAGCTTGATCATCGCGCGGTCGATGCCGATCTGGTCGCAGGCGTCGAAGCCGATGAGCGCGGGGGCGATTTTGGCCTTCACGTTGCCGACGGCTTTCTGGGTGCCTTTGCCGCCGTAGCGTTTGGCATCGCCGTCGCGGAGTTCAATGGCCTCGTGCTCGCCGGTGGAGGCGCCGGAGGGGACGGCCGCGCGGCCGAGGGCGCCGCTGGCGAGCTTGACGTCGACCTCAACGGTCGGATTGCCGCGGGAATCGATGATCTCGCGGGCGGTGATGGCAGTGATGGTGGTGTTCATGAAGAGTGGAGCGCGCTGGGCGCGAGGAGCAGCGAGCAAAGGTCAGCGGCCCGCGCAGGTGAAGCCGAAAGTGGAGAACGAAGAGTTGGGCGGGTTATCCTTCACCCGCCGCGGCGACTACGCTTACTGGCAACGCCGCGACCAACTGGCGCGTTAGGGATAACGCGCCCTACCTTTTAAAACTTCGCCCGGGGGCGGAAGAGCTGGCGGAAAATCCGGTCGAACGGGCCGATCTTGCGGGGGCGGCCGGCGGGCGGGATCTGCTCCGCGAAGCCGCGGTCGCAGGCGATACGCCAGACGGAGACGCCTTCGTAATTGCGCACGGAAACGGCTTCGGCGGTGAGCAACGCCGGCGGGATTTGATCGAGATGGCCTTCGAAGGCGGCCGCATGGAGCGGGGTGTCGCCATTGTCGTTGCGCGAGAGGAGGAGGTCGGCGCTCAGGTGCTTGGCCGGAATTTTATCGAGCTGGCCGGTCTCGGCGGCCGCGTGGATTGCGGTAAAGCCGGCCTTGCTCGCGCCGATGAGGTTGTTGTGCGTCAAAAACTCGAAGGGAATCTGCCCCAGATGGCCGGAGATCGCGGCGGCGTGGAAAACCGTGTCGCCCGCGCTCGTGGCTTCCAACAGCACGGCGGACGTGAGGTGGGCGGGCGGAACTTGATCGAGATGGCCGTTGAATGCGGCGACGTGCAGGACGGTTTCGCCGCCGAGATTTTTTTCGGCCAGACCGGCCGTGGTGAGAAATTCCGGCGGCACGCGGTCGAGCGTGCCTTGCTCGGCGGCCTCGTGGAGGGGGGTGTTGCCGACGTCGGTTTTGTTTTGAAACGCGGCCGCGTGGATCAGCGCGGCCGGCAGCTGGGGCAGATGGCCGTTGGCGGTGGCGAGGTGGAAAACGGTGTAGCCGGCGTTGCTGCGCACGGCGAGGCTTTCGGGCGTGAGCAGCCCGGGCGGAATCTGGTCGAGGTGTCCGCCGATGGCGGCGTGATGGAGCGGGGTGTAGCCGGCGTCGTTTTTCAACGAGAGGGTCGCGGCGGTAAGCGTGCCGGGCGGGAGCTGGTCGAGGTGCCCGTGTTTCGCGGCGACGTGGAGGGGAGTGTTGCCGGAGGCGTTGCCCGCAGTGAGGAGGGCCCCGGTGAGCTCGGTGCCCGGAAGTTGGTTCAGCGTGCCGGCGCGGGCAGCGGCGTGAAGATCGGGGGAAGCCATCGCGTTGCAGGCGGAGGATTTCGCGCGCAGCGGATGACCGCAAATCAAAAGAGCCGCGCGCGCCGCCGGTGGCGCGGAATTCAGTTTGCCAAGCGGTTCGAGGCTAACAGCGTAACGCTATGAGCGCCGACCACCAGCAGCCGGAGACCGTGGTCCGCGAAGGCGTGTTGCTCGTCGATGACGAGCTGCCGTTGCTCGAAGTTCTGGCGGCGGCACTGGGGCCGTTTTTCGACGTGACGACGGCGACCTCGGCGCGCGACGCGGATTTTATCTTGCAGAAGAAAACGTTCAAAGTGGTGGTCGCGGACCACCTGATGCCGGGCGGAAACGGGATGAATTTTCTCGTGCGCGCGCGGGAGGAATTTCCGCACATGCAGCGCGTGCTGGTGACGGGCTACATGAAACCCGAGATGCTGCTCCGCAGCGTGAACGAAGCGGCGCTGTTTCGGTATTTGCTGAAGCCGGTCTCGCTGGTGGAGATCGTGAAGGTGGTGCAGGACGCGGCGAAGGCGCACGATGTGAGCGTGGCTTCGGCGGCG
>JANXRL010000193.1 GCA_025352985.1 Verrucomicrobiota bacterium
CACGCTCGCGCTCATCGACGAACTCCTCGCCGAACAGGGCACCTTGCAAACCCCCGCCGCCCGCGCCGCCGTTGCCTTTCAATCGAAAATCGAGAATCCAAAATCGAAAATCGAAAACTTCCGTTCCCTCATCCCCCTCACCGCCCCCGGCCCCGGCGAACACTACGCCTTCGAGGTCGAACTCGACTCCTGCACCGGCTGCAAAGCCTGTGTCTCCGCCTGCCATTCCCTCAATGGCCTCGACGACGAAGAGACCTGGCGCGACGTCGGCCTCCTCGTCAGCCCCGATCCCTCATATCCGTTTTCGCAGACCGTCACCACCGCCTGCCACCACTGCGCCGACCCCGCCTGCCTCAACGGCTGCCCTGTCCTCGCCTACGAAAAAGATCCGATCACGGGCGTCGTCGTCCACCTCGACGACCAATGCATCGGCTGCAGCTACTGTGTGCTGAAGTGCCCCTACGACGTCCCAAAATATAACGCCAAGCGCGGCATCGTCCGCAAATGCGACATGTGCCACGGCCGCCTCGCCGCTGGCGAAGCCCCCGCCTGCGCCCAAGCCTGCCCCACGAGCGCGATCCGCATTATCACCGTCCCCGCGCCCAGCTTCGGCTCCGGTTCCGGTTCCGGCTCTCAGCTCTCAGCGCTCAACTCTCAGCTCCCTCCCCATCCGTCCTACACCCAACCCACCACCCGCTACCTCTCCAAAAAATCGCTCCCACAAAACCTCGTCCCCGCCGACGCCGCCACCCTCAAACCCCAGCCCACCCACTGGCCACTCGCGCTGATGCTCACGCTCCTGCCGCTCGCCGTGGGCTGCAACGTCCTGGCCGCATCGCCCCTCGCTCCCTTCGCGTCCCATCGCCCTCAGCTTCTTTCCATCACTGTCATCGTCGGCGCACTCGGTCTCTCCTCCAGCGTCTTCCATCTCGGGAAACCGCTCCGTGCGTGGCGCATCTTCCTCGGCCTCCGTCGCAGTTGGCTCAGCCGCGAAGCCGTCCTCTTCGGCCTTTGGTTTCCCGTCGTGTTGCTCGCCGCTCTTAGTTCCTTCGACGTCAAATCAAGTGTCACGTATTACGTGACACTTATTCCGGGTGCCCATGCGTTTCTCTCTCAACTCTCGGCCTGCTACGGCCAACATCCCGCCGTTCTCACTCTCGCCTCCGCCCTCATTGGCACCCTCGCGCTCTTCTGCTCGGTGATGATCTACGTCGATACGCACCGCCACTTCTGGCGCTTCGCCCAAACCGCCCCACGCTTCTTCGGCACCGCGTTCATCCTCGCCCTCGCCACCACGCTCGCGCTCACCCCCATTTCCACGCCCATCGCCGCCGCTCTCATCGCTGTCACGCTCACCAAACTCGCCGTCGAAGCCCGCGTTTTCCGCCCCCTTGACCTCGCCGAGTCCGACACCCCCATGACGCCCGGCCTCAAAACCGCCCGCCTCCTCACCGGCCCGCTGCGCGCTCTTTTCGGTCTACGCCTGCTCGCCAGTCTTTTCGGCGGCGTCTTCCTACCCTTCGCGCTCGCCGCCCACGCCGCGCCACCCGCCACCACGTGGCTCGCCATCGCCCTGCTCATCGCCGGTGAACTCACCGAACGCGTCCTCTTCTTCCGCGCCGTGGACGCCCCAAAAATGCCCGGCCTCCCCGCCTAAATCTTCGTCCGCCTTTTCGTGTATTTCGTGTGTTTCGCGGGCAAAAATCTTCCCTCCCCCTTTTCCCCCTCCCGACATCCGTGTTCATACGTGCCATCCGTGGTTAAAAACTCCGTCTCCCGCCTATGAGCGCCCTCGACGACCTCCTCCACGCCCGCACCGGACCGATGACCTCGGACCTCGTGCAACGCCCCGGCGATTTCGGCCTCGGCCTCGTCCCCGCGCGCCTCGCCCCCGCCGGCACCGCGGCTTCGATCTGCGGTTTTTGCAGCACCGGTTGCTCGCTCAAAATCCACCTCAACGCCGGCGGCGAAGCCATCAACCTCAGCCCCGATCCCGACTATCCCGTCAACCTCGGCATGGCCTGCCCCAAAGGCTGGGAAGCCCTCGCCCCGCTCGCCGCCACCGACCGCCTCACCACCCCGCTCCTGCGCAATCCCACCTCGGGCAAACTCGAACCTGTTTCCTGGGAAATCGCCCTCGCCGCGTTCACCGAAAATTTCCGCCGCATCCACCGGACGCACGGCGGCCGCGCACTCTCGTTCCTCAGCACCGGCCAGATCGTGATGGAAGAAATGGCGCTCCTCGGCGCCCTCGCGAAATTCGGCATGGGCATGGTGGACGTCGATTCCAATACGCGCCAGTGCATGGCCACCTCGCACGTCGCCTACAAACAGTCCTTCGGCTTCGATGCGCCGCCCTTCACCTACGCCGACTTCGAGGAGAGCGACGCCCTCATCTTCATCGGCGCCAATCCCTGCATCGCCCATCCCATCATGTGGCAACGCGTGATGATGAACCGCCGCTCACCCGAGATCGTCGTCATCGACCCGCGCCGCACCGAGACCGCCCTCGCCGCTACGCTCCACGTTCCGCTCCGCCCCAAGAGCGACCTCACGCTCCTCTACGGTCTCGCCCGACTCCTCCTCGACCGCGGCGCGATCAAGCAATCCTACCTCGACGCCCACACGGAAAACTTCCCCGCCTTCCGCGCCTTCCTCGCAGATTTCCCCATCGAGCGCATTGTCGCCGACACCGGCCTCCCCGCCGCCACGTTGCACCGCATCGCGGAAATCATCGCCACTCGCGAACGCGTTTCTTTCTGGTGGACGATGGGCGTCAACCAGAGCCACGAAGCCACGCGCACCGCCCAAGCCATCATTAATCTCGCGCTGATGACCGGCAACATCGGCCGCCCCGGCACCGGCGCCAACTCCATCACCGGCCAGTGCAACGCCATGGGCTCGCGCCTCTTTGGCAACGCCACCTCCCTCCTCGGCGGCTACGACTTCGCCAACGACGCCCACCGCACCCACGTCGCCAACATTCTAGGCATTACCCCCGCCGCCATCCCCTCCGAAAAAAGCTGGGCCTACGACCAGATCATCGACGGCATCGACACCGGCGCCATCAAGGGCCTCTGGGTCATCGCCACCAACACAGCCCACTCTTGGATCAACCAGAAGCGCTTCCCCGAGATCCGCCAGAAACTCGATTTCCTCGTCGTGCAGGACATGTATGCCACGACCGAGACCGCGCAGATGGCCGACCTCGTCCTTCCCGCCGCCGGCTGGGGCGAAAAAGAAGGCATTCTCATCAACAGCGAACGCCGCCTCGGCGTCGTCCGCAAAGTCTCCCGCGCCCCCGGCCAGGCCCTCAGCGACTTCGCCATCTTCAAACTCGTCGCCGAAGCCTGGGGCTGCGGCGCCATGTTCCGCGAATGGACCAGCCCCGAGGCCGCCTTCCGCATCCTCCAAAAACTCTCCCGAGAACAACCGTGCGACTTCTCCGGCATCCAAGGCTACGACCACATCCAGCAGCAAGGCGGCATCCAGTGGCCCTACCCCGCCCCCCACGTAGCCGCGAGCGCCAGCGAGTGGTCATCCTCCGACACCCACCGCCGCCTCTTCGCCGACGGCAAATTCTTCACCCCCGACGAGCGCGCCATCTTCCTCTTCGACGAACCGCGCCCCATGCCCGAGCTTCCCGACGCCGACTGGCCGTTCCTGCTCAACACCGGCCGCGGCACCTCCGCCCAGTGGCACACCGGCTCGCGCACCAACAAGAGCGACGTCCTCCGCAAGCTCGCCCCCACCTCCCTCTACGTGGAGATCAACCCCTCCGACGCCGACCGCCTCGGCATCGCGCACAACGACCGCGTCGCCGTCCGCTCGCGCCGGGGCGAAGCCGAGGCCTTTGCCGTCGTCACGCCCACCGTGCAACCCGGCCAGCTCTTCATGCCGATGCACTTCGCCGCCGTGAACCTCCTCACCTTCCCCTCCTTCGATCCGCACTCCCGCCAACCAAGCTACAAGGCTTGCGCCGTGGCCGTCTCGCGTCTGTCTGGACGCCACCATGGCTGATTGGGCTTATCTGATTCTTCCGCTTTTTGTCGTGGCCGTTCTCTACGGTGCGGTCGGCCACGGCGGTGCCTCCGGCTACCTCGCCGTCATGGCGCTGGCCGGCATCGCGCCCGCCGTCATGAAGCCCACCGCGCTCACCCTCAACCTCGCCGTCTCGCTCATCGGCACCGTGCTTTTTTTTCGCGCCGGCCATTTCGCCTGGCGTCTTTTCTGGCCGTTCGCCGTCACCTCGATTCCCTTTGCATTCCTCGGCGGCCGCCTCGATCTCCCCACGCACGTTTTCAAGCTTCTCCTCGCCCTCGCTCTGGCCTTCGCCGCCCTCCGCCTTCTCCTGCCCTCGCCGAAATCCACCGATCTCCGCGCTGCCCCCTTCGTTTGGCTCCTCATCGCCGGCGCGATCATGGGCCTAGTCTCCGGCCTCATCGGCGTCGGCGGCGGCATTTTCCTCACACCGCTGATACTGCTCGCGCGTTGGTCCGACACCAAGACCGCCGCCGCCGTCTCCGCCCCGTTCATCTTCGTCAATTCCGCCGCCGGCCTCGCCGGGAACCCCTCGTCGCTGCATAACCTCCCCTCCGCGTGGCCCCTGCTCGCGCTGACCGTGGTCATCGGCGGTTTCATCGGCGCCCGCTGGGGCAGCATCAACGCCCGCGCCCCCCAACTCCGCCCCGCCCTCGCGATTGTCCTCGGCATCGCCTCCCTCAAGCTCGTGATCACATGACCGATCCTTTCGGACGCACCATCGATTATCTGCGCATCTCCGTCACCGACCGGTGCAACGAGCGCTGCCTCTACTGCATGCCCGAGGGCTACAAGGGCTGGGCGCAACGCCCCGACCACCTCACTTCCGGCGAACTCATTTCCATCGCCGCCGCCGCCTCTAAACTCGGTTTCGCCAAATTCCGCCTCACCGGCGGCGAACCCCTGCTCCGCCCCGATCTCGTCTCCATCGCCGCCGGCATCGCCGCGCTCCCGACCACCCGCAGCCTAGGCCTCTCCACCAACGGCACGCGCCTCGCCACCGTTTCCCGCGAACTCTGCGCGGCCGGCGTCACCTCCGTCAACGTCTCCCTCGACGCCCTCGACACCGACACCTACCACCGCGTCACCGGCGGACGTCTCGCCGACGCCCTCGCTGGCATTCACGCCGCCCTCGCCGCCGATTTCGAAGCGGTGAAACTCAACGTCGTTCTCATGCGCGGCGTAAACGAGGACCAACTCGTGCCTCTCGCGCGTTTCGCCGCCGAACACCGCACGCCCGTCCGCTTCATCGAGCTCATGCCACTCACCCGCACCGACGTGCTCGACGAGCGCAACTTCCTCTCCTGCGAAGACGCCCGCACCCGCATCGAAGCCGAGCTCGGCCCCCTCGAAACGCTCCCAGACTACCGCGCCGGCCATGGTCCCGCCCGCTACGCCCGCGCCGCCAACGGCGCCATGATCGGCTTCATCGGCGCGCTCACCACTCCGGATTTCTGCGGCTCCTGCAACAAGCTCCGTCTCACCGCCGACGGCAAATTGCGCCCCTGCCTCGGCCGCCACGGCGAGATCGACCTCCTCGCCCCGCTCCGCACCGGCCACGCCGACCTCGACGCGCTCCTCACCGAAGCGATCACCAACAAACCCGAGGATCATGCCTTCGGCGACACCTACGAACCCGCCCGCCCCATGACCGCCATCGGCGGCTGAAGCCATGACCGTCCTTTATTTTGCCCACGCCCGGCGTATCGCCGCAGTTACCCAAGAAGAGATACCCGTAGCCGCGCCCCTCAGTTCATCCAATTTCTGGGACCTGATCATCCGCCGCCACGCCGGAATGGCGCCCCTCCGCGCGAGTTCGCGTCTCGCACGCGGCAACGACTTCCTCCCTCCGGATGCCGTCATCGCGCCCTCCGACGAAATCGCCATCATCCCGCCTGTCTCCGGAGGCTAATGATGCACATCGAGATTCTCATCAACGACACCATCATCACCCCACCCGTCCGCGCGGCTCATTCTGATGTCGGCGCTCTCGCCGAGTTCACCGGCTTCGTCCGCGGCGAGGAAGCCGGTCGGCCCATCTCCGCCCTCGTTTACGAAGCCTATCAACCCATGGCCGAGACTGTGATGCGCCGCTTGCTCACCGAGCTCGCCGCCGCCCACCCCTGTAATTCCGTCCGCGTCCAACACCGCATCGGAATCATCCGCGTCGGCGAAGCCGCGATTCACATCGCCGTCCACGCAAAACACCGCGCCCCGGCCTTCGCCCTTCTTGCCGCCTTCATGGACCGTCTCAAACAAGACGTTCCCATTTGGAAAACCGACACGTTCTCCGCATGATCTCGGTCGCCGAACTTTGGACGCTTCTGGATTCACTCGCCTCCCCGCTCCCTTGCGAACGAATTCCACTCAGCTCGGCCGACAGGCGCGTTCTCCGCGAAACTATTCTCGCCCCCGAAGATCAACCACCTTTCGACCGCTCCGCCATCGACGGTTATCTCGTCCACGCCGACCAACCCGCCGGTCTGGTCACTCTTACCGGCACCATCACCCCGGGATCACCCGCACCTGCTTCTGCTCCCGCGCTTGGCACCGCCCTGCGTATTCTCACCGGCAGCGCGCTACCCTCTTCCGACGCCGCGCTCATCATGCAGGAGGATACTGCGCCAACCTCCTCCAACCAGCTCCAGCTTCTGCAACCCCCATCGACGCGCCACATCCGGCGCCGCGCCTCCCAAGCCCGCGCAGGTGACGCTCTCCTGTCATCAGGGCAATCCCTCCGCGCCGGCGCCCTCGCGCTGCTCGCATCCGTCGGTGCGACCACCCCGCTCGTCACCCGACGCCCCCGCGTCGCCCACCTCATCACCGGCGGCGAATTGGTCCCCCCGGAAACACTTCCCGCTCAAGGCCAGATCCGCGATTCCAACTCCACCCTCATCGCCGCCCTGCTCTGCGACTCCAATTCCGACCTCATCTGGCAACAACGCGTCGGCGACTCCCGTCCCGCCGCCTCCGACGCCCTCGCCGCCGCCCTCGCCACCTCTCCGGACATTCTTCTGATCAGCGGCGGCGCCAGCGTCGGCGATCACGACCACACCGCTGCGCTGCTAGCCGCCCAAGGTTTCACGATCCACTGCGCCAAAGTCGCCAGCCGCCCCGGTAAACCTTTCATCGCCGCCTCCCGCGGCGACTGCCTCGCATTCGGCCTGCCGGGCAACCCGCTCTCCCACTTCGTGTGTTTTCACCTCTTCGTTAAACGCCTCCTCGCCCGCCTCGCCGGTGCCGCCCCCGTCGCCCTCGTTCACGCCAAGCTCGCCCCGAACAGCGCGCTCCGGCCCGACCCGCGCGAAACCTGGTGGCCCTGCCTCTGGGCCGACGAAGGCACTACTCGCCGCGTGCTCCCACTCCCTTGGCGCGACTCCTCCGATCTCACCGTGCTCGGCGCCGCCACCGGTCTGCTACGCGTCCCCGCCACCACTGAAGCTGGCACCGAGGTGGAGGTTCTGCCATGCCAGTGCCCATGAAAAAGTTCTCCCATCTCGATGACACTGGCGCTGCCACCATGGTCGATGTTGGTGCCAAGCTCCCGCAGGTGCGCCACGCCATCGCCACCGGAGAGCTGCGTTGCGCGCCCGCCACGATCCGTCTCCTCAAAAAAAAGGCTCTCCCCAAAGGCGACGTCCTCGCCTGCGCCCGCCTCGCCGGCATCATGGCGGCCAAGCGCACGTCCGAACTTATTCCCCTCTGCCATCCGCTCGCGCTCGACAAGGTCTCCGTCGATTTCGCCGTCAAACGCGACCGCATCCTCATAACCGCCGAAGCCCGGCTCACAGGAAAAACCGGCGTCGAAATGGAAGCCCTCACCGCCGTCTCCATCGCCGCCCTCACGCTCTACGACATGATGAAGGCCGTGGACAAGGCCATGGTCATCGGCGAAGTCCGCGTGTCATTAAAAGAGAAAAAATGAAGATCGCCCGCGTCACCCTCAGCGACCGCGCCTCCGCCGGCATCTACCCCGATCTTAGCGGCCCCGAGATCGAGCGCATTCTCACCGCCTCCTTCGACCCTGCACCAACGCTCGTCGCCCGCCTCATCCCCGACGACCGCGCCGTCATCGCCGAAACGCTCCGCACGCTCTGCGACACCGACCACTGCGACCTCATCGTCACCACTGGCGGCACCGGTCCCGCACCTCGCGACGTCACGCCAGAGGCCACCCGCGATATCCTCGAACGCGAACTTCCCGGCTTCGGCGAGGCCATGCGCGCCGTCAGTTTCGCCAAAGTCCCCACCGCCATCCTCTCCCGCGCCACCGCCGGCACGCGCGGCCGCACACTCATCGTCAATCTTCCTGGAAACCCCCGCGCCATTGGCGAATGCCTCCCTCCCCTCCTTCCCGCGATCCGCGAGTGCCTGAAACATCTCCACGGGCCCTGACCATGTTCCGCGTCGAACACCTCTACCTCTCGCCCGGCCACAACTACTTTGGACACCAAGGCCTGCCCGCCGGGGAACACTCCGTCATCGCCGTGCCCGAAATCGAATGCGTCGCCGGCCACGGCATCCGCGGCGACCGGTTCTTCGATTTCAAGCCCGACTACAAAGGCCAGATCACCTTCTTCTCCGGCGAAATCTACGACGAACTCCGCGCCCGCTTCGATTTATGGGATCGCGAACCGTCCGCCTTTCGCCGCAACGTCATCACACGAGGGATAGATCTCAACACCCTCATCGGCCGTGAATTCATCCTTCAAGGAGTCGCCTTCCTCGGCGCCACCGAATGCTCCCCCTGCCATTGGATGAACGCAGCCTTCGCCCCCGGCACCGAGGCCGCGCTCAAAAATCGTGGCGGACTCCGAGCAAAAATCCTCACCGACGGCTGGCTGCGCGCAACCCGGCCAGGTGTCCTTGCCCATGGCTGATTTCACGTTCAGCGGAGCGATCCTCGCTGGCGGGCGATCCTCGCGCATGGGACGAGACAAGGCGTTTCTTCCCGTCGGCGGAGAGCCCTTGATCGCCCGGCAAGCCCGCCTCCTGCGTGAAGCCGGGTGCTCCGAACTCATCATCTCCGGTCTTCCGAATGTTGACTACGGCATACCCAACGCACTCGTCGTTTACGACTCCGTGCAAGACGCCGGCCCGCTGGCGGGTTTGGCCGCCATGCTCTCCGCAGCGCGGCATCCGTGGGTGCTCGTGATCGCGGTCGATTTGCCGTGTCTCGACCCCACGTTCCTCCGTCGCCTGCTCTCTCTCGGGGCCGGCCGCACAGGAGCCGTCCCGCACGTGCCGCACGGTTTCGAGCCGCTGACCGCTCTTTATCCGCGCACCCTCTTGCTCGAAGCGGAAGAGGCCTTGGCGGCGGGCAACTATTCGCTGCAAACCCTCGTGACGGCGGTCGAAAAGCTATCCCTTGTCAAACGCCTCGAACTCTCACCCTCCGAGCAGGCCGCTCTCGTGAACTGGAATAAACCCCAGGACTACGTTTTAAAAATTTGAGTGAATGATAATTCATCTTGAGGGTTTTAGTAAAAATCACGCCGAGGGCAGATCGCCCGAAATACCCTCGCGCAATCGAGACAACGACCTTTCATGGTCGGCACCGGTCACCTAGTGCGGTTCGAATAATGTCGAAGCCGCCATGTGTAAGGCTTCTAAACCACTCAGCCTAGACAGCCTCCCGGGGGAGCTTGTTAAATTGGTGCTCGGGACAGGACTCGAACCTGCACACCTTACGGCAAAGGCTTCTAAGACCTTCGTGTCTGCCATTCCACCACCCGAGCACAAACGAATCTGCACATACAGAGTGCGATTTTCCGCTTCACTCTGGCAAGTCCGAAGGCGGACTACCCCGTCGCCACACCCAGCCGGTCGCCCATCCTCGCGTAGGTCTCGATCTGCCGGACGCTCTGTGACACCACATCGTCCTCAAACCGAATGCGTCCTTTCTGAAACACCGTGATGACGCATGAACCCCCGAAGGTAAAATAGCCCTTCTCTGCGCCCTTCGCCACCGGCTGCCCCGCCGCATATCCGTTCACGATCGTGCCCACGCAGGTCGCCCCCACCTCGAACATCGCCACGCGCCCGAACCGCGTTCCTTCGATCAGGGTGAGCGCACGCTTGTTTTGCACAAGATAACGCACGCTGCGCCGCAGCGCGATCGGACTCACTGAAAACAAACACCCGTTGATCGACTTTGGCGCTCCCGGCACGCCCGCCACCGGAAAATGAAACCGATGGTAATCCACCGGACACAACCGCGAGATCACCATAGCCCCGCCGGCGAATTCCTTCGCCAGCGCCGCATCGCCGAACAGCTCGGTAAACGTGAACTTCATGCCCTTTACATAAAACCCTTCCGCCGTGTCCACGTCGGGAAACGCCAGGTGCCGGCCGTCGGCGGCGAACACCGCGACATCCCCGCCCGGGGCCACCGGACGCGCCGATACCTTTAACCCGCGGTAGAAAAATTCATTGAAGGTCTTGAACTCGTCCGGCGCGCGGGCGAACTCCGCCGCGTTCAGTTTGTAGTCGTCAATGAATGGTCGCACCTTCTGCGCGCTCACGAGCCGGTCCATGCGCCACCCATACCAACGCGAAAACACCGTGCGCTTGATCAAGGCGCCTACCGCCAAACGCCCCGCCACCGTCTCGTAGGTCCAGCGTAGCCATTTCTCGCCATAGACCTGCTCGATTTCGGTCGCCTGCGTGTAACGGTTATAAAAACGGATGGATTCGGCGCACATGGTGTTTATCCGCAGCGTTCATTCGTGCTCATCCTTGCGCAAAGAAGAAAACGCGAAGAACGACGACGCCGATTACTGTTCAGATCCCGCCAGGATCGGCGGAGAGGATTCCCAGCCCGGCACGCTGACATGATCAAACGACGCCAACGTGGGCGCATCGTCCCGCGAGCACACCGCCATACCCGCATAGATTTCACCGGTCATTTGAACGGTCAACGGTGTGCCGGCCACGATACGCCAGGCTTTTCCATTATCCGATTGATAGGCCGTGATGTTGCTGCCCGCACGCACCAACCTAAGCCAGATCGGCACGCTTAACACCGCGTCACCTGTAGAATTGATGATCGCCGCCTGCACGCCGGACTTCTCACGCCAGACCACCTTTAGATCCTTGCCTCCGTTTTCGATCAGAAGGGAAACATGGCTCGCCCCATCATCCAAGGCCCCGCGCATCATCAAGCCGACCTTGGCCACGCGGCTGGCATCAGTGATCGCCATCAGGCGGACGGTAACGACACCGTCACCAGCCATCGGCACATAGTTGAAAAGGAAGCTGTCCTTGAAGTTGCCGATATTGCGGCCGAAGCCGGTCATGCGGAATGCCCCCTGTTTAAAACCTGCCGAACCGGCAAACGTCGTTGAGCCAATATCTGTGGAAACCCATTCTGCAGGCAACCCGGTCACCGGATTGATCTTCAAGGTGGCCTCGGCCTTTCCCACTGCGATTTGATGAACGCGGTCGGCCTCCTGCCGTGCCTTTTCGGCAATCTGCCGCAAAGCAAGTTCCTTGGCCTGTGCCTGGTTGTCGGCGTAAAACTTTACGCCCACCGCGGCGACAATGATGACGACGGCGGCCACCGCTCCATAAATGGGCCAAGGACGTTTGGTCGAGGGGGCAACGGGAACAGACGCGGCCTCAGCCTGCACCGGCGCGGGTTTTTCGGAAGGCGGGATAGTGGCAACCGAGGCCGTGGGCACCTTGACTGCGGTAGGTTTCGCCGGGACGGCGGCGGCCGGCGCAGGCTTGGGAGCCGGACGAGGCGGGGCGGGCGCTACCGGCTTTGCCACCGGGAGCGGCGGCTTTGCGGCGGGAGGCGCAACCACGGGTTTCTTGGGCACTGCCGCCGCCGGAGCGGGAGCGACAACAGGCGCCGCCGCCGGCTTGGGCCGGTTTCCAAGGGAAAAAGGAAGCCACGCGGACTTGGTGGCATCACTGCTCGCGGCCAGTTGGACGAGCCTGAGCGTGTTGGCCTTCGGCGTGATTTCAGCCGCGATCTCCATTTCCAGCTGCGAGCAAATCTTGGTCGCATCGGGCGTCCATGCGGACATGCCGAGCGCCTGCCCCATAGCCAATCCCAGCCATTCCTGTTTCTCGGGCAGACCAACTACGTGCAATACGCCCGGGCGGTCGGAAAACTCCGTTAGTGCGCCCTGCAACGTGACCGCCAGCCGAGCGGCGATCCTCTCCGCTGCATCGGCAAAATCGTAGGAAGCGTTGAAAAACAACTTGGGGGCGGCCGCGCGGAACTTAAGCCCGAGTTCAACCTGCACCGCATCAAAAATCTGCGTATAACCGACCGCCACGGAACGCACCGCCTCGACACCGCCGGCGGAAACAAGACCGAGCACGGAATCGTTTTCCCCCAGTGCCAACACCGCCACGCGGGTGGATTCAGGCATATCCTGCAACGCCGCCACCACGGTGCCCAGTTGCGCCGGAAGCGCGAGCACCGTCAAAACCGGCGCAGGCAGCCCGAGCGCGGCGAGCTGATCCCGCGCGGCCGTCAGACCTTCGGCCGTCGTGCCGGCGAGCAGCCAGGGCTCCTGTCCGGCCGGATCCACCGCCTTGCCGGTGATCGCATCGCAAGCCACGGCGGAAAGCGGAGCGGTCAGCCCCGTGGACATGGCCTGCGCGCAGGCCAGCAGTCCCTCTTCGGACCGCACCATCACGGCTTCCTCTCCGGAAAGACGGGCGAATGGCTGCCGCGGCGATACGAGGGCGAGAGCTACGGTTTTCACGTCATGGGAGGCAATGAACGCCGCCAGCGCCTCTTTTTCATCGAAAGCATAATCGCCGCAGGCGACCAGCCGACGGCCCGCGATAACCGCAAGTTGCAGCGAGTGCGGGGAAATCTCTACGAAAACACGATTGGCGGTGGACATGGCGGTGGATGGAAAAATTAGCCGACGTTTAGGAGGGTTTTCATATGGTCCTGAAATTGCCGGCGCTTCGACTCAAATTCTTTTTCTTTTGCGGTAAACGCCGTCACCTCGGCTTCGAGCGCGACTTGTTCGGCCTCCATTTGTGCGCGGGCATTCTGGAACGCCGTCTGCTCTTTGCCGAGCTTCGCCATCGCTGCCGTGTGCTTTGCCTCGGCCGCCTCGACGGTTTTCTCGCGAAGCGCCAGTTCGTCGGACTGCTTGCGAAACTGCGTTTCGGATTTCTCGAGCACTTTCTGTATATCCGCCACGCTGGCGCTTTCGGCGTCGAGTTCGGCGCGCTCGATCGCCAGCTTGCGCTGGGCATCCTTGATCTGCGCTTCCGTCGTGCGCAGTGCCAACTCGCGACCCTCGGTCGCGCGCGTTTTGGCGACCAATTCGGCGGCGGCCTGACGGAGGCTCGCCTCTTCGTCCGCGACTTTTTTCTGCACGACGGCCAAGGCTTTTTCACGCGCGTCCAGCTCGGCTTCGCGGCTGGCGGCGGCTTTAATGGACTCGGCGGCGGAGGCGCGCTCGGCCTCAAAACCCTCCACCTCGGCCTGCAAGCGGGCGGATTCCTTGGAGAGGGCGGCGGTCTCGGTCCTCAACGCGGTGCGCGCCTGCATCATGGAGGCTTCCTCCGAGGCCAGCGTTTCCTGCAGCTTGTCCAAGCGCGCCGTTTCCGAGGCTAGTCGCGCGCGCACTTCAGCTAGGGCTTTTTCCTGACTGGCGACCGCCGCACGGACGGAAGCCTCTTCGGCCGCAAGCGCTGTTTCGCGCTCGGCAAGGGCACGCTCGCGCTGGGCCGAAACGCCTTCGCGTTTGGCGTGCTCCGCGAGCGCGGACGCAGCCTCGGCCTGCGCCGCCTCAAGACCAGCGGCATCGGCTTCAAACTGGGATTTTCTCTTAAGGAGGGCGGCTTCCGAAGCCTTCACCAGCGAGCGGGTGGCGGCCTGCGCGGCCTCGTCAGCGGCGAGCGCCTGAATCGCTTTTTCCAGCGCAAGATTACCCGCCTCCAGTTTTGCGGTGCCCGCCCCCAAGGCGGCCTCACGGGCCTCCAGTCCCTTGATGGTGGCTGAAAATTGCCTCTCCTTGTTTTTCAGCGCAGTGCGG
This sequence comes from Verrucomicrobiota bacterium, assembly GCA_025352985.1. GTDB lineage: Bacteria > Verrucomicrobiota > Verrucomicrobiia > Opitutales > Opitutaceae > Rariglobus. The sequence continues at coordinate 14,058 of JANXRL010000193.1, forward strand.
TCCGCCTCAAGCTGGGCCTCATGCTCTTCAATCTCCTCCTGGGCCTTCGCCAGCTCCGTGCGGACAGGCTCGATGGCACCCTCGCGTGCCTCCAGTTCGGCGGCGTTCGAAGCCAGGCGTTCGCGTTCTTTTTCCAAGGAAACCATGTGCTTGGCGACGGCCTCACGCTCCGTCACGACACGGGACTGACCGTCAACCAACTCGGCCTCGGTTTTGACGAGCAACTTTTCCCGCTCATCCAACTCCGCCAGGCGGGCGCCCACCGCAGCCTCGGCGGCGAGCCTTTTTTCATTTTCTTCCCGCAACTGCACCGAGAGGCGGTCGCACTCCTCGTGGAGAGCCTGAAGCTCCTTGTGGCCGGTTTCGGAGGATGCTCCCGCAGCCGCCACGGAACCGGTCCTAGCGGGCGCTTCCGACAGGAAATGCGTCAGCTCCGAACGGCATGACTGCATCATCGAGGATGGCTTGCCGTTGAACGAAGACTGAAGCAACTCGGTCGCGCATGTGAAAAGTCCGCTCAAGTTGACCGGAGGATGAAAGAGATCGCGCACCCCGAGGCGGATGGCCTTCACGATCAAATCCAGCTGCGGCTTGGCGCAGACCAGAATGATCGGGGTGACAGATTGGTGGACACGTGCTTTTTCGATGAACGACAGCGGATCTTCCGCCGCGAGACGGGCATCATGCAGGATGAGATCAAACTTCTCAGACTGAAGCACGCCATCGAGTTCCGCTTCGTCTGCGATGAGGCGAACATACAGCCCGGTTGGCACAACCACGACAGCCTTGGCTTGAAACGCATTCGCCGAGCCTGTTTTAACCAGAAGAATTCTAGCTGACACAGAGATAAAGGGATTTGAGCGTCTGGGGGGGGGGGGGGGACGCTTGTATAAACCATGTCGGCAGCCAAAGAGTCGCAACTTAAAAATCGAGCCGGGCACGCGTCGGCGCATCGAAGCCAGTTAGGCAGCAAAACCCCCGGCTCCGAACCAGGGAAACGGCCGCGCAAAATCCCCTATGCTAAAATCGATGTGTTATCCTGCCATCACCAGTTCCTCGCCCTTGACCTTGAACGTAACCGCAGCGCCTTCTTTCACATCGCCCGCGATGAGCGCACGCGCCAGTTTCGTCTCAATCTGTCGTTGCAGAAAACGCTTGAGCGGACGTGCGCCAAAGACCGGGTCATAGCCTTTTTCGGCCGCCCATTCCTTGGCTTTTTTGTCGAGCGTAATGGTAACCCTTTTATCTGCCACGCGCTTGTTTAAGTCGGCAAGGAGCAGATCAACGATTCGCGCGATTTCCTCTAGGGTGAGCGGCTTGAAAAGGATGGTTTCGTCGATGCGGTTGAGGAACTCGGGACGAAACGCCTTGCGCAGTTCCGCCATCACGCTCTCGCGCACGGTTTCCGAAATCGTGTCGCCCGTCACGCCCTCGATCAGGAAGCGGGAACCGAGATTCGAGGTCATGATGATGATCGTGTTTTTGAAGTCGATTGTGCGGCCCTGCGAGTCGGTGATTCGGCCGTCATCGAGCACTTGTAAAAGAACGTTAAAAACGTCCGGGTGCGCCTTCTCGATCTCGTCGAAGAGGACGACCGCGTAAGGTTTGCGGCGCACGGCTTCGCTGAGCTGTCCGCCCTCATCGTAGCCGACATAGCCGGGAGGCGCGCCGATGAGACGCGAGACGCTGTGCTTTTCCATGTATTCGGACATGTCTATGCGGATCATCGCCGCCTCAGTGTCGAAGAGGGTTTCGGCGAGCGTCTTCGCGAGCTCGGTCTTGCCCACGCCCGTCGGGCCGAGAAAAAGAAAACTGCCGACCGGTCGCCGCGGATCCTTGATGCCGGCGCGGGCGCGCAGGATGGCGTCGGTCACGAGTTGCACCGCTTCCTCCTGGCCGATCACGCGTTCATGAAGCACGTCGGCGAGACGGAGTAATTTGTCTTTTTCACCCTCGATGAGGCGCGTCACGGGAACGCCGCTCCACTTGGAGACGATCTCGGCGATCTCCTCGGCGGACACCTCCTCCTTGAAGAGCTCGGTCTTAGCCTCGTTGGCTTCGAGTTTTTTTAGCTCGGCCTCGAGCTGTGGGATTTTTCCGTGGCGGAGCTCGGCGAGCTTGTTGAGGTCGTAGGCGCGCTCGGCTTTTTCGAGTTCGATGCGGGTGGCATCCAGTTCCTCGCGCACTTTGCGCACGCGGTCGACCGAGGCCTTTTCCTTTTCCCATTTCGAGCGGAGCGCGGCGGCCTGGGTGCGGGCGTCGGCCAGCTCCTTGCGCAGAGTTTCGAGGCGATGCTTCGAGGCATTGTCCTTCTCGAGCTTCAACGCGGCCTCCTCGATCTCGAGCTGAAGCACGCGGCGCTGGAGCGCGTCGAGTTCCTGCGGCGCAGAATCCATCTCGGTGCGGATCATCGCGCATGCCTCGTCCATGAGATCGATGGCCTTGTCGGGCAGAAAACGGTCGCTAATGTATCGGTTGGACAACGTGACGGCGGCGACGAGCGCGTTGTCCTGAATGCGCACGCCGTGGTGGACCTCGAAGCGTTCGCGGATGCCGCGCAGGATCGAGATCGCGTCCTCGGCGGACGGCGGCTCGACGAGCACGGGCTGGAAGCGGCGTTCGAGCGCGGCGTCCTTCTCGATGTGCTGGCGGTATTCGTCGAGCGTAGTCGCACCGATGCAGTGGAGTTCGCCGCGCGCGAGCATGGGCTTGAGCAGATTGCCGGCATCCATCGCGCCTTCGGATTTTCCGGCGCCGACGATGGTGTGAAGCTCGTCGATGAAAAGGATGATGCGGCCGTCCGCCTGCTTCACCTCGTTCAGCACGGCTTTGAGGCGTTCCTCGAATTCGCCGCGGTATTTGGCGCCGGCGATGAGGGCACCCATATCGAGTGAGAAGATGGTCTTGTCCTTGAGCCCCTCGGGCACGTCGCCGCGCACGATGCGCTGCGCGAGGCCCTCGACAATGGCGGTCTTGCCAACGCCGGGCTCGCCGATGAGGACGGGGTTGTTCTTCGTCTTGCGCGAGAGGATGCGCACGGTGCGGCGGATCTCGTCGTCGCGGCCGATCACGGGGTCCATTTTGCCCTTCTTCGCCTGTGCCACGAGGTCGATGCCGTATTTTTCGAGCGCGGCGTAGGTGGCCTCGGGATTGTCGGTCGTCACGCGCTGGGCGCCGCGCAGTTCCTTGAGGACCTTGAGAACCTTGGCGCGTTCGAGACCGAACAATTTGAAATACTTCGCGAGTCCGTCAGGCTTGGCGACGTCGATGAGGCCGAGGAAGACATGTTCGACAGAAACAAATTCATCCTTGAGCGATTTCGCCTCGGCTTCGGCGCGTGTCAGCACCTCATTGACTGCCTGGGTGACATATACCTTCGAGGTGTCCACGCTACCGGAAATCTTGGGAATGCGGTCGAGCTCGCGCTCGGCGGCGAGTTGGAGAGCGCTCACGGTCAGCCCGAGTTTTTCCACCAACGCCGGCACAATGCCGTTTTCCTGCGCGAGCAGCGCATGGAGCAGATGCCACGTCTCCACCTCGTTGTTGCTGCGACGGCGCGCCTCGGACTGGGCGTCGTTCACGGCTTGGCGGGACATCTGGGTGAGTTGGTTCAAATCCATAATTTAAGCTAACGCATACATCGGACCATCGCCAATACTGACTTCACCTACGGCCCGTAAGAATCTGCCACAGCCCGTTGAGCCACAACACCACGGTGACGGTGACAACTTGCGCCAGCGCGTCCCACCCGCACGCTCAAATCCCGTCGCCGGTGCGAAACGTAACGCGGTTGCCCCGACTGGCCCCGCGAGGCGGCGCGCCGAGATCGTGCACCTTGAGAAAGGCCGCCACCACCGATTCGTCGAACGCGCGACTACCGGACGATTCCACGATGCTCACATCGGCGAACGACCCGTCGGCCCGGATCGAAAACTCCACGCGCGCCTTCAAGCCGGCGTCGAGTCCGTCCGGTTTTTCATGGGCCGCACGCAGTTTTCCCACCAGACGGGCCAGATAGTCAGCGGAAAAATTATCATCCGCCGCGATCGCCGGAGCGGACGACAAGCTTTCACCGGACGACGCCAGCACGTTGCCAATATCAATCCGCGAAGGACGCAGGACCGCTTGGGGCCCGATGTTGGACGGTCTCGTCGATGAGGGATGTTGCCGTTGAAATTCCGCCGAGGTCATCCGAGGAGAAGTCCGCTCCGGAGCCGTTCGCACCACCGTCGGCGGCACGCGATGGACTGGCACAGGCGGTTGAACCGGTTCATCCACGGTCTCCGCCATAGCGACGACCTGACGCGGAATGGAAACCGGCACCGCCGGAAATTTAACCGCCGGTCCGGATGGCGCCGGATTTCGTGGCTCATGGGATTGCGACTGAGCGGGGCCCGAAAAAACTTCAAACGCCTGCGTAACGATCACCTGCTCCCGATTCGCCGACAGCATGAGCAGGCACGCCACCGCGACAACCCCCGCATGAATCAGGATCGAAAACGCGAGCGAGCGTGAATTGGAGGCAGTCATCGCATCAGGAAGTCAGAATTGAACCAAACCCGCCCTCTGCTGCAAGCTCCCGCCTTCTGAAATCCTCCGCCTTGCGTGATATTTTCCGGCCTCAAGATCGACTGAAGCCTCGCCCGTGTATTTACTGCCTATAAAAATCTGCCTTCCGCAGCCTTTCACTCCGGCATTATTCAACTCCGTGGCCTCTCTGACCTCTTCCCTCACCGCCCGCATCGGCCCCGACCGCGTTCTCACCGCGCGCGAAGACATCCTGCCCTACGGCTTCGACGGCACCGCCATACTCAGGCAACTCCCCGCCTGCGTCGTCTTCCCGCGCGGCGCTGCGGACGTCTCGGCCGTCCTGAAAATCGCCCGTGAACACCGCGCCCCCGTCGTCACCCGCGGAAGCGGCACCGGCCTCTCCGGCGGCAGCGTCCCCCTCCCTGGCGCCGTCGTGCTCTGCCTCGTGAAGATGGATCGCATCCTCGAAGTCGATACGGCCAACCTCACCCTCCGCGCCGAGGCTGGCGCCATCACCCAGAAAATCTACGACGCCGCCGACGCCGTCGGTCTCTTTTATCCGCCCGATCCCGGCTCGATGAAGATCAGCACCATCGGCGGTAACGTCGCCGAAAACTCCGGCGGCCTCCGCGGACTCAAATACGGCGTCACCCGAGACTACGTTATGGGCCTAGAAGTCGTCCTCGCCGACGGCTCCATCTGCTGGCTCGGCTCCAAATGCGTGAAGGACGTCGCCGGCTACAATCTCCGCGACCTCTTCATCGGCAGCGAAGGCACCCTCGGCGTCGTCACTCAGGTTCTCCTCAAACTTCTCCCCAAACCCGCCGCGCGCCAAACGCTCCTCGCCACTTACACCGCGATGGACGCCGCCGCCGAAACCGTCTCGGCCATCATCGCCGCCAAAATCATTCCCTGCACCCTGGAGTTCCTCGACCAGAAGACGCTCCGCTGCGTCGAAGACTTCGCCAAGGTCGGCCTCCCCCGCGACGCCGCCGCCATCCTCCTCGTCGAGACCGACGGACACCCCTCCGCCGTCGCCGATGAAGCCGACGCGATCGAGAAACTTTGCCGCGCCCACGGTGCTTCCTCCGTCCGCCGCGCCGCTACCGCCGCCGAGGCCGCCCAGCTCGCCACCGCCCGTCGCAGTGCCTTCTCCGCCCTCGCGCGCCTGCGTCCCACCACGATCCTGGAAGACGTCACCGTCCCCCGCAGCGAATTGGCCGGCATGATCCGCGCCGTCGAAGTCATCGCATTAAAACACGACCTCAACATCGCCACCTTCGGCCATTTCGGTGACGGTAACCTGCACCCCACGATCCTCACCGACGAACGCGATGCCGCCGAGATGCGCCGCGTCGAACTAGCCTTAGCCGACATCGTCACCGCCACCCTCGAACGCGGCGGCACCATCACCGGCGAACACGGCGTCGGCCTCGCCAAAAAACCCTTCCTCAAACGCCAGCTCGGCGATGCGTCCTACGACCTCCTCCGCCTCGTCAAAAAATCCCTCGATCCCGACGGCTTCCTTAACCCCGGCAAGATTTTCGACTAAACGCACCGCGTCCGCATGAAAACCCTGCGCGAGCTCGATTATTCCGTCCTCCAGCAGTGCATTCACTGCGGCATGTGCCTGCCGACCTGCCCGACCTACGTGGAGACGAAGGAAGAGCGCAATTCTCCGCGCGGCCGCATCGCCCTCATGCGTGCCATCGCCGGCGGCGAACTCGACGTCACCAAGGCCTTCGGCGAGGAAATGTATTACTGTCTCGGCTGCCTCGCCTGCACCACCGCCTGCCCGGCGGACGTCAACTACGCCGAACTCTTTGAAACCGCCCGCGCCGACGTTGAGAAAGCCGGCGTGCTCGCTTCGCCCAAGCGCGATTTCGTCCGCTGGATCACCCTGCGCTTCCTCTTCACCCGCCCGCGCCTCCTCCGCTTCGTCGGCCGCGCACTCTGGCTCTGGCAGGCGTCCGGACTGCAAACCCTCGCCCGTCGCGCCGGCCTGATGAACCTCCTCCCGGATAACCTCCGCCGCCTCGAACCCCAGGCCCCGGCGATCCGCGCGCACTTTTCCCACCAGCTCACCCGCCCCGTGGAAACACCCGCCGCACCCCGCCACCGCGTCCTCGTCCTGACCGGCTGCGTGCAGGACCTCGCGTTCTCCGAAGTCAACCGCGCCACCGTGGACGTGCTCCTCGCCAACGGCTGCGAAGTCCACACCCCGCCCGTCCAACCCTGCTGCGGCTCGCTCCACGCCCACAACGGCGACACCGCCACCGCCCGCCTTCTCGCCCGCCGCCAGCTCGATCTCGTCAACCCATCCGACTACGACGCCATCATCAGCAACGCCGGCGGCTGCGGCTCCCACCTGCGCGCCTACGGCCACCTCCTCCACGACGACCCCGCCTACGCCGCACGCGCCGCCGAGTGGTCCAAAAAACTCCGCGACATCCACGAATACCTCGTCGAAATCGGTTTCCGCAAACCCGCCTCCACCGCCGCCGCG
>JANXRL010000197.1 GCA_025352985.1 Verrucomicrobiota bacterium
GACCAGCGGGGATTCGATCCCCTCCAAGCCGAGTTTGCGACGGAGGGACGGCGGCAACGTGAGCGCGCCGCGTTTGCTGACAGGAAGGGTGAGTGCCATGCCGCAATACTGCATTGCCGCAATGCGGATTTGCAAGCCCACGAATACGTTTCTGATAGCGGGCATAACGTATCTTGAAGTAAGCAAGTTCCGCAGGTTTCGGTTCACTCGCGGGCAAAAGCATGGCGAACTGCTTCGCCAGTATGGACTCCGACCTAGTTTGCCCGCTGTGCTCCCGGATCACGGTCGCTGCCGCCGTGTCTGGCTCAGGATTTTTTCCTCTGCGTTTTAAATGCCTTATACCACAATGAAATAGCGTATACTGACGGCCATATGCGGCTTAATCATCAGCATTTCGAAAAGCGTAAACCCCTAAAAGCTAGAGCGTATGATTCACGGAAGTTTAATCGAAATAGCGCCGATCAAAGATTCAAATGCACGATAAGATCACAGCCATAAAAACATACGGCATTGAGGAGTCAGATATCGAAGGGGTGATGAAGGCCTTGAAAAACTATGACGATATGCATCATCAATATGTGGATATCGTTTTTACGGGACCGATGAATGCAACGGTTCACTGTTATTGGCATAAGCCCGTAAGGATTACCGGTGACGGCACGACGTATCACATGGTCCTTTATGCTGGAGTGTGGTCGGTGACTGCCCCGAAGCCCGGTTTTACTTTATAGGTTAAGACAAATGATGAAAATTTGATTCAAAAATTTGCACATGGCTGAGAACAATTTGTCTATTTCCAATCAGTATAGGATGCGCTGGAGAAGCACGCCCTCGTGGGGACGCATAGCCGGAAGGATTGCGTTGGTTCTGCTGATGGTGCGCCTTGGTTGGTCTGTATGGATAGCCGCGACTCCACCAGCCCCCGACCTCGCAAAAGAATTCGAGCCGATCCACGGTGCCTCGCTCGCCGCCAAGGTGAATCTTGCGGACGAGTTTCAAGCGCCAACGCCTGCGCCGACGTTGCCGGCGGGATATAGCCTTGTGGAAGACTCGCCCGCGCCCGCCGCGGAACCTGCATTTGATCCTTTCAAATCTGGTGAGGCCGTTGAGACACCGCCGCCCTCACCTAAGTCCGCGTTTGATCCTGATGCGTATCTGGCTGAAAAAGGAATCAAGGTGGATACGCCGCCGGTTGCGCAAAAAAACAAGCCTGCGGTTGATCCCGATCCATACCTCGCCATTGTGACCATTGTGACCCCTGATGTTGACCTGTCAAAGTATGTCGTGCCGGTCAAAAAAACGGAGGATCACAGCAGTGCGATCGGCTGGATACTCGACATCGGATGGATCGTGGCCTGGCTGGTGTTCGTCGTGGCGTTCTTCCCAAAGGCTCGGCACGCAATGGCCGTCATTTTATCCTGCTGTATCGTCTCTCCATTGAAATTTTGTCTCCGATTGACGAAGCTCAAGCTGACTGATCGCCGTATCGCCTATGTCGGCTTGCTTGTGTTTATCCTGCTATTGCTGCGTCCAGCCGTGCAATCAACGTATTACGACTCGTGGGCTAAGCACGTTGTAAATTTAGGAGCTTCGCACGAATGGCTGTGGGACATCGGAACAAATTATAGGGGCTATCAAAATTATCAAGTTGCCGTGGACGTCGGCCGCCAACTTCTCGAGATGTTTGAGATCATGGCGGTGACCGCCGGACTCATCTTCGTCCGCCGCATGGCTAAATGATTTCTTATGTCGGAAAATCAAAAAGTCAGATGGAGGTGGGCGTTAGGCGCTTTTTTCAGTGCCTAACCCCGCCCGGTTCAACAGGTCGCTCAAGAGTTCGCGGCGTTTTTCCTGGAAACGGCGTTGGCGGGTGGCGTTGTTGGCGCGTTTGGTCTCGGCTGGCACCGGGGGGCGTCCGCGGCGGAGGCGGACGGGGAGGTCGGGGGCGGCGGTGAAGAGGTTGCGGCGTTTGAAGGCGGGCGGGGTGTCGCGCAGCGCGAACAGGCGGGCGCGCGGGCCTTCGTCGGCAAACCACGGTTCCGGGGCGATTCGCTCCGTTTCAAAACACCACTCGGGCGGCGCGGTGCGGATGCGGGCGCTCAACCACTCCGCGTAGGCGGCGAGGGTGGCGTCGGCCAGAAGGCCTTCGGCAAAGCGTCCGGCCAAGCGCGGGGGGGCGTCGGCGACCGTGCGCGCCAGCGAGGGACGCGATCCGAGCGTGCGGACGGTGTGCAGCCAGTCCGCGAGTTCGCGTCCGAAGCGGGCGAGCGAATCGGCGCGGGCGGCTACTTCGGCCAGGGTTTGCGGACGCGGTTGCATGGGAGTCAGGCGAGGTCGGCGAGCGTGGTTTCGACGAGTTCGCGGGCGCGCTCGCCTAGCACGTCGCGGGGGAAGAAGCGGGTGAACAGTTTTTCCACTTCGTCGAGAGAGGCGGGTTTGATTTTGCCGAGGAGAAAGCGGATGTCGGGCGCGTCTCCGGGATAACCGGGCAATGGCGGACGGCAGGCGCGCAATTTCAGGGCGAGCAGGTAGGCGGCGGTCGGCACGGTGACCGTCAACCCCGGGCCAAACGTTTCGGCGGGCAGTGTGCGTTTGGCTTCCTGCTCGGAGAGAAATTGGGCGACATCGGAGTTGATCCAATCTTCGGGCAGCCCTTGTTCGCGGGCGACTTGGCGGGCGAGGCGATGGCCGATTTCGGAGGGGCGAATCAACGCGTCCACGTCTTTGGTGCTGTCGCGTGATCCATAGACGAGGGTGAACACGGCGCCGCCATAGAGGGACAATTCCAGCTCCACGCCTTCGGTCACGGCGAGCTCACCCAAGCGGCGCAGGGCTTGGGTGAGGCGGCTTTGATCTAACGGCTCGTAAGGCATTTAAATAAAACGTTAGCTAACGTTTTATTTAAATCAAGAGTGGTCGTGAGCCCAAAGATGAGTGCTGAGGATGGCTGCTACGAAGATACGGATTGGGACACAGAGAGCACAGAGTTCGGACAGGGAGATCCGAGGAGGGCCGCACGACGTGGAGGAGGTTCACGTTACGTCGTAAACAAAAACGTTGGATGGGACTCTGTGAACTCTGTGTCCGCGCTCCGGCTTGGCTCTGTGACCAAATTTCGGAATCAGATTTTTCCGCTTAGACCAAGGCGGGCTTGGACGCGTGGCCGTCGTAGGCGGGGTCCCAGTCTTTCCAGACGGGTTCGTAGCCGTTTTCACGGAGGAAGGCGGCGACTTCTTCGGGGCTGCGTTCGTCGCTGATGGCAAACTGTTCGAGGGAGTCTTCGCCGCTGGCGTAGCCGCCGGGGTTGGTTTTTGAGCCGGCGCTCATGGAGGTGAAACCGAGTTTGTAGGCGTGGTTGCGGAAGTGCGGGCTTTCGCGGGTCGAGAGCGAGAGCTCGACCTCGGGGCTGAAGAGGCGGAAGGCGCAGGCGGTCTGGACGAGGTCGCGTTCGTTGAAGGGCGTGATCTTGATCTCGGCGCCGGCGTGCGGACGCAGGCGGGGGAAGGAGAGGCTGTAGCGGGTGCGCCAGTAGGTTTTTTCGAGATACGTGAGGTGGAGGCCGGTGAACCAGGCTTCGGCTCGCCAGTCGGAGAGGCCGTAGAGGGCGCCGAGGCCGATTTTTTTGACGCCGGCGCGGCCTAGGCGGTCGGTCGTGTCGAGGCGGTAGGCGAGGTCGGACTTGGGGCCTTTGAGGTGGTGCTTCGGGTAGGTCGTGGGATCGTAGGTCTCCTGGTAAACGAGGACGGTGCTGAGGCCGGCGGCGACGAGGGTTTCGTAGTCGGGCTGGTCGAGGGGCTGGACTTCGATGGAGAGACTGGAGAAGCGCGTGCGGAGGAGGCGGAGGGCGTTTTCGAGGTAGGGGACGCCGTAGCGGGTGGATTCGCCGGTAACAAGGAGCACGTGTTCGAAACCGTGTCGTTCAAGGACGTCGGCCTCGGCGAGGATTTCGTCGTCGTTGAGGGCTTTGCGGGGGATTTTGTTTTGAGCGCTGAAGCCGCAGTAGGTGCAGATGTTGGCGCAGACGTTGGTGAGATACATCGGCGCGTAGAGCTGCATGGTGCGGCCGAAGCGTTCGACGGTGAGGCGGTGGCTTTGGGCGGCCATTTCTTCGAGGAAGGGCGCGGCGGCGGGCGAGAGGAGGGCGGCGAGATCGTCGAGGCTGAGGGCGCGGCCCTGCTTGGCGAGGGCGCGGCGGACGTCGGCAGGGGTGCGCGTGGCGATGGACGCGGCGACGGCGGCGAAGTCATGTTGTTTCCAGGTGGCGACGAAGGTCATGGGTGAGAGATTCGGAATCGGAATTGGGTCACAGAGGGCACAGAGTCCGGATAGAGTTTCGGGGAGGGCCGAAAGAAGGAGTGTGGGTTAACGCTACGTCGGGAGGGGTGATTTTCTGTGGAATCGGAGTTCACAAGGCCAGGCGGCGGAGGCCGTGTTTGGTGATCAGAGTGGTGCGGAAGTTGAAAAGCAGACCGACGCGGCAATCGGTGAAGCGAAGATAGGTGAGCACTTGAGCTTCGTGAACATCAAGAAGGGCGTCGGCAGCCTTCAGCTCCACGACGACTTTGCCTTCCACTAGAAAATCCAAGCGGTAGGCATTATCGAGCAACAGCTCCTTGTAACGGACCGGACAGGACTTCTGTTCCTCAAATTTGATGCCTCGCAGATTCAGCTCATGGGCAAGCGCGCGCTGATACGCCGATTCCAGCAAGCCCGGCCCCAATTCGCGATGAACCTCAATGGCCGCGCCGATGATGCGCTCGGTTAGTTGATTGGTTTCGGGGTTCATCGGAATTGAGTCACAGAGGGCACAGAGCGCGGACACGGAGTTTCGGGGAGATCCGAACGAAGGAGTGTGAGTTCATGCTACGCCGAGAGATTTAAGGGTTTAATTTCGAGGATTGTGCTCTGTGCCCTCTGTGTCGGAACTCCGGCTTGGCTCTGTGGCAAAACTCAGACTCCTGAGAGGAACGCGGTGAGCGGTGAGGTGGCCGTGGCTTCGGGTTTGGTGGAGCGGGCGGCCAAGCCGGCTTCGTAGCCGAGGCGGCCGGCTTCGACGGCGAGTTTGAAGGCTTCGCCCATGGCGATAGGGTCGGCGGCAGCGGCGATGGCGGTGTTTACGAGGACGGCGTCGGCGCCCATTTCGAGGGCGGCGGCGGCGTGGGAAGGGACGCCGAGGCCGGCGTCGATGACGACGGGGACGCGGGCCTGGGCGATGATGATTTCGAGGAAGGCGCGGGATTCGAGTCCGCGGTTGCTGCCGATGGGGGCACCGAGGGGCATGACGGCGGCGGCGCCGGCTTCTTCGAGCTGTTTGCAGAGGACGGGGTCGGCGTGGCAGTAAGGGAGGACGATGAAGCCGCGTTTAACGAGTTCGCGGGTGGCGAGGAGCGTCTCGACCGGGTCGGGCATGAGATACTTGGGGTCGGGGTGGATCTCGAGTTTCAGCCAATGGGTGTCGAGGGCTTCGCGGGCGAGTTCGGCTGCGAGGATGGCTTCCTTGGCGTCGCGGACGCCGGAGGTGTTGGGGAGAAGGCGGTAGCGGTCGCGATCAAGGTGGGCGAGGATGTCGTCGGCGGCACCGTCGGTGCGGACGCGGCGGAGGGCGACGGTTACGAGTTCCGCCCCGGAGGCGTCGATGCTGGCGGCCATTTCGGAGCCGGAGCGGTATTTGCCGGTGCCGAGGAAGAGGCGGGATCTGAGGGTGACGCCGGCGATGACGAGGGGGGAGGCCATGGAAGTGAGAAGGGTGAATTAAGAAGTGTGAGCACCGGAGGCGGACCAAGCCGTGACGAAGGCGGCGTGGTTGGCGGTGACTTGATTATTTGCGTAAAGGGAGGAGGAGACGGCGACGCCGGCGAGGAAGGAGCGGCGGAGGGCGGGGAGGTCGGCGGGTTGGATGCCGCCGATGGCCCACGCGGGGATGCCGCCGAGGAGCGGGAGGAGCGCGGCGATGCCTTCGAGGCCGAGGATGGGGGCGAGTTTTTGCTTCGTAGTGGTGAAGCGGAACGGGCCGATGCCGACGTAGTCGAGAACGTGCGACGCGGCGGCGCGGCGGGCGTCGTCGGCGTGGTTGACGGTGCCGCCGAGGATTTTGTCGGGGCCGAGGCGGGCGCGCGCGGCGATCCAAGCTTCGTCGAGGCTGCCGAGGTGGACGCCGTCGGCATCGGAGGCGAGGGCGATGTCCACGCTGTCGTTGATGGTGACGAGCGCGCCGGCGTCGTGACCGATGGCAACGACTTCGCGGGCGGTGGCGAGCCAGGCGTCGGGCGCGGCGTTTTTCAGGCGGAGCTGAATCCACCGAGCGCCGGCGGCGGCGAGGGCGCGGGCCTGGTCGGCGTGGGAGAGCGGGAGGCCGCCCATCGTAAGGGCCATGACCGGCGGGAAGTGATCGGGATCGAGCGGCATTTTATTTATACGCGGAGATCGCGGAGGACGTGGAGGCGGTTTGAAGGTCGGCGAAGGCGCGCCCGGGGTCGGTAGATTGCCAGATCGCGCCGAGGATGGCGACGCCGTCGAAGCCGAGGTTGCGGCAGGCGGGTAGGCGCGAGGCGTCGATGCCACCGAGGGCGATCACGTCGGCGCGGCGCGGGAGGGCGAGGGCGGATTTGAGTTCGGTGGGCGCGAGGCGTGCATCGGGCGCGTGGCCGGGCTTGGATAACGACGGGAAGAGCGGGCTGACGAGCAGGCGGTCGTAGGTGTCGAGCGAGGCGCGGAGGGTGGGTAGATCATGGACGGCGCGGCTGCGGAAAGTGTCACCTATTAGGTGACACTTTGGGTTGGGCTCATCGCGGTCGTGGAGGCCGGCGAGGGGGAACTCGGTGGCGAGGTCGTGATGCGTGTGCAGGACGAGGCGCGGGTGGAATTCGGCGGGCAGGGCTAGGAGCCACGCGGCGAGTTGGGCGCGGGTCCACGCCGGCTTGCGCAGGTGATAGCTCATCAGACCCGCGGCGAAGAGTTGCGCGAGCACGGCGTGTTCGCGGGAATCTTCGGCCTCGGGGGAGATGACGATGAGTTTCACGGTGTGGTCGGAATTCGGAATGGGGTCACAGAGGACACAGAGCTCGGCCACAGAGGTTCGAGGAGTGCTTAATGACGGCGAAGTGGTTCACGTTACGGCGATGATGGTTATAAATCCTTTGGATTGTGCTCTGTGACCAAATTTAGCCGCCTTGGGTAGCTTGGATGACGAGGATGCGTTCGCCGTCGGCGAGCGGGCGGGCGGGCCACGTGGAGCGGGGGACAACCTCGTCGTTGATGGCGATGGCGACGCCTTTGCGCTCGGCAAGGCCGAGCTCGCGGAGCAAGTCCACGAGCTTGGTTCCAGTGGCGAGCGGGCGGGGCTGGTCGTTCACGAAGACGGTCATGGGGGAGCGGTGTGACGGGGAGCGTGAGCAAGGGGTGGTTTGTCCACTCGCTCACGCTCGCGGCTACGGGTCATTTCTTCTCTTCGACGTAGATTTCGCCTCCGGTGGCGTGGAATTCGTCGGACTTTTCCTTCATGCCGGCTTCGATGGCTTCGACGGAGTTGAGGCCGTGTTCTTCGGCGTATTTGCGGATGTCATCGGTGATGCGCATGGAGCAGAACTGCGGGCCGCACATGGAGCAGAAATGCGCGGTCTTGGCGCCGTCCTGCGGGAGGGTTTCGTCGTGGTATTCGCGGGCGCGCTCGGGGTCGAGCGAGAGGTTGAACTGGTCTTCCCAGCGGAACTCGAAGCGGGCTTTGCTGAGGGCGTTGTCGCGGTATTGGGAGGCGGGGTGGCCCTTGGCGAGATCGGCGGCGTGGGCGGCGATCTTGTAGGTGATGACGCCGGTGCGGACGTCGTCGCGGTTGGGGAGACCGAGGTGCTCCTTGGGGGTGACGTAGCAGAGCATGGCGGTGCCGTGCCAGCCGATGATGGCGGCACCGATGCCGCTGGTGATGTGGTCGTAGCCGGGGGCGATGTCGGTGGTGAGCGGCCCGAGCGTGTAGAAGGGGGCTTCGTGGCACCATTCGAGCTGTTTCTCCATGTTCTCGGCGATCATGTGCATGGGGACGTGGCCGGGGCCTTCGTTCATGACCTGGACGCCGCGCGCCCAGGCACGGGTGGTGAGCTCGCCTTGGGTCTTGAGTTCGCCGAACTGGGCTTCGTCGTTGGCGTCGGCGATGGCACCGGGGCGGAGACCGTCGCCGATGGAAAACGACACGTCGTAGGCGGCCATGATGTCGCAGATATCGTCCCAGTGGGTGTAGAGGAAGTTTTCCTTGTGATGGGAGAGGCACCACTTGGCCATGATGGAGCCGCCACGACTGACGATGCCAGTCATGCGGGAGGCGGTCATGGGCACGAAGCGCAGCAAGACTCCGGCGTGGATGGTGAAGTAATCCACGCCTTGCTCGGCCTGTTCGATGAGGGTGTCGCGGAAAATCTCCCACGTGAGGTCCTCGGCCTTGCCGCCGACTTTTTCGAGCGCCTGATAAATCGGCACAGTGCCGATGGGCACGGGCGAGTTGCGAAGAATCCATTCGCGCGTGGCGTGGATGTTCTTGCCGGTGGACAAATCCATGACGGTGTCCGCGCCCCACTTGGTGGCCCAGCGCATCTTCTCGACTTCCTCCTCGATGCTCGACGCGACGGCGCTGTTGCCAATGTTGGCGTTGATCTTCACGAGGAAATTGCGCCCGATGATCATC
>JANXRL010000017.1 GCA_025352985.1 Verrucomicrobiota bacterium
CCGCGGAAATCGCGGGCGGCCATGCGCTGCAGGCCGGCGAAGGTCGTGCCGTTGGGGGACGTCACCTGGTTGCGCAGGGTCTCGGGTTCCGTGCCCGTCTGCTCCATGAGCTTGGCCGAGCCGATGACGGTCGCGAGGGCGAGGTCGTGGGCCGCTTCGGGAGAGAGGCCGGCGGCGACCCCCGCTTCGCGCAGGGCCGCGGTGAACTCGAACACGTAGGCCGGACCGCTGCCGCTCACGGCGGTGATGGCGTCGATCTGGGATTCGTTGACGGCGACGTGGCGGCCCAGCGCGTTGAGCAGGGACTGCACGAGGGCGGTGTCGGCGGGGGAGAGGGGGGCTTGGCTGCACCAGCCGGTGATGCCGGCGCCGATCTGGCCGGGGGTGTTGGGCATGGTGCGCACGAGGTTGCGGGCGCGGGGGAAGACCCGGGCGAGGGCGGCGAGGGGCTTGCCGGCGAGGATGGAGAGCACGAGTTTGCCGGCGGTGAGCTCGGCGAGGCGCGGATCGGCGGAGGCGAGGTGCTGGGGCTTGAATGCGAGCACGACGAGGTCGGCCCCGTCGAGCAGGGCGGGGAGATCGGCGCACACGCGGATGCCGGTGCGGGCGGAGAGGAGGCGGGCGGTGTCGTCGGGGCCACCGAGGCAGGCGAGGTCGGCGGGAGTGGTGACGTGTTGGTTGAGGAGGCCGTTGACGATGGCCGAGGCCATGTTGCCGGCTCCGATGAAAGCGATCTTAGGCATAAAATTCAGGATCAGGCGCAGGCCTATTTCCTCATTTTGTGTTCAATGGGGTGAAGTAAGATGGCGGACGTCCCGCCGCCCACGCGGTCTTCTAGCGAGAGTTCTCCGCCGAGGTTGCGCAAGGTGTGTCGCGCGACCGTCAGGCCCATGCCGACGCCCACGGTGTGCTTGGTGCTAATGAAGGGCTCGAACATGTGGTCGCGGATATTCTCGTCGATGCCATTGCCCGCATCGTCGATGGTGAGACGGACAAAACGGCCTTCGGTTTTTTCGACCAAGGAAGTGCGCAGCCAGATCGGACGCGCGTCGGCTGGTTTGTCGCCGTAGGATTCCCAGGCGTTGATCAATATCTTGCCAACGATGTCCTCAAAAACCTCGACGTGTGTATCAATGGCCAGCGAGCCCAGTGGGTTTTCGATGACCACCGCCTGATTGATATTGGAATCGTTCCGGTAGCGCGCGACCGCTCCATCCAGCAGTTCGTCGAGCTTGCAGCGCGCAAGGGGAAAGCGTGACTTGATGATAAGTGAGCTGAGCTGGCGAATGATGACAACGATGCGTTGCACCGCACTTTCGACTTGGGCGGCGTTACGCTTCACCTGCTCGGGTTTTTCATAGTGTGTCTTTATCAGATCCAGATAGCCGAGGACCACTCCGAGGAGGTTGTTGAGATTATGGGCGACTCCCTGGGTGACGGCACCGATCGTGGCGGCCCGGCGGGCTTCGGCAAGACGCCGTTGCAGATCGATCATCTCCCGGTTGATGGCGACAAAGCGGAGCTGGGTCTGCACGCGTGCGAGGGTTTCATCGAGGTCGATGGGCTTGGTGATGTAATCCACCGCGCCTACGCCCAAGCCCTCAATCTTGCCTTCTTTGTTGTTTCTGGCCGTAACGAAAATCACCGGTATGGCGCGGGAGGCTTCGTTAGCCTGCAAACGCTGGCATACTTCAATGCCATCCATATCCGGCATCATCATATCAAGCAGGATGAGGTCGGGTTTGTTTTTTGCCACGCTGTCCAAGGCTTCCTGACCGTTGAAGGCGGTGGTTATTTCTATGCCTTCCTTTTCCAGTTTGCGCTTAAGGAGCTGGACGTTGATGGGCTGATCATCGACGACCAGGATTTTTGGGGCAGGCATCGTGAGGGCTGTTATGCGAAAAAAACTTGGTGACGCAAGGGCGGTCAGTTTCCGGCCTGTTTGTAGGCTTTGACGGTGTTTTTCATAAGCATGGCGACCGTCATGGGGCCGACGCCGCCTGGGACGGGAGTGATTTTGGCGGCCAGTGGAGATACGGTGGGGAAGTGGACGTCGCCGGTGAGGCGGTAGCCGGTCTTTTTGGTGGCGTCGGGCACGCGGTTGATGCCCACGTCGATGATGACGGCGCCGGGTTTGACCATGTCGGCGGTGACGAACTCGGCGCGGCCGATGGCGGCGATGAGCACGTCGGCTTGGCGGGTAAGGGCGGCCACATCCTTGGTGCCAGAGTGGCAGATGGTGACGGTGCCGTTGGCGCCGGTTTTTTTCTGGAGGGCGAGGAGTGCGACGGGTTTGCCGACGATGAGCGAGCGGCCGATGACGACGACGTGTTTGCCTTTGAGGTCGGTGCCGGAGCGGGCGAGGAGCTCCATGATACCAGCGGGGGTGCAGGCGACGAAGCCGGTGTCGTCTTCCTGGGCGACTTTGCCGATGTTGAGGGTGTGAAAGCCGTCCACGTCCTTGTGGGCGGCGAGGCGGCGGAAGGCGGCGGCTTCGTCGAGGTGCTTGGGCAAGGGGGACTGCACGAGGATGCCGTCAACGGTCGGGTCGGCGTTGAGCTCGTCGATGAGTTTTTCGAGCTCGGCCTGCGTGGTGGTTTCGGGTGGAAGAATGATGCGGCTGAGAATGCCGATCTCCGCGGCGGTCTTTTCTTTCTTCTTCACGTAGGAGACGGAGGCGGGGTCTTCGCCGACGCGCACGAGGGCGATGCAGGGCTGGCGACCGGTAAAGGCGGCGACTTGGGTTTTGAGTTCGGCGATGATGTCCGCCGCGATTGCGTTGCCGTCGATCAGTTCCATGGGAAAATAGGCCGGAGTTGAGGGCCAAGAGTTGAGAGCAAGAAACGGAAAATCCAGAGCTTCGGAATGACGGTTGTCTGGCTCTGGATTCTCATCTCCAGACTCTAAGCCGGTTCGATCAGTGCAGTTGAAGGCTCTCGGCGAGGATGACCATGTCTTTCGCGCCGGTCACGGCCTTGGCGGTGCCGTAAACGACGACGGTGCGGTCGAGGTAGCTGTTGAACTGTTCGATCGCGAGGAGCTTGCTCACGTCGAGGTAGGCGTAGCGTTCGCCGGAGTTGTCGTTGAGCTGGTAATCGTAGGGGCGCTTGGGGCGGAAGGCGCTGTAGGTGGAGACGAGTTTGCCTTGGAACAGGCGGGGAAGGGCGCTGGAACCGCCGTCACCCATTGGGGAGGCCTTTCCGGGGACGACGATGGCGGCCGCAGCGGGGGCGTCCGTCGCGACGGCGGGGGTAGGGGCGGTGATCGTTTTGGCGGGGATGGAGACGGTTTTAGGTGCGGTCTTGGCGGGGGTGCTGGACGATTTGATGTAGCCGATGACGTTTTTGGAGAGCTTGAACTGAGTCCAGCGGCCGTGAATATCGGAGATCTCGGCTTTGTCGCCGGCGGCAGCGAGCGCAAAAATCGGGGCGTCGGCCTTGGGTTCGGTGCGATAGGCGGCACCAATTTTGACTTCGAGGGCTTTGCTGATGTCCTTGTTGGCGGCGTAAACCTTGTGCGGACCCGCGAGAGTGACGGCGGCCCAGCCGGCGGGGGCCGGAGTGTCGGCGGCGAACGCGGGCTCGGTGCCGGCTTTCAGGAAGGCGACGGAAGGAGCGGTAGAGTCCGGCTTGGCGAAGACGGCGGTGGTCTCGGTGAGCGGGGTGGCGCCGAGGGTGGCGACGGACGCGGCGAGAGTGAGGGCGAGGAGGAGGCGATTAAGCTTCATTTTTCTTGGAAGGTTCGGGGCGCTTGTGGGCGGTGCGTTTGGCGAGGGCCACGGCATGCGGATGCACGCTGGGGACTTTGAAGAGCAGACTGATTTCTTTGGTAGAAAGTTGTTTCATCGCGCGCAAAGGAATTCCTTTCAGCGGGAACGAGCCGATCTGGTAACGCTTGAGGCGTTTCACGTCGTAGCCGAGGACGCTGAAAAGCTGGCGGATCTCGCGCTTCTTGCCGTGGTGCATGTGGACGTCCATGTCGCTGCCGACGCCTTCTACGTTGGGATTGACGAGCGTGGCGTGTTCTACCTTGAGGCGTTCACCTTCGACGGTGATGCCCTTGAGTAGGAGCGGAATGCGGGCGCGGGGGAACGGTTTCTTAAGGGCGACGAAGTAGCGTTTGATGACGACGTTGCTCGGGTGCATGAGCTTGTTGGCGAGGTCGCCGTCGGTCGTGAGAATCAGCAGGCCCTCGCTGTCCTTGTCGAGGCGGCCGGCGCAGAAAAAACGGAATTTCGTGAACTCGCGCGGGAGCAAGTCGAACACGGTGTCGGGGTTGAACGGGTCGTCGTTGGAACACACGAGGCCGGTGGGCTTGTGCATCGCGAGGGTGATTTTCGGCTGCGCCTTGGCGTGCTTGATGGGCTTGCCGTTGACGGTGATTTTATCGACGCCGGGCGTGACCTTCTGACCGGGGATGGCCTGCTTGGCGTTTACCCAGACTTCACCCTCGCGGATCATGACTTCGGCATTGCGGCGCGAGCAGATGCCGGTTTCGGCGAGGTATTTTTGAAGACGGATGGGCTCGGAATCACTCATGTGCGTTGGGAGTTGGCGGCAAAGTTCCCGCTTGTGCAAGCTTGCGCGCCTTGGGGAGTCCGCCGCTGAAACAAAGGCTTGCGCGTCTCCGGCGCGTTACGCTCTTTTAAGTGATAGCCATGTCTGCTCCCGCAACCACCCCCGCCTTTTCCAAAGACCATCCGTTCCCGGCCAAAATCACCGAGAACCGCCTGCTCAACAAAGCCGGTTCCGCCAAGGAAACGCGCCACTTCGTCGTCAATCTTGGCGATAGCGGCCTGCACTACAAGGCGGGTGACTCGCTCGGCGTGTTTCCTGCCAACCGCCCGACCGAAGTCGCAGAGATTCTTGAGCGTCTCGGCGCCACCGGTGACGAGTTGGTTTCGCCCGCGATGCTTAAGCTGCCCGCGCCTCTCAGCCTGCGCGAAGTGCTGAGCCACCGCCTCGCCCTCGGCAGCCCGACTGCGAAGATCATCAATACGTTTTTCGCCAAGACCTCCGACGTCGGCGAAAAGGCCAAGCTCGAGGCGCTGCTCAAGCCCGAGGCGAAGGATGAGTTGACGGGCTATCTCGACGAGCGCGAATACGTTGACCTGCTCGCCGAGTTTCCGTCCGTCAAGCTCGCGCCCCAGGAGTTCGTTGATCACCTGCGCAAGCTGATGCCGCGCCTCTACTCGATCGCGTCTTCCTCGAAGGTTTACCCGAACGACATCCATCTGACCGTGGCTATCGTCCGCTACACCACGAATCACCGCGAACGTCATGGCGTGTGTTCTACGTTCATGGCCGACCGTGTGCGTGTCGGGGAAACTCCCACGCCTGTTTTTGTTTCCAACTCCCACTTCGGGCCGCCCGAGGACGCGACGAAGGATGCCATCATGGTTGGTCCGGGCACAGGCATCGCGCCGTTCCGCGCCTTCGTGCAGGACCGCGTCGCCG
Source organism: Verrucomicrobiota bacterium (assembly GCA_025352985.1). GTDB lineage: Bacteria > Verrucomicrobiota > Verrucomicrobiia > Opitutales > Opitutaceae > Rariglobus. The sequence continues at coordinate 5,457 of JANXRL010000017.1, forward strand.
CCGGGGCCACCGGCCGCAACTGGGTGTTCTTCGGCGACCAGAAGAGCCACACCGATTTCCTTTATCAGGAAGAGTGGGAGGGCTACCTCGCCAAAGGCCAGGTCACGCATCTCGATCTCGCCTGGTCCCGCGACCAGCTCCTTAAAGTTTACGTCCAGGACAAGATGCGCGAGAAGGGCGTCGAGCTCTGGAACTGGCTCAAGAACGGCGGCTACTTCTTCGTATGCGGCGATGCCAAGCGCATGGCCAAGGACGTGGATGTCGCCCTTCACGACGTCATCGCGCAGCACGGCGGCATGACTGCCGAGCAGGCCGTCGAATACGTGAAGCAGATGAAGAAGGACAAGCGCTACCAGCGCGACGTGTATTGAGCTGGAAGTAGCGAGTAGCCGGTAGTGGGTAGCGAGCATCAGGCTTCTCTCCAACTCCCGACACTCGCTGAATCCCCGTCTTACTACCCGCTATTCACCACCCGATACTCGCTACTTCTAAACCCCATGACCTTCACCAATCGCACCGCCATCGTTACCGGAGCCGGCCGCGGCATCGGCAAAGCCATCGCCGAGGTTCTCGCCGCCAAGGGCGTGACCGTTATCTGTGTTTCCAAATCCGCCGAGACCTGCGGGGCCGTCGCCGCCGCTATCACCGCTTCCGGTGGCAAGGCCTTCGCCCGTCCCGTGGACGTTGCCGACGGTGCTGCCGTCGCCAAGGCGTCCGAGGAATTCATCAAGGAATTCGGCAAGATCGACATCCTCGTGAACAACGCCGGTATCACCCGCGACGGCCTGCTCGCGCGCATGTCCGACGATGACTGGAACGCCGTGCTCCAGACCAACCTTACAAGCTGCTTCCACTGGACCAAGCACATCGGCTGGCCCATGTGCCGCAACCGCTGGGGGCGCATCATCAACATTTCCTCCGTCACCGGCATCATGGGCAACGCGGGTCAGGCGAACTACGGCGCAGCCAAAGCTGGCATGATCGGCTTCACCAAGTGCATCGCCAAGGAATTCGCCAAGCGCGGGGTCACTTCCAACGTCGTCGCCCCCGGCTTCATCAAGACCGACATGACTGCGGAACTCGGCGAGGAAGTTCAAAAGGGTGCCACCGCGCTCATCCCCATGCAGCGTTTCGGTGAGCCGGCCGACATCGCCCACGCCGTCGCCTTTCTCGCATCGGAAGAAGCCGGCTACGTCACGGGCCAAGTTTTTACCGTTGACGGCGGTATGGCGATGTGACCCCTTCAATTTCCAGTAAATACTTATCATGGCCGACCAAAAAACCATCGAACAGCGCGTCAAAGAAATCATCGTTAACCAGCTCAATGTTAACGAGGAGCAGATCACTCCCCAAGCCTCCTTCCTGGATGACCTTGGCGCAGATTCCCTCGATACCGTCGAGCTCATCATGGCCTTCGAGGAAGAGTTCAAGGATGAGATCAAGGGCGAGATTCCCGAGTCCGACGCCGAGAAGCTGACCACCGTCGGACAGATCATCGAATACATCACCGCCAAGGCCGCCGCCAAGTAAGCGCCTTTTCACTTCCGGCGTTCTACCGAGCCTCACGCGAGACTGCCGGGTAGAACGCCTTTTTGTTTTTGGACCCCACGTATTTTCGCACCATGGAAACCCTCCCTGATTCCCAGCGCGTTGTCGTCACCGGTCTCGGCGCTATCCACGGCCTCGGCCAGACCGCCGATTCCTTTTGGGCCAGCCTGCTGGCCGGCAAAAGCGGCATCGACCGGATTTCCTTATTTGATCCCGCCGCCTTCGCCTCCCAGATCGGCTCCGAAGTGCGCGGCTGGAATCCCGAGGATCACATGGACCCCAAGGAGGCGCGTCGCAACGACCGCTACACCCACTTCGGCTTCTGCGCAGCCAAGCAGGCGTTTGCGGACTCCGGCCTCGACATGGCGCAGGAAGACCCCGACCGCGTGGGCGTGATCATCGGCTCCGGCATCGGTGGCATGATGACCTACGAGACGCAGTTGAAGAAATTTTCCGAAGGCGGGCCGCGTAAGGTTTCGCCGTTCACCATTCCGGCGCTGATCGGCAACATCTGCTCCGGTATGTTCGCCATCGAGATCGGCGCGCGCGGCCCTAACTTCGGGGTCGTCTCCGCCTGCGCCACCGGCACCCACGCCATCGGCGAGTCCATGCACATGATCAAGCGTGGCGACGCCGATATCATGATCGCGGGCGGCGCCGAGGCGGCCGTCACGCCGTTCGCCTACGCCAGCTTTTGCTCCATGCGCGCCATGAGCACGCGCAATGGCGATCCCGCCACGGCCAGCCGTCCTTTTTCGCTCGGTCGCGACGGCTTTATCATGGGCGAGGGTGCCGGCGTGCTCGTTCTTGAATCGCTCGCCCACGCGAAGAAACGCGGCGCACGCATCTATGCCGAGGTCGGGGGTTACGCGGCCACGGCCGACGCCCACCACATCACCATGCCCGATCCCGAGGGTAAGGGTCTCGGCATGGCCATGACCCGCGCTATTCGCGCCTCCGGCATCACGCCGGACCAGGTTGATTACATCAACGCCCACGGCACCTCCACGCCTTACAACGACAAATTCGAAACGCTCGCCATCAAGCGCGTGTTCGGCGACCGGGCGAGATCGATTCCGATCAGCTCCACCAAGTCGATGACCGGCCACCTGCTAGGCGCGGCGGGCGGCATCGAGAGCGTCATCAGCGTCAAGACGCTCCAGACCCAGTCTATCGCGCCTACGATCAACCTTTACGAACCCGATCCCGAGTGCGATCTTGACTACGTCCCCAACGTAGCGCGCCAGGCCAGGGTGAAGGTCGCCATGAGCAACAACCTCGGTTTCGGCGGCCAGAACGCGGCGATCATTTTCAAGGCGTTCTGAGTTGCTCCGTTGCACGCATCTCACGCCTTAAATTTTGCTGATGAACATCCGAAAATGGCTCTTGAGCATGGTCCTGCCGCCGCCGATTCCGCTAAGGCACCGGGTCTATTCGATGTCCATCCCCCCGGATGCATCACGGTCCGAGCCGAGCGAGCGCCTGGTTGATCTTGCCTTGAAGGCGGCCGTGCGTGCGCGAAACTTGAAAATTGAGGGCGCCGAGGAGCGCAACATGGGCCGGATTAACAAGTGGCCGGGTGAACACTATCGCATGCTGGCGGCGCTGGTCGCCGAATTACAGGCCAAGACGATTGTCGAAATTGGCACTTATCAGGGCCGGGCTTCCTTCGCGATGCGTTCGCAACTGCCGCTCGATGGCCGTCTCGTGAGTTTTGATGTCGTGCCTTGGACCAGTGTGCAGCCCGTGCTGCTCAAGCGGGAGGATTTCGCCGACGGCCGGATGCGACAGGAGATAGCCGATCTGCGCGATTTCAATGTCATGAAACGCCATGCCGACCTTTTGCAGGCTGCGGACTTCATCCTGGTGGACGCCGCCAAGGACGGGGAGATGGAACAACTCTTTATAAATAATTTCCGTAGACTAGGATTGCCCAAGGGACCCATCGTCATGTTCGACGACATCCACGAGTGGAAGATGCTTAAGATCTGGCACGAACTGCCCGAGGCCAAACTCGACATATCCAGCTTCGCCCATTGGGCCGGCTCCGGCCTGGTGGATTGGCCGCGTTCCGCCGTTTCCTGAACGAATCGCGCATTTCGCCCTAAAAATAAAAAACCGCGACCTGTAAAGGTCGCGGTTTTTGCTTAAAAAAGCGGATAGGTTTATACTTTCTCCACGAGGCCGGCTTTGATGGCCTTGACCGAGACGAGGACGCGCTTCGTGCCGCCGTTGGCGGTGCGGATGCGGATCTTCTGCAGGTTCGGGCGGAACTTGCGCTTGGTGATCGTCGTGATGTGCGTGCCGATGCCGCCGCTCTTCTTCGACTGACCTTTACGGTGAATGATGGAGCCCTTGACGGGGCGTTTGCCGGTGATTGCGCAGATTCTGGCCATGGTTGGAAGTTGGTTAAAGGGTCAGAGGTAAAAGTCGGCTCACTCGCGAGGCAAGGGCAAATTTGGAGTTTTAACGACAGGCGTGCAGCACCTGGAATTTTTGCCCGAGATGCGAGGGGTGAAGCAGTTGCAAGAGGGCCAGCTTGCGCTGGCTTAGCCGGCTGGCCTCGGCCGCCATCGCTTTGGCCAGAAAGTCGCCGGCGTGACGGATGAAGAAAGCCTCCTGCGACTCGACGTGCGCGTTTGCGAAACCGCCGTCCGTGAGGGCGGCCTGAAGCCAGTCCCAGCACACATGGCCCGTAAGATCCTGTTCGCCGGGTCTGGCCAGCAGGTCGTTCGACTGCGTGTGCTTGAAATACGCCCGCGCCGTGCCGATGGGGGTCTCGGAGGCGAGTTCGGCGTAGGCTTTGCCATAGTCGAAGGCGACAAACAGCCCGGTCCACGGTTGCGCGGCGATGGTCGCCGCCAGGGTGGCCGCCGCCCGTGGCGCATCGAAAACGTAGCCTTCGGGGGCGGCGGCGGGCAGCCAATCCTCGGCCGCAGCGGCCAGCTCCACCTCGCGCAAACCGCCATCACCCCACTCGACGCCGAGTTCGCGCCAGCCATTGCCGCGTCGCACGAAACGGCGCAGCGGTTGCGCGTCGAAAAGCTCATTGGAGAACACCACGCACCGCCCGGTGTTCTCGACGGGTTCGCCGACCCGCACGGTCCTGGCGGATGCGAAAGGATGAATCACTCCGGCCAGCACGCCACCGCCCGGTTCGGCGCCGATTTCCACAAACGCATGTTGGGAGGCCGCTTCTTCGCCGCCCAGAAGCGTGACGCACGCGGCCGTCACCATTTCGCCGAAGACCGCGCCCGAGCTGCTCGCCGTGTAGAAATCGGTATTCGCGGCATAGCCCACGCGGGCGGTGTCGCGCCGGTAGTAGCCCAGCTCCGGATGATAGAGGGCGAGTTCCATGAAGCGGAGGAACGGCATCCGGCGTTCCGCGCCGCTGGCGTCGAGGAAGGCTTGGGCGAACGCGGGTGAAAGTGTGTGTGACGATCCCATTTACAAAACCGATCAGTTGGCCACAGTGCCGGACATGCTCAAACGCATTCTCATGATCGCCGCCGGGGTTTTTCTCGGCGTGGTGCTGTCCCTTGGCGCCGTGCGGATGGCGGCGGCGTGGGGATTCTGGCCGAATCGAGACCTTGAGAAATCGTCCGGCTATGTCCGCGAGGTGCTGAAGCTGGTCAACGAAAACTACGTTAAGGCTGAGGATGCGGAATATTCCCTCCTCACGCAGGCGGCCTTGCGCGGCATCCTGGGCACGCTCGATCCGCATTCGGAATACATGGACGCGAAGAGCTACAAGGCGCTTACCGAGGAGATCAGCAGCGAGTTCGGTGGCATCGGCGTGCAGGTCGAGATGCGCGATGGCAAGGTCGTGGTCATCGCCCCCATCGCCGGCACTCCCGGGGCGCGCGCCGGCATCCGACGCGGCGACCAGATACTCCGCATCGAGGACGAAAAACTGGAAAAACCTTCCCTCGACGGCGTGGTTTCCCACTTACGCGGCAAGCCTGGCACCAAGGTCACCCTCACGTTTTACCGCCCTCAAACGCTGAAGGAATTCACCGTCACGCTCGTGCGCGAGAAGATCAAGGTGGACAGCGTGCGCTCCGTCCACCTGATGCCGGGCGGCATCGGCTACGTGCAGCTCACCCAGTTTTCCGAGCGCACCGGCGAGGAGTTCATCAACGCGCTCAACAAGCTCAACGACGAGGGCATGCGCGCCCTCGTTATCGACCTGCGCGACAATCCCGGCGGTCTGCTCGACGCCGCCGTCGAGGTTGCCGAACCGTTCTTCAAGAAGGGCGAGCTCATCGTCTATACCCAGGGCCGCCGTCCCGAGGATCGTGACGAATACCGCGCCCAGGCGCCGGAGGATCCCATCACGATACCCGTCGCGGTGCTCATCAACTCCGGCACGGCCAGCGCGGCCGAGATCGTCTCCGGCGCGCTCAAGGACACGCACCGCGCCGTCATCGTCGGCGAGCGTTCCTTTGGCAAGGGCTCCGTCCAGACCATCATCGACCTGCACAACGGCGATGGTATGCGTCTCACCACCGCGCGCTACTACACGCCCAGCGGCGTGACCATTCACGAACATGGTGTGTCGCCCGACGTCGAAGTCGTGATGACGGAGGCGGAAGATCAAAACGTCCGCCTGCAACATTCGCGTGACGACGTGGCCGATGCCGCCGCCTTTAAAGAGGAGTTCGATGTCGAGGCTGTGCCCGATCGCCAGCTCGACGCCGCGCAGGCCGTGCTCAAGGCCGCGCTCCTGCTGGAAAATACCAGTCCGTCTCCGCCCGCCGGCAAGTAGTTAAATGTGATCGGCATGATCTTCGCCATCGAAAGCTCCTGTGACGAAACCGCGCTCGCGGTGTTCGATCCTGCGCGCGGATTGCAGGGCGAGTGGATTCACAGCCAGATCGCGCTGCACGGCCGCTATGGCGGCGTAGTGCCCGACCTCGCCACCCGTGAGCACCTGCGTAACCTAACTCCTCTCCTGCAATGCGCCCGGGCGGAAACTGATTTTAAAAAACTCACCCGCGTGGTCGTCACGCACGGGCCGGGGCTGGCAGGCTGTCTGGCCATCGGCGTGGCCGCCGCCAAGGCGCTCGCCTTGGCGTTGCGCGTGCCGCTCGTCGGTGTGAACCACCTGCGCGGCCATGCGTTTTCGCCGTTCATCGCGGTTCATGCGGAGGCTCCGGCCGGGTTCGACTCCCGTTTTGAGGCGTTGCTCCCGCATCTCGGGCTCGTTGTCTCGGGGGGAAACACCCTGCTGTTTACGATGGATCGTGCGCGGCGTATCACGGTCATCGCGTCCACAAAAGACGACGCTGCGGGCGAGGCGCTCGACAAGGGCGCCAAGCTGCTCGCGCTCGGCTACCCGGGTGGCCCAATCGTCGAAAAACTCGCCGCCGCTGGCCGTGCCGATGCCTATGACTTTCCGCGCGGCAACGGTCCGCGCAGCGACCTCGACTTCAGCTTTTCGGGCCTTAAGACGAGCCTGCGCTACCAACTAGAAAAAATGACGCCGACCGAGATCGAGGTGCGCACTCCCGATCTCTGCGCGAGCTATCAGCAGGCCGTGATCGACGCGCTCGTGCGCAAGACGACCTTCGCCTTGCAGCGTGACTCGTTCCGCAGCCTCGGCCTTTCCGGTGGCGTGGCCAACAACCGCACCCTCCGCGCGGCCCTCGCCGCAGTGGCGGCGGGGCGGGGGATTGCCCTGCTCGCCGCCGAACCGAAGCACACCGGCGACAACGCTGGCATGATTGCGTTTGCCGCGTGGGCGGATCCGTCGGTGCAGGCGGTCGCGCTTCCAGCGCTGGGCATCGAGCCGAGCCTGGCCTTGTAATTTGCCGCCGCCGGTTGAACCCTTGCGCCATGCCGAATTTCAGCTCCGCGACCGCTGTGCTCAAACGCCGCCTCGGTGCGTGCGTCTCGACCGATCACGACGCGCTGTTCGCCGCTTCGTTTGACGGGAGCAAACTCTCCTTTTTGCCCGACGCGGTCGTGCGTCCGCGCACCCGCGCCCACATCACGGCCGTGCTGACGCTCGCCAACAAGCACCGCGTGCCCGTCACCACGCGCGGCGCCGGCTCGTCGCTCACCGGCTCCGGTTCGCCGGTCAAAGGCGGCTGGGTGCTCGACCTGTCGAAGTGGAACAAGATCACGGTCGATGCCGACGTCGGCATGGCGCAGGTGCAGGCTGGCGCGGTGGTGGGCGATGTTCACCAGGCGGTCGAGGCGCTCGGTTGGTTTTACCCGCCCGATCCGGCGTCCAAACAATACTCCACTATCGGCGGCAACATCGCCTGCAACGCCGGCGGCATGCACGGCGGCAAATACGGCGTGACGCGCGACTTCGTCCTCGCACTAAAAGGTTTCCTGCCGACGGGCGAATACGTGGAGTGGGGCGCTTCCACAAAAAAATTCTCCGCCGGCTTCAACCTGCGCGACCTATGGATCGGTAGCGAGGGCATGCTCGGCGTCATCACCGAGGCGACGTTGAAACTCATTCCGTTGCCCGCCGCCCGCTGGACGCTTCTCACCGCGTTCGAGGACGAGCTGGCGGCGTTCAAGGCGGTGCGCGCGCTCTTCGCGCAGCGCGTTCAGCCGGCGATCTGCGAATTTCTTGATCGCTACAGTGTGCAATGCGCAGAGAAGAAGAGCGGGAAAATCGTCTTCGCCGGACAGGCTGGCCGTCCCGTTGTGTTGTTGGAATTCGCCGGCACGCCGAGTGAAGTCGCCGATCAGAAAGCCGTCGTGCTGGCGTGGGCTAAGGCGAGCACGCTTGCGTTCCGCGAGGCCCGCGACCGCGCCGAGTCGGAGCAGTTGTGGGAAGTCCGCCGCAAGTGCTCGGGCGCGATGTTCGCGCTGGGCGACTCGAAGCTTAACGAGGACATCGTCGTGCCGATGCGCAACTACGAGAAGTTCGCCGTGTTTTTGGACAAGCTGCGCAAGTCATCGCGGCTCCCCATCCCGACGTTCGGCCATCTCGGTGACGGGAATTTGCACGTGAACATCATGTATCACCGCGAGAACCGCGCCGAATACCTGCGCGCCGAGAAGGCTGTGGGCACGCTCATGGCGGGCGTGGTGAAGCTGGGCGGGGCTATTTCCGGAGAGCACGGGATCGGGCTGGCGAAGACGCCTTTTCTCCGGCTCCAGCATTCCCCTGCTCAGATCAAGGCGATGAAGGCCGTGAAACTCGCGCTTGATCCCAACGGCATCCTCAACCCGGGGAAAATGTTCACGCTCTTCAAAGTATGGGAGCACCCGCGCCTGAAGATCGCGCTGCCTTGGGACCACAAGTAGGTTGGACGTTGTTTTGCGTCTTCCCTCAAGTGGCTGCCCGACATGGATTCGAACCATGACTAGGTGAGTCAAAGTCACCTGTGCTGCCATTACACCATCAGGCAAAAGGAAGATGCAATGTGCCCCGCCTTCCCTCTGCGTCAAGGCCCGAGATGACGGAGGCGCATTTGGGATGCGTAGCGTCCAGGCGGACGTATGGCCAACCGGCGCGCCCAGCGGTCGCGCCCTACCTCCAAAGACACGGCATCAGGCTTTTTTCGCGTTCGCCGCGACCACGTAGGCGGCGAAGGGCGCCGACTGGGCCGGCGGGATGCGCACGTGGAGGTGGACGCCGTCGTCGGTCGTTTCTTCGCTTTGGACGTGCCCGATGGCGTGCAGCCGAGCTATGAGGTCGTGGCGGCTGTGGGGAATAAAAACTTCCGTCGAACCAAACTCGTCGGCGATCAGCTCGATGCAGTGGTCAACGAGGCTGTCGAGGTTCTGGCCCGAGTGCGCGCTGATGAGCAGGCCGTCGGGGGCGAGCAGACGGGCGCGGTGGATGTGGGCCTCGGTCGCGGCGTCCACTTTGTTGAAGACGGTGAGGATGCGTTTATCGGTCGCGCCGAGTTCCTTGAGCACGCCGAGGGTCGTCGCGTGATGGGCGGCGAGGTTGGGCGTGGTGATGTCGAGAACGTGGATGAGGAAGTCGGCGACGAGCGCCTCTTCGAGCGTGGCCTTGAACGCTTCGACGAGGCCGTGCGGAAGGCGGCGGATAAAGCCTACGGTGTCGGTGACGAGGAGCTTCTGGTTGCCGCGCAACTGGAGTTGGCGCGTGGTCGGGTCGAGCGTGGCGAAGAGCTTGTCCTCGGCGAGGACATGCGCGCCGGTGAGGGCGTTGAGGAGAGAGGATTTGCCGGCGTTAGTATAGCCGACGATGGCGGCCGTGGGAATGGGCACGCGCTGGCGTTTGTGACGCTGGACGCCGCGTTGTTTGCGGACGTCGAGCAGCTCGCGTTTGAGGCGGGTGATGCGGTCGTTGACGAGACGGCGGTCTTGTTCGAGCTGGGTTTCGCCTTCGCCGCCCATGCCGGCGCCGCCACCGCCGCCACGTTGACGGGACAAGTGGGTCCAGGCGCGGGTGAGGCGGGGCAACGAATACTGCATGCGTGCGAGGGCGACTTGGAGGACGGCTTCGCGGGTGCTGGCGCGGTCGGCGAAGATGTCGAGGATGACTTCCTCGCGGTCGATGACGGCGAGCTCGGAGGCTTTTTCCCAGTTGCGCTGCTGGGCGGGGGAGAGGCTGTCGTCGAAGACGATGAGGTCGGCGTTGAGGGCCTTGGCCTCGGCGATGATTTCCTCGGTCTTGCCGCTGCCGAGGAGGGTGGCGGGCGTGGGGGCGCGGAGTTTGACGAGGATCTTGCCGACGACGGCGATGCGGAGATTTTCCACGAGCTCGACGAGTTCGGTGAGGAGTTCGTCGCCTTCACCGTCGGCCATGTCGTGGGTCTGAACGCCCACGAGGAAGGCGCGTTCGCAGCGTTTGGAGTCGGAGGGCGTGTTGTCGAGAAAGTCGGCCATTAAGGGGAGGTCCAAGGTGGGGCGGCGGGCAGGGAAGGTCAACCGTGCGGGCGCGATGAGTTTTCAGTTGCACCGGGCGCGATCCGCTTTGCACTAGCGCGCAGTGTCTTCGTCCTACCAAGTCATCGCACGCAAGTGGCGCCCGCAGACGTTTAACGACGTCGTCGGGCAGGACCATGTGATGCGCACGTTGAAAAACGCCATCGCGCGCAACCGCATCGCCCACGCCTACCTGTTCGTGGGGCCGCGCGGCACGGGCAAGACTTCGACGGCGCGCATCTTTGCCAAGGCGCTCAATTGCACCGGCGGGCCCAACGCCGACTTCGATCCGAAAGACCCCGCCGTGCAGTCCATCACCGAGGGCACGTCGATGGACGTGATCGAGATCGACGGCGCGTCTAACAACTCCGTGGATCAGATCCGCGACCTGCGTGACGACGTGCGCTACGCCCCAACGCAGGGGAAGTTCAAGATATACATCATCGACGAGGTTCACATGCTCTCCAACCAGGCGTTCAACGCGCTGTTGAAGACTCTCGAAGAGCCGCCCGAGCACGTGAAGTTTGTCTTTGCCACGACCGATGTGCAGAAGGTGCTGCCGACGATCCTTTCGCGCTGCCAGCGTTTCGACCTGAAGCCGATTCCGGACAACCTGATCGTGGGCCGCCTGAAGCAGATCGCCACCGACGAGAAGATACAGGTGACCGACGCCGCGCTCGCCTGCATCGCGCGCATGGCGGACGGCGGCATGCGCGACGCGCAGTCGATTTTCGACCAGATGATTTCGTTCTGCGGCACGCAGATCGCCGAGCCGGACGTGCTGGATGTCTACGGTCTCGTCTCGGCCGAGAAAATCACGGCGCTGGCCGGAGCCGTCGCGGCGGGCGACCACAAGAAGATCATCTCAATCGTGGACGAGTGCGACGAAAGCGGACGCGACCTCGTGCGCCTGCTCACCGATTTGCAGGCGCTCGTGCGGCAGGCGCTGCTCGACGCCATCGCGAAGAATGGCCGCACGGATATTCTGGGCGGCGTCGCCCTCACGACGGAGCAGCTCACGCGCTTGCTCGACGGTCTGCGCGAGGGCGAGGGCGGCGTGAAGCTTGGGTTATCCGAGAAAATCAATTTCGAGGTGACGTTGCTTAAGGCGGTGGACGCGAGCCGTTCGCGGGCGATTGATTCGCTCATCAAGGAACTCGCCGCGCTGGCGGACGAATCCCCCGCCGTCGCGGCGTCTTCCGACGCGGGCGGCGAAAAAAAAAAGGGCTAATTGAGCGGTTGGAGATGCGGTTGTCGGCCGTGCTTGAGGCGGATCGTGTCGCGCAGCCGTTGATAACGAATCCGCCGGAGGACGCGCCCGACGAGGATGGTGGAGACGAGGTTCAGCCGCATATTCCGTCGGTTGAGGTGGCGGCGATCGCTGCGGCGACAGCGACGACGGGCACGACGGGCGCCCCGACGTTTGACGAGGAAGGCCCGGTGTGGCCCGATGCGTCGGCGGAGTCGGCGATGCGCGCGGAAGTGGCGGAGCGAGGAGAGACGTTGAATTCCAAAGCGACGCGCGAGCTGGCTGAGGCGGCCGCCGAAGCCGCAGCGGAGAAAAAAGACCTGCCCACCCTCGGCGACCTCGTGAACCGACTCCCCGACGACGTGCGGGAGACGTTGGGAGATCTCTTCGCCGTCAAGTGGACGAAGGTCATCCGCGTGCCCCGCAAAGTTCTTAAGGAGTAGCGCCGACTAGCGCTTGCCACCCGCGCCGCCGTCGCTGCATCGTTGCCGCACTTCGCCAATGTCCGCGCCCTTCGCCCTCAAACCCACGCACAAGGCCGTGCGCGCCTATTATCTGGCGCTCTCGCAACTGGCCAACGTCGGGGCGGCTCACGAATCCGCCGTGCGGGCGGCGTTTGACCAGTTGATCGAGGCCGGCGCCGGTCCCCTTGGCTGGACGCTCGTGCGCGAATACGCGCTCACCCGCAAGGGCACCGTCCCCCTCAAGCTCGACGGTGCGCTGCTCGACTCCTACCGCCTCGTCCACGGCGTGATCGAGGCCAAGGACGATGCCGACGATCTCAAGCGCGAGATGGTCGCCAAGCTCAAGCTCGGCTACCCCGGCAAAAACATCCTCTTCTGGCAGCCCCGCCGCGCCATCCTCGTGCAGGACGGCAAGGTCGTGCTCGACTACTATCTCGATACGAAGCCCGAGCAACTGGTCGAGCTTTTGGAAAAGTTCTTTAGCTACACGGAGCCCGCCATCGCCGACTGGGCGCGCGCCGCCGAGGAGTTCAAGGAGCGCGTGGCCGAGCTTGGGGCCAGCCTAGGCACGCTTATCCGCCGGGCGCGCGGCGCGGAGGGCACGCAACCCAACAAGAAGTTCGTGGCGGCTTTCAACGACTTCACCGAAGTCTGCCGCGCCGCCATCAACCCCGGCCTTTCCGTCGAGGCCGTCGAGGAGATGCTCATCCAGCACCTGCTCACCGCGCGTCTCTTCACCTCGGTTTTTCGCAATCCCGACTTCATCCGCCGCAACGTCGTCGCGGTTGAGATTGAGAAGGTGATCGAGTCCCTCGCTTCGGGCCATTTCGACCGGGCCGATTTTCTTAAAAAACTCGACCGCTTCTACCTCGCCATTGAGCACGCCGCCGCGACCTTGGAGGATTTTTCGGAGAAGCAGAAGTTCCTCAACACGGTTTACGAAAAGTTCTTCCAGGGCTTCGCCGTGAAGGTGGCCGACACGATGGGCATCGTTTACACGCCGCCCGCCATCGTGGGCTTCATGATCGAGAGCATCCGCGAGCTGCTGAAGACGGAGTTCGGCAAGGGGCTGGGCGACGCGGGCGTCCACTTCCTCGATCCGTTCACCGGCACGGGCAACTTCCTCGTCCACCTCCTGCGCGCCCTGCCCAAGACGGCGTTGCGCAAAAAATATCTCGGCGAGCTGTGGGCCAACGAGATCATGCTGCTGCCCTACTACATCGCGGCGCTGAACCTGGAGCACGAGTATTTCGAGGCGACGGGCGAGTATGAGCCGTTCCCCGGCCTGTGCCTGGTGGACACCTTTGAACTGGCCGAGCCGCGCGACACGGAGTTTGAGTTCATGACCGCCGCCAACACCGAGCGCGTGAACGCGCAAAAGAAGGCGCCTATCCGCGTGATCCTCGGCAACCCGCCCTACAACGCGAACCAGCAAGACGAGAACGACAACAACAAGAACCGGAAATACCCCCGGCTCGATGGGCGGATCAAAAATACCTATGCGGCAGATTCTAAGGCGACCTTGCTCAATAAACTGAGCGATCCCTACATCAAATCTCTACGCTGGGCCAGTGACCGGATAGGCGAAGAAGGCATCGTCGCCTTGGTGACCAACGGAGGTTATCTCGATGGTATTGCCACTGATGGCGTCCGTTTCCATCTCGCACAGGATTTCGATGCTATCTACGTTGTCGATCTTGGCGGCAATGTGCGAAAGAATCCGAAGCTCTCAGGCACAACTCACAACGTCTTTGGCATCCAAGTTGGAGTGAGCATAGCGCTTTTTGTCCGCCACAAACAAAAAGAGTCAAAGAAACGAAAGGCCGTCATTCGCTATGCCGCCCTCGGCGATGACTGGAAGAAGGAACGGAAATGGGAGTGGCTCGAAGAGAAGCAAAGTGTCGCCGGTGTGAGGTGGCGGACGCTCAAACCTGACGCACGAAACTCTTGGTTGCACGATGGAGAAAGTGCCGGGTTTGATAAATTTATTCCGATCAGTTCTAAAAAAACCAAGGCGCTTGATAGTCTCGATGCGCAGGCGATCTTTCGCACTTATTTCCTCGGGGTTTCAACCAATCGGGATTCAGTCGTCTATGACTTCGACCATGAACGCTTAGCGCAGCGCGTGGAGCAATTCTGTGATGATTATAACGCGGAGGTTGTGCGTTGGAAAATGAAAGGACGACCTGAACAGACCGATAATTTCGTGCGCTACGAGAAGGTGAAATGGAGCGAAGGTCTTAAAAACAACCTGCGAGCCGAGCTACTCGTTGAGTATGATAAAAAGAGAATTTGTTCAGCCACTTATCGACCGTTCACCAATCGTTATCTTTACCTAGATCCCTTGCTTATTGATCGCCCAGGTTTGGCCGAGCGAATTGGTAGATCTTCGAAAGCAGATAACTCGTGCATCTGCGTGTCGGGTCCAGGCTCATTTCGGCCATTTCAAGCTCTGGCAGTTAGCTCCATCGCTGATCTGCATTTAGCCGGTGACTCACAGTGCTTCCCCCTCTACACCTACGACTCAGACGGCGGGAGTCGGCGGGACAACGTGACGGACTGGGCGTTGGCGCAGTTCAAGGCGCGTTACCCGCAGGCCAAGGTCACCAAGGCGGCGATTTTCCACTACGTTTACGCGGTGCTGCATCATCCGCAGTATCGCGAGAAATACGCGGCCAACCTGCGCCGCGAGTTGCCGCGCATCCCGTTTGCCGACGACTTCGCCGCGTTTGCCAAGGCGGGCGAAAAGCTCGCCGCGCTGCACACCGGCTATGAGTCGCAGAAGGAATTTAAATTGAAGCGCGTCGAGACGCCCGGCGCGAAGCTCGACCTGCGGGTGGAGCGCATGAAGCTGGCCAAGGACAAGGCGTCGCTCGTTTACAACGACTACCTCGCGCTCGCGGGCATCCCGGCGGCGGCGCACGAGTATCGGCTGGGCAACCGCTCGGCGCTGGAATGGGTGATCGACCAATACCGCGTGGAGCGCGACGAGCGGGGCGAGATCACGAGCGACCCGAACCGGGCGGACGACGAGGAGTATGTTTTACGCCTCGTCGGCCAGGTGGTGACGGTAAGCGTGGAGACGATGAAGCTCGTGAAGGCGTTGCCGCCACTGGAACCACCTGTCGCCGGCTATACGCAGGCCGAAATGGATGCGGCGCATGTTTACACGGTGGACGAGGAATCGTCCGGCGGCGGCGCCTGAAGTTATTCGCTCCACGTAGGGCCGATCAAGGGCAGGCCTTCGACAGATTTTGCGTAAAGGTAGGTGTCGGCGTGAGGGGTTCCTGCGGGCTTTGCGACGGGCACGGATACACGGCAATACTGGCCCTCGGGCACGCCTTCAAATTCGTCGAGACGGGCGAGGGCGGCGTCATTTACGTCCCAGAGTTCTCCGGTGACGCCTTCGAGGTCAGCCGGGTCGGCCGTCATGCCAGGATAACTGCCGAGATGGTAGAGGCGGAAACCCGGCGCGGTGCGGGCTTCGCCGCCGTAGATTTGGCCAGCGAGATGGTGGTGGTTTTTGCAGCCGCGTTTGAGCGTGCCGTAAACGAAAATGCGGGTCATGGCCGGGAATGCTGAGAGCTAAGAGGTTAGAGCTGAGAGCAGGAAACGTGCGCTCAGGACGTGGCGGAGAGTATCTCCACGACGACAGCGGTGATGTTGTCGCGGCTGGCGTTTTCCAAGGCACCGTTGATGAGGAGTTGCGCGGTCGAGAGAGTGGCCTGTTCAGGCGGTGGGGGCGTGCGAACGGTGGTCTCGATATGGTGATCCCAAAGGCCGTCCACGAGGCCGTCGGAACAGATGACAAAATGATCGCCGGGCCGGTAGCCGACCGCGCCTATATGCGGATCGATGAACGGGTTGCCGCCTCCTAGAACCTGATTGAGGACGTTGCGCCGCGGGTGAGCGCGGGCCTCGCGCTCGTTGAGCTGGCCGGCGCGGCGCATCCAGCCGACCTGGCTGTGATCGTAGGTAATCTGGGTCATGCCGCCTTCTTTCGGGAGGTAGTAAATGCGGCTGTCGCCGATGTGGGCGAAATACATCCATTCGGGTGAAAACCAGCACAGGCTGAGCGTCGCACCCATGCCGGCGCACTCTTCGTAGGCCTGGCCCAGCTTCAGGAGCTCGTGATGAATCGCCTCGAAGAGTTCCGTCAACAGATCTTGAAATCCACTGGAAATGCCGCTGGCCGACAGGCGGTAGCTTTTGGGAAGAAGCTGGGTGATTTTTTCGACGGCGATGCGGCTGGCGAATTCGCCGGATTTGGCTCCGCCCATGCCGTCGCTTACGGCGAACACAAAGTCGGACGAGGACATGGAAGCCACGCCGGTCTTGCCCAGATAGCGAACCTCGTGGCCGTCGAAAGTCACGCCGAGGAAGGCATCCTCGTTGTTCAGCCGGACGGGACCTTTATCCGTAAGCCCGGACCATAGGATTCGCGCAGAGGGGGCGGTGGGTAAGGGGGGTGGGGGCATGGCAGCTTAATTAAGATGAATTTTGCTCATATTTGAGCAGTGCGGCGGGAATGATGGCCAAAATTGGGCACGGATTCAGCCGGTTTGTGCGGGCGGGTGGTTGCTGCCGTCAAGGAGGGTGGCGTATTCGAAATCGATGATGCAAAAACGGCCATCGGAGGAGCGATAGGTGATATTGCGCTTGAAGGCGTCATCATGGCGGACCCCGTATTCCTCAAGTTCGGCGAAAATCTCCTTCATCCGCGCATCACTCAGGTGATCCACGCGGGTGCCGGAGTTGGTGGTGACAAACTTAAGGTTCTCGGGCTCGACCTCCAGAAGACGGGGAACGAAGTCGCAGCCTTTTTGTTCAAGATGTTTGAGCACAAGGACCTCGTTGTCGAAACGCTCCTTGGCCTGATGGCCGCGAAAGGTCTTGTGAACCCGGCCGTCATAGCCGATGCGCACAAGGGCGCGGGCGGTGTCTTTGACTTCGTGCATGAGTGACGCGACCAGACCATCCGTCCGAGGTGTGGTTCTGGCAAGCGGGAGTTTTCACAGCTTGTAGGCGTCTGAATTGGACTTTGTTGAAATCTATGAAGCGTCGCCAAGTTCGGATTGCCTATGGCATGTAAGGTGCTCATGTGAAATTCGCGTTTATGTCTGTGTTACAGGAAGCCCAATTGCTTTCGGGAACACATCGTAAAACCTCACCCAAACGACCTAACTCTATGGCTAAATACAAACTGGAATACATCTGGCTCGACGGCTACAAGCCCGTGGCCGGTCTGCGCGGCAAAACTCAAATCAAGGAATTCGCCAGCTTTCCGAAGCTCGAAGAACTTCCCCTTTGGGGCTTTGACGGCAGCTCGACCAAGCAGGCCGAAGGTCGCAGCTCCGACTGCGTGCTGAAGCCTGTCGCCGTTTATCCCGATTCGACCCGCAAAAACGGAGTGTTGGTGCTGTGCGAAGTCATGATGCCGGACGGAAAGACCCCGCATCCCTCCAATTCTCGCGCCACCATCGTGGACGACGAGGGAACCTGGTTCGGCTTCGAGCAGGAATATTTCCTTTATCAAGACGGTCGCCCCCTGGGTTTCCCCGAAGGCGGTTTCCCTTCCCCCCAAGGTCCTTACTACACGGGCGTGGGTTACAAGTATGTGGGCGACATCGCCCGCCAGATCGTCGAAGAGCATCTCGACCTCTGCTTGGAATGCGGCATCAACCACGAAGGCATCAACGCCGAAGTGGCCAAGGGCCAGTGGGAATTCCAGATCTTCGGCAAGGGTTCCAAGAAGGCCGCCGACGAAGTCTGGATGGCTCGTTACCTGTTGGTCCGCCTCTGCGAAAAATACCAGGTTGACGTCGAGTTCCACTGCAAGCCGATTCTCGGCGCCTACTCCGAGCCCTTGGATTGGAACGGTTCCGGCATGCACGCCAACTTCTCCACGAAGTTTATGCGCGAAGTCGGCGGCAAGGACTACTTCGAGAAGCTCATGGCGGCGTTCTCCAAATACACGGCCGAGCACATCGCGGTTTACGGCCCTGACAACCACCTGCGTCTCACCGGTCTCCACGAGACCCAGTCGATCGACAAGTTCTCCTACGGCATCGCCGACCGCGGCGCGTCCATCCGCGTGCCGCACAGCTTCGCGAACAACGGCTACAAGGGTTACCTTGAGGACCGTCGTCCGAACTCCGCCGGTAATCCCTACGAGATCGCGTCCCGCATCCTCAAGACGATCCAGACCGTTCCGACGGCCTGAGTTCGCCGCAGGTTCGCCTGTGTTTTTCCCAAAGCCGCGTCACCTTCGGGTGGCGCGGCTTTTTTGCGGGCGGAGGCCGGCTCCCTTTGGTCCATGTAGGAGCCCGTTTACGGGCGATGCGTGGTGGGTGAGATCGTTTGATTTCCGAATCGCCCGTAAACGGGCTCCTACATCGGAAAAAACGAAAAAGCCCGGGCGTTTCCGCACCGGGCTTTGAAATCTGGCACGCGTGGCGCCGGCGGGTTCTCTTACTTGAGGATCATTTCCTTCACGGTTTTGCCGGCGGGGATCATGGGCAGCACGTGCTCGGTGTAGGGCACGATGACGTCGAGGACGTAGGGACCGTCATGGTCGAGCATCTCCTGGATGGCTTCGCGGAGCTCGCTCTTCTTGATGACGCGGCGGCCCTTCACACCAAAGCCCTCGGCAACCTTCACAAAGTCGGGATACAGGCCGGAGGGATTGTCGGGACTTCCGATGTTGTCGTGATGGCCGAGAACGGTGTTGCCGCGCACGCTGCCGTAGAAGCGGTCTTCCCACTGCACGACCATGCCGAGGTGCTGGTTGTTTAGAATCATCGCCTTCGCGGCGATCTTCTCGACGCAGGCGGTGGCGAGTTCCTGGATGTTCATCAGGAAGGAACCGTCGCCATCGATATCGATGACCTGCTTGTCGGGGCAGGCAACTTTCGCGCCCATCGCGGCAGGATAGCCGTAGCCCATGGCGCCGAGGCCGAGCGAGCTGATGTAGCGGCGCGGCTCGTCAAACTGGTAGAATTGTGCCGCCCACATCTGGTGCTGGCCCACGCCGGTGGCGATGATGGCCTCGCCCTTGGTGAGTTCGTAGAGGGTCTTGATCGCCTCTTGCGGGATGATGTGGCGGCTCTCTTCGAAGCTGAAGGGATAGTCTCGTTTCCAGGCGTCGATCTGCGTGTGCCAGGGCTTGGTATCGGGCGCGGAGAACTTGGCGGCGGCGATCAGTTCGTTGAGGCGCTTGAGGGCGTATTTGATGTCGCTGACGACGGGGAACTGGACGCGCTTGTTCTTGTTGTGCTCGGACGGATCAATGTCGATGTGGACGATGGTCGCGGCGG
This sequence comes from Verrucomicrobiota bacterium, assembly GCA_025352985.1. Taxonomy (GTDB): domain Bacteria; phylum Verrucomicrobiota; class Verrucomicrobiia; order Opitutales; family Opitutaceae; genus Rariglobus. The sequence continues at coordinate 24,902 of JANXRL010000017.1, forward strand.
CGGCGAATTTGGAAACGTCCCCCGTGATGCGGTCGTCGAAGCGCGCGCCGAAGCAGAGAAGTAGGTCGCTCTGGTCAACGGCCCAGTTGCCATAGGCCGCGCCGTGCATGCCGAACCAGCGCATCGAGAGCGGATGCGACTCCGGGAATGCGCCAATGCCCATGAGGGTTGTGGCGACGGGGATGTTGGTCTTTTCTGCGAAGGTCTTCAGGTCCGCGTGCGCTTCGGCCGAGATGAGGCCGCCGCCGACGTAAAGGACGGGCTTCTTGGCGGTCGAAATGAGGTCGAGGATACGCTTGAGCTCGTCGTCGGTGGCCTGCGGGAGTTCGCCGAGGGTCGGGTTGGCGAAGGAAACAGTGGCGGGGAAAACGGGCGTGAGCTTGGCCTGCTGGACGTCCTTGGGGATGTCGATGACGACGGGGCCGGGACGGCCGGTGCGGGCGAGGTAGAAGGCTTCCTTGATGATGCGGGGCAGGTCGGTCGCGTTGAGCACGAGGTAGGAGTGCTTTACGATCGGCAGGGTCATGCCGAAGAAATCGGTTTCTTGAAACGCACTTTTGCCGATGTATTTGGTGAATACCTGGCCGGTGATCGCGACCATGGGGGTTGAGTCCATGTAGGCGTCGGCAATGGCGGAAACGAGGTTGGTGGCGCCGGGGCCGCTGGTGGCCATGCACACGCCGACCTTACCGGTGGCGCGGGCGTAGCCTTCAGCGGCGAACGAGCCGCCCTGTTCATGGCGGGGGAGGATGACGCGGACTTTGTCGCTACGGGCGAAGGCTTGGTGAAGTTCTTGCGAAGCGCCGCCCGGATAGGCGAAAATCACGTCCACGCCTTCGCGGGCGAGGGATTCTACGACGACGTCGGCGCCGTTCATGGCGCGGCCAATTTCAGGTTTGGGGAACGACGCGGGAGAGGTGGACGATTTCATGATGGTTGCGGGTTAAGGCAAAAGAAGGAAAAAGAAAACGGTTTTGGCTCTTGGGAGGCAAGAGTGGAAAACAGTCACTTAGGGGTTGGTTTGGGCGCGCGGTTGTGTTCCCTAATTCACTGTGATGAAGATTTTGTTCATTGGCGACATCGTGGGAAAACCGGGACGGGAAATCCTCCAAGAAAGGTTGGCGCGTCTGCGCACCGAACTGGGCGTGGATGTCGTCGTGGCTAACGGTGAGAACGCCGCCGCCGGTTCCGGCATCACGGGAACCATTGCAAAGTCTCTCCTGGCGATCGGCATCGACGTGATCACCTTGGGCGACCATGTGTGGGACCAGCGCGGTTGGGAGGACGAGATCGACGATTTCCCTATGGTTTGCCGTCCGGCCAACCTGCCCGAGAGCAATCCGGGGCGCGACCATGTGATCGTCAACGTGAAGGGCTTCCGGCTGGCCGTGTGCACGTTTCTGGGGCGCACGTTCATGGGGATGAAGGCCGAGTGCCCTTTTCTGGGGGCCGACGCCATGCTCGCGAAACTCTCGGGGCAGGCGGATGGCGTGTTCGTCGAAATCCACGCCGAGGCCACGAGTGAAAAAATCGCGCTCGGCTGGCACTTGGACGGGCGGGTGATCGCGGTGCTCGGGACGCATACGCACGTGCCGACGGCGGATGCCAGCGTGCTGCCCAAAGGCACGGGCTTCATGTGCGACGTGGGCATGACCGGGCCTTATGCGTCGGTGCTGGGGCGCGAGGTTGCGCCGGTGCTGGGACGTTTTATCGACGGTATGCCGCGCCGCTTCGAGGTGGCCGAGGGTGACGTGCGCATATCGGGTGCGCTGGTCGAGTATGATGAGGTCGCGAAGCGCGCGACCAATGTCACGCTGATCACGGTGCGCCGCGCGGGCGGGCGTTAATTTAAAAGTGAAAAGGTGGACCATGCGGCCCGCCTCTTTCGTTATTTGTCTGTGAAACAGCCTCAGTTGTGAACCACGCCCTCTTCCTCGTAAATGCCGAGGCGGCGGTAGCGCTCGTAGCGTGAGTCGAGCAGGGTTTCGCCCTTGAGTCCGCGCAGGTCGTTGAGGTGCTTTTGCAGCGCGTAACTGAGGGTTGCGGCGGCCTTCACATAGTCGTTGTGCGCGCCGCCAAATGGTTCCGGTATGACTTCGTCCACGACGCCCAGTTTTTCGAGTTGGTCTGCGTTGAGCTTGAGGGCTTCGGCGGCTTTGGGGGCGGCGGCGGGGTCTTTCCAGAGAATCGCGGCGCAGCCTTCGGGGGAAATCACTGAGTAGTAGCTGTTTTCAAAAATGAGCACGCGATCAGTCACGCCAATGCCAAGGGCGCCGCCCGATCCCCCTTCGCCGATAATGACGGAGATCGAGGGAACGCGGAGCATCGCCATTTCGCGGAGGTTGACCGCGATGGCCTCGGAAACATGGCGCTCTTCGGAGCCAATGCCGGGATAAGCTCCCGGGGTATCGATGAACGTGATGACTGGTATGCCGAATTTCTCGGCGAGCTTCATCAAGCGGAGGGCCTTGCGATAGCCTTCGGGCTGGGGCATGCCGAAATTGCGGGCGATTTTCTCCTTAGTTTCGCGGCCCTTTTGCTGGGCGATGACCATGATGGCCTCGCCGTTGAAGAAGGCGGTGCCGCCGATCAAGGCGCGGTCGTCGTTGAACTGGCGGTCGCCGTGCAGCTCGACGAACCCTTCGCAAATCATGCCGACGTAATCGAGGGCGTAGGGGCGCTTGGGATGGCGGGCGATCTGAACCTTCTGCCAAGGGGTGAGACTGGAGTAAATCTCACGCTGGGTGGAGGATATCTTGCGTTCGATGGCGGCTATCTCGCTGGCGACGTCGAGGTTGTTTTCAAGCGACTGCTGGCGAAGTTGCTCCAACTGGGCGCTGAGATCGCGCAGGGGCTTCTCGAACTCCAACGTGTAGGCGGGCTTTTCCATGTAGATGAAAGGCTAGGGAGCTTCTTTAGGGGCTGTCAATTGAGGCCGTGAGGGGTGGTAGTGTCGTGAAATACGAACTTACTGCACGCCGCTTTTGTGCTCATCGGGATTCGTGAGCTGGTCTTTCCAACTGAGAATCTTCGCTTTTGCGCCATATTTCTCAGCGGTGGCTTTGTCGCCTTTTTCCATCCAAATACGCGAAAGCGTCGTGTTGATGAACAGATCGTCGGCTCGCAGGGCCAGGCCATGTTCTGCGGCGGCGAGGGCGGCGTCGAATTGGCGGAGGTTGAAATTGATCTCGGCCAGCGCGTGCCAAGCCTCGAATGCGGACGGGGCGACTTCGGTGGCGCGGGCAAGCTTGGCGAGGGCGGCGTCATTGTCGCCCATCGTGTAGTCGAAGGTCGCATCCTCGATGAGCGTCTGGATCTCGGCGTCGGTCATGGCGGTGAGGTATACGGGGAAACGGTGCGAAAGGGAGAAGTTTTGCTTCTTTTAGAGCGGGCGTAAAAAAGCCGCCTGTCGGTCAACAGGCGGCCTGGTATTGAAACCGGGACCGTTTACTTTTTGTAATCGGCCTCGATGTTGATCGTGACGACGACTTCGTCCCCCAGCGCCTTTCCGAGCATGGAGGGGCCGTTCACGCCGAAGTCGGCTTTGTTGAGGGTCGTCGAAATTTCCCAGCCGGAGAGCTGCGCGCCGCCCATGCCGGGGCCGAAGCCCAAGAGGTGGGTTTTAAGAACGACGGATTTGGTCACGCCGTGGATGGTGAGGTCGCCGGTGACGTCGAAGGTGTCTTCGTCGGTCTTTTTCCAAGATACGCTCTTGAAAGTAATGGCGTCAAATTTGGCTGCATCGAAGAAGTCGGCCGACTGGAGGTGGCCGTCGCGTTTTTCGTTGGCAGTGTTGACGCTGGCGACGGCGATGGTGGCCTCGACGGTGCTCTTTTCGAGGTGGTCGCGGTCAACCGCAATGGAGCCGGACACCTTGGTGAAGTTGCCGGAGACTTTGCTCACGAAGTGACGGATCGTAAAGCCAATGGAGGAGTGAACCGGATCGATGGTATAGGTCTCAACGGCGGCACGGGACAGACCGAGGGAACCGAGAGCGAGGGCAGCGAGGGTGATGAATCTGACGGATGTTTTCATGTTATTCGTATGGTCAGGCAATTGAGTGTTGGAATGAGCAGAACGATTCCGAACAAAACGATGCGGATTTAATATGCAACCAAAATAGTTACTTATTGGTTTTTATTCGATCAGCATGGCGTCACCGTAACTTAAGAAGCGGTATTCGCGGGCGATGGCGTCAGCGTAGATTTCGCGCAGCCAGGCGATGCCGTCGGTGGAGCCAGGGGTGAGAAATGCCGATACGAGGCAGAGCAGGGTGGAGCGGGGCTGGTGAAAGTTGGTGATGAGCGCATCTACGCCGCGAAATATGCGCGGTGGATAAATGAAAATGCCGGCTTCGGCGAGATGGGTGTGGGCTGCCGGCGTGTCGTGCAGGGAGAGGAAATCCTCGATGGAACGCACGCTGGTCGTGCCCACTGCGATGCGGCGGCCGGCAGTGGTGCGCGTGGCGGGGAAAAGCTCACGCTGGGTAGCAACGGGCAGCTCGTAGATTTCGCGGTGGATGGCGTGTTCCTCGACCGTGTCGCTCATGATCGGTTTGAACGTGCCGAGTCCGACATGAAGCGTGATTTCGGAGGCCGCGACGCCTTGGGCGGTCAACGCGGCCAGCAATTCCGGCGTGAAGTGAAGGCCGGCGGTGGGGGCGGCGACCGCGACTTGACGGGCGCGGTCGGCGTAGACGGTCTGGTAGCGTTCCAGATCGCGCGGACGATCGGCAGGGTTGCCATTGCGCTCAATGTAAGGCGGGAGCGGCACATCGCCGAGGCGGTTGGCAACGGCGGTGATTGAGCCGTGCGGAGTCGTGAAACGGATGAGCCCGGCACCTTCGGAGTCCTTGGCGAGGACAGTGCCGGTAAAATCATCGCCGTGTGCGAAGGTGGCGCCGACTGGAAGTTTTTTACCGGGGCGGATGAGGCACCACCACGTGTTGTCACCGTGGGCAGGGTCGGGGCGGAGCAACAAACACTCGACGGTGCCGCCGGTGGGGCGTTGGGCGTGGAGGCGTGCGGGAAGCACGGCGGCGTTGTTGCGGAAGAGGGTGTCGCCCGATTTGAGAAATTGTGGAAGGTCGGCGAAAATGTGGTGGGAGACGGTGCGCGAGTTGCGGTTCACGACCATGAGGCGGGAGTCATCGCGTCGCGTGGCAGGGGTTTGCGCGATGAGGTTGGGCGGCAGGGTGTAGTCGAAAAGATCGGTGGAGAGAGGCACGGTTGGGACGAGGAGGTAAAATGAAGCTTGCGGTTATCGCTTCGGCGAGTTTCTTCCGCTCTTCTAATTAATGCCGATGTAGCTCAGTGGTAGAGCAACGCTTTCGTAAAGCGTGGGTCGTCGGTTCAATCCCGACCATCGGCTCCATGTTTTTAGCGGTATAAAAATGGGTCTGCACGCCAGACGTAAATGATCTTTGATCGCAGCTTGAGTCAGGCTAGTCTGGCTTCAATACATGCGGCCAGCGTGTCCATGGAGAAAGGTTTTTCCAGGGCTTCTTGAACTCCTAAACCTTTGGCGATTTGGATACAATTAAAAGCAGGGATGAGGTGGCCGCCTCCTGATATGGCAATGATGCGGGTCGTGGCGTCGATACGCCGCAATGCCAGGATGGTTTCAATGCCATCTTTTATAGGCATGATGATGTCGGTGATGACCAGATCAAATTTGTCTGCGACAAAGCGTTTTAATCCCTCTTGTCCGTCGCGGGCTTCCGTTATCTTGTGCCCCCGTTCTTCAAGCGAAGTGCGAAGCATTTCTCTGTAGGAATCATCATCTTCAATCACTAAAATGTGCGCCATGAAAATTGGTTGTGCTTTTAAGCTGAGGGAGGGTTTTGTGAACGCAACCGTTCATTTCCATTTCTGAAAATTCAAAATCTTTGGATACATCGCGACTGAACTCACGGACGTATATTTCCCGAGAATCGATGCGGAGGAGAGCTTTCACATCAAGCGCTGGCTGGAGGGCGTCTCCGAGTCTGATGACCGGGCGTTCAGCTTATAACAGTATGGAAAATCCTTCGGAGAGCATTCATGCTCACAATGGTGCGTTTGTCGCAGTCCGCTGGGTGCATTTGGAGGAGAGGGATCAACCTAATTGGTGACGATCCGATCGTCGGGCAAATCACCTTGGAGTTTTTTACAGAGCTTGAGCGTGTTTACCTCTGCACGAAGGTGGCGGTTGAGAAGTCTCAAGCGTTCATGCACGTCCAGCGTTTCGAGCAATTTTTGTTTTAGGCTCGGGTCTTCACAAATGCTGAAAGCGGCAAGATCGGCAAAGACTTCGGGGTCTTTCACGGTTTTCAGGAAGCGGGTGAAATCGTCCGAGACCCTTCCGCCCAAGCGTTGTTTGGTCGTGATCAAGCCAGCGAGGCTGGTGCGTAAACGAAGGTTTTCGTCGTTCTCCGCCCCGGGGTTGCTGGCGAGCGCCCTGATGCGGATGCGCCGGTAGGGTTGTTCGTCCGTGATGGCCTGCACTTCGACGCGGGCGAGTCCTTGCAGCAGCAGGTTGGACGTGCCGTCATTATTGCCTTGGCAGGCGCGCACGATGCCGATGGTGGCGATGCGGTGGAGAGGCTCAAACTGGCCGGGTTCACTCTTTGGATTGAGCCCTGCGACTGCAAAGAGTCGGTTGGTGGCAAGCACGTCGCGCAGCATTTCCTGATAGCGGGCCTCGAAGATGTGAAGAGGGAGAAGCGCCTGCGGGAAAAAGGCCAGATTCGGCAGGGTCATTACGGGAATTTCGTCGGGCACCACGATTTCCATTTCCATATCGGAAAAGCTGGGCGTGCCGGGCTGGAAATCAACCTTCGGATGGATTTTACCTCAGTTTCGATTTCCGGCTATGCGGCTAGTTTGCGCCGATTGGCGAGGCGGTCGAAAAAGAGATACACGACAGGCGTCGTGAACAAAGTGAGCGCCTGGCTTAGGATGAGGCCGCCTACGACGGCGTAGCCCAGCGGTTGGCGGAGTTCAGATCCGACGCCATGGCCGAGTGCGAGGGGGATACCGCCAATCATCGCGGCGAGGGTCGTCATCATGATCGGTCGAAAGCGTTTGAGGCAGGCTTCATGAATGGCGTGGTGCGCAGAAAGTCCGCGAGAGCGTTCGGCCTCTATGGCGAAGTCGATCATCATGATGGCGTTTTTCTTCACGATGCCGATCAAAAGAAGGATGCCGATGATGGCGATCACGCCGAGATCCTGTCCAAACGCCCAGAGGGTGAGCAGAGCGCCCAAGCCGGCGGAGGGCAGGGTGGAGAGGATTGTGAGCGGATGGATGAAGCTCTCGTAGAGAATGCCTAGGATGATGTAGATCGTGATGATCGCGGCCAGGATGAGAAGAGGCTGTGACTTGAGGGAATCTTGGAAAGCTTGCGCGGCGCCCTGGAAACTGGCGGTGAGCGTGGCGGGTGGGGCAAGGGATCGGGCGGCGTTTTCGACGGCGGCTACCGCTTCTCCCAAGGCCACGTTGGGGGCGAGGTTGAAGGATAGGGTGACGCATGGGTATTGGCCGAGGTGGTTGATCGTGAGGGCCTTGGTTGCGCGGGTGTCGATCGTTACCAGGGATGAGAGCGGGATCTGCCCGCCGGTGAGGGGCGAGGAGATGAAGAGTTTGTCGAGGGTAGAGACATCGGCCTGCAATGCTGGCGATACCTCGATGATGACCTTATATTGGCTGACCTCGGTGTAGAATTGGGTGATCTGACGTTGGCCAAAGGCGTTGTAGAGGACGCGGTTGATCGCGTCCGCGCCGATGCCGAAACGGGAGGCGGTTTCGCGGTTGATCTGGATGCTGAGGGCGGCCGCGTTTGATTCCTGATCGGACGTGACGTCGCGCAGTTCCGGCAGCTGTTGGAGTTTTTTTAGCAGTAGGGGAGTCCAGGCGTTGAGCACGTCGGAGCTCACGTCGCGAAGCGTGTATTGATACTGGGTTTTGGAGGAGATGCCGCCGATCCTCAGGTCTTGGCGGGCCTGTGGGTAGAATGTGATGCCGGGAATGGCGGAGATTTTTTCCCGTAGCCGCGCCATGACGACGCGCGACGGGTCGCGCTTGCCGGGGGGCTTGAGGTTGATTAAGGTGCGTCCATTGTTGAGGTTGCCGCCGCCTACGTAAGATGCAAATGATTCCACGGCGGGATCGGTCACGATGATGGCATTGACCTGCTCCATGCGCTCATAAATCCCGCCGTAGGAAATGTCGGAGGCGGCTTCCACGGTCGCGGTGATGAAGCCGGTGTCTTGCTCAGGGAAAAAACCTTTGGGCATGCGCACGAAGACGATGGTGGTGAGCGCAAACGTGGCCAGGAGCGACACGAGCGTGGCCCGCTGGTGTCGCAGGACAAAATCCAGTCCGCCAGCGTAGATTGATTCGAAGCCGGCGAGAAATCGCTCGAGCGCCCGGTCTAGGCGGCCGCGCACCGTGGTGCTTGAAGGCGGGTGGTGCGGTCGCAGGAACAGGGAACTGAGCATGGGGACAAGCGTCAGCGAAACGAAGGCCGACACGAGGACGGCCACGGTGACGGTCACGGCGAATTCGCGGAAAAGGCGGCCGATGATGCCACCCATGAGCAGCACGGGGATGAAGACGGCCACGAGGGACATCGTGATGGACAGGATGGTGAAGCCGATTTCACGCGCGCTTTGCAGGGCGGCCTCCATGGGCTTCATGCCGGCCTCGACGTGGCGGTAGGTGTTTTCAAGCATCACGATGGCGTCGTCTATGACGAAGCCGACCGAGATGGTGAGGGCCATGAGCGAGAGGTTGTTAAGGCTGTAGCCGAGCAGGTAAATCACCGCAAAGGTCGCGACGATGGAGACCGGCACGACCACGCTTGAAATGAGGGTGGCGCGTATGTTTCGGAGAAAAAGAAACACCACTACCGTCACCATGATCATGGTCAGGAAGAGGTGTTGCTCAACTTCGTTGACCGAGGCGCGGATGGTGCCGGTGCGGTCGGCGAGGATCTCGATCTTGAGGGCTGGCGGCACGGAGGCTTGGAGGGCCGGCAGCAGCGCGCGGATGCGGGCGATCGTGGCGATGACATTGGCGTCGTTTTCCTTAGATATCATCACGGCTACGCCGCGCTTGGCGTTGACCCAGGCGGCGGAGCGGATGTTTTCCGGCCCGTCGATGGCGCGGCCAATGTCTCGTATGCGCACGGGGGCGCCGTTGCGGTAGGCTATGATCAGGTCGTTATAGGGTGCCGAGTTGGTGAGCTGGTCGTTGGCGTAGATGGAGAGGCTCTGGTGTTTGCCGTCGATGCTGCCCTTGGGGGCGTTGACCGTGGCGCGGGCGATGACGCCTTGAACGTCGTCCATGCCGAGTCCCATAGAGGCGAGGCGGGCGGGATCGACCTGCACGCGAATGGCGGGTTTTTGCTGGCCGACGACGTTGGCCTGGGAAACGCCGGAGATTTGGGAGAGTTGCTGGGCGACGACGTTATTCGCAAAATCGGTGACGGTGGTGAGCGGGAGCACATCGGAGCGCACGCTCAATATAATGATGGGGGCATCGGAAGGGTTTACTTTCCGATAGGTTGGAGGAGAAGGGAGTTGGGAGGGGAGCTGGCCGCCGGCGGCATTGATGGCGGACTGGACATCCTGCGCGGCGGCGTTGATGGAAACGTCGAGGTCGAACTGGATGGTGATAGATGTTGAGCCGAGCGAGCTGGTCGAAGACATCTGCGTAATGCCTGCGATCTGGGAGAGTTTGTTTTCAAGCGGGGTGGCGACCGACGAGGCCATTGTTTCGGGGCTCGCGCCAGGCAACGAGGCGGAGACTTGAATGGTCGGAAATTCAACCTGCGGTAGAGGGGCGACCGGAAGTAGCGGAAACGATAGGAGCCCGACCATAAAGATGCCTATCGTCAGCAGGGTGGTGGCGATGGGACGCCGTATGAACGGAGTCGAAAGGCTCATCGGGCGGAGGCGTCGGAAGCTGCGGGCGCTGAGGGGTGGGGTAATTTGGCGGACGCTATACTTGCGCCGGGTTGAAGTTTGTTTTGGCCTTCGCGGACGACTTTTTCGCCCGCAGACAGACCGGTGATGACTACAGTCAAATCGCCCACCTTGGGACCGAGTGCGATTGTGCGCGCCTCGACGTTCGAGTCGGGTTTCACGACGTAAACAAAAGGTCCGTCCAAGCCTGGCACGACGGATTCAGCGGGGATGGTGAGAGCGTTCGTGAGTGTTTGGACGAGGATGCGGGCGGTCACGAACTGGCCGGGCCAGAGAGTCTGGTCGTCGTTGGGAAAGGTGGCTTTGAGTCGGAGCGTTCCGGTGCCCGGGTCGATTTGGTTGTCCACGAGGAGCAGGTGGCCGCGGGCGAGGGTGCGGCCGTTTTCGTCGGTCGCCTCGACCGCCAGTGGCTTTTCGCCGGCGGCGATGATGCTGTGGCGGAGATTGGAGAACGTTTGCTGGGGAAGAGTGAAGAGGACGGAGACGGGCGTTGTCTGCGTGATGACGACAAGGCCGGTGTTCTGGCTGGCGGTGACGAGATTGCCGGCGTCAACAAGGCGCACGCCGGTGCATCCGTCGATGGGGGCGCGGAGTGTGGTGAAATCGAGATTGAGCTGGGCGGTATCCACGGCTGCCTGGCTGGCCAGCACGAGTGCGGCGGATTGGGCGAGTGTGGAGGTGTGTTGGTCGAGGAGTTGGCGGCTTTCGGTGTTGGTTTCAACGAGCACTCGGATGCGCTCGTATTCACGCCGATCGTTGGCGAGGCGCGCTTCGTCCTGGGCTTTTTGGGCGAGAGCTTGGGCGAGGGCCGCGCGGTAGGGCCGGGGATCAATCTGGGCGAGGATGTCACCGGTTTTCACCATCTGACCCTCGGTGAACTGGATGGATTCCAGTTGACCGCTAACTTGAGGGCGGACGGTCACGGTGTTGTTGGCCTGAACATTGCCTATTCCGGATAGCCACAGAGGGACGTCGCGGGCTGAGACGGTGGCAAGTTGGACGGCGACGGGCTTGGGTTGGCCAGATGATGGGGGCTTACGAGGACTTCGAATACCCCAAGCAATCAAACTACATACGGCTATGACCAAGACGAAGATGAGAACGGGGCTTTGTTTCATGCGGATGCTGTGCGACACACTTATGCCCAAAGAAAGAGCGGCACAGGGTTGAATGTGTCAAATGCCCGTAGATGAGTTTCTAAATAGCGCCAAACTGCGACACAGTGTCGCTATACGGACGCGTTTAATTGATAATGATTCGAACCAATTATTTTTTAAGCCACTACACATTAGTTGATAATACCATTATTTAGTCTGCGGGAATGCGTATTGCTATGCAGTGTATTACTATGAGCCGAATTCTTGGTATCGATCTTGGAACCACCAACTCCTGTATGTCCGTGATGGAAGCCGGCGAGCCGGTGGTCATACCCAACGCTGAAGGCGCCCGCACAACTCCGTCGGTCGTCGCTTTCACCAAAACTGGCGAGCGCATCGTCGGTCAGGCCGCGAAACGCCAAGCCGTCACGAATCCTCGCAACACGATTTTCTCCGCGAAGCGCCTGATTGGCCGCAAATTTTCCGAGGTCGGCGAAGAAGCGAAGAATCTCCCCTACAAAGTAGTGGCTGGTAAAAACGGCGACGCCGTTATTGAGGCGCAGGTCGGCGACAAAACCGAGCAGTTTGCTCCTCAGCAGATCGCCGCGTTTGTCCTCGGCAAGCTAAAGGCTGACGCCGAAGCCTACCTCGGCGAAAAAGTCACACAGGCTGTAATCACGGTCCCTGCTTATTTTAACGACGCCCAGCGCCAAGCCACCAAGGACGCCGGCAAGATCGCCGGTCTCGAAGTCCTCCGTATCATCAACGAACCCACGGCCGCCTCGCTCGCCTACGGTCTCGACAAGAAGAAGGACGAGAAGATCGCGGTGTTTGACTTGGGCGGCGGCACGTTCGACGTGTCCGTTCTCGAAATCGGCGACGGCGTCTTCGAGGTGAAGGCCACCAACGGCGACACCCACCTCGGCGGAGACAACTGGGACGAGACGCTCATCAACTGGCTCGTGGACAGCTTCAAGGCTGAGCAAGGCATCGACCTCCGCAAGGATCCGATGGCCCTCCAGCGCCTGAAGGAAGAGGCCGAAAAAGCCAAGATAGCCCTCTCCTCGACCCAGTCGGTCGATATCAATCTCCCTTTCATCACCGCCGACGCCTCCGGTCCGAAGCACCTGAACGTCACGCTCTCCCGCGCCAAGATGGAGCAGGTCTGCGACAGCCTCTTCGAGCGCACGATCAAGCCGTTCCAAAACTGCTTGAAGGACGCCGACCTCACCTCCGCCAAGATCGACGAGCTCGTGCTCGTCGGCGGCATGACCCGGATGCCCAAGGTCGTCGAGATCGCCAACAAGCTCGCCGGCAAGCCCGCCCACCAAGGTGTGAACCCCGATGAGGTCGTCGCTATCGGCGCGGCCATTCAGGGCGGCGTGCTCAAGGGCGACGTGAAAGACGTC
>JANXRL010000024.1 GCA_025352985.1 Verrucomicrobiota bacterium
AAGTTGGTCTGCGTCACCTGGATGAATGCAGTGATGCTGTCAATGGAACTGAATCCAGCGCCGCCCGGCAAAGTATCATAAGGCTTAAGTTTTCGCATGGGGCGCGCCATCATAGCCGTAGTCAAAGGCGGGTTAGGTAACCAACTTTTCATTTATGCGACCGCACGGGCTTTTGCTCTGCGCACGGGACGCACGCTCTATCTGGATAACCGCCGCGGTTATACCAACGATACCTATGGTCGCAGCTATCGGCTGAACCGGTTGCCGATTAAAGCCGGCGTCATGCCTGAATCGTGGAGGGTGGCGCCGACTCTCAAGCACCCTCGTCACAAAATCCTTCGCTTCATGAGCAAATTTTTGCCGCGTGACCAGCGCACTTACATAGCCGAGGACCGTCATTTGCCGACCGTGCAACTCACCGCATTGGAGTCCAGACGTGCGCGTATTACGCTCCTGGGTTATTGGCAGAACGAGGAGTATTTCGCCGATTATGCTGACCTAGTTCGTCATGAATTAACACCTCCGGCGCCGGTCGATGACCGCAACCGCGAGCTTGCTCTAGAGATGGAGAAGGGGGAATCGGTTTTCCTGCACGTTCGCCGCGTGCGTTACACGCCGATCCTAAGCTCCGCTTATTATCAGGCGGCCATTGATGCCGTGCGACGCGATCGGAAAAATGTTCGGTTTTATCTCCTGGGGGATGACCTCGCGTGGCCGCGGGTGAATTTGAATTTTGGCGACAGCGAGGTGCGGGTTATCGACCACAATTCCGCCGACGAATTTACGGATCTTTGGCTGATGACCCGGTGCCGTCATGCCATCGTGGCAAACAGTTCTTTCAGTTGGTGGGGGGCATGGCTTGGTGATGGCCGACCTGAACGGCGTGTTTTCGCACCTGAAGCCCCTGGCCTTCCCCTTGTGATGCCCGGCCGTTGGACACAGATTCCAGACAACAAATGAGCACTCATGCCATGACGTCCAATAAACTTCGGGTTGTGGTCACCATGGATCATGCACCGGAGCGGCTTGAGCTGCTGGCTCCGGGTGGAAAACCGTCTTGGGGGCGTTGTGAATTTGAGATCAATCCTCCTGTTGATACTCACGCGGATTACTGGATTGTTTATGGAAATGCGCGGCCGTCTGATCGGATGCGGTGCGCTCCTATAAACACTTTTTTCGTAGCGGGTGAGCCTTTGGAGAAAAAATTGTATCCAGATGGTTTTTATCGGCAGTTCTACCGTATCGTGGATTCGCATGATCAGTCACGGCATCCTCGACTGGAAGTCGGTTCACTGGGCATGTGTTGGCATGTGGGCATTGGGGGCAATCCCCGTGGTTTTCGCTTTGGCTACGATTATCTTAAGGCGCTTCAAAGACCTGAAAAAGAAAACCGCATATCAGTCGTGTGCTCGAATCTGACCTCCACCGAAGGCCAGCGTCGCCGGTTGCAGTTCCTGGCCGAGCTCAAGGTGCGCTTTGGTGATCGCATCGTGCACTATGGCCGCGGGTTTCAGCCAATTGACGACAAGATGGACGCGATTCTCCCTCATCGTTTTCATCTCGTGCTCGAAAACTGCGAGAGTCCGAATTACTGGACGGAAAAACTAGCCGACGCTTATCTGGGCTGGGCTTTTCCATTGTATGTGGGATGCCCTAATCTGGAAAAATATTTCAGTCGCGATGCTTTTGTGCGGCTCAATCCAAGGGCGATCGACGAGGCCTCTGCGGTTATCCAGCGTTTGTTGGACTCTCCGGAGACGGAGGGCGAGCGTCAGCAGGTCGCGGTAGCCCGCGATGCCATGCTTAACAATTACAATCCCTTTGCCTGCTTTGCGCATTGGGCGGAGACGCATCATCAAAATGCGCCCGCCGAACCCGTGGTCATTCGATCACAAAAGGCGTTCCGATCCTGGGGACGGGGATTGATCTACCGCTGGAAGATGCGGAATCGCTAGCCTGCCAGGATGGCGGGTCTCTGATGTTTAGCTTTTACGTCTCCAGTTTTCCCAGACGAAGTTATATTGGTAGGTCGGGAAATGGGTGGCCTCCAGATGTTTTTGTATGGATTGCATGCGCGTTGCCGATTCCGGAGCAAGGTCGTGAAACTGGACCTGAAAATTGACGACTTTGCTGGCGAGCCCAGTTTCGATCATGCGCTCAAGGAGTTCGTATTCCCCTCCCTCAATGTTGATTTTCATGAGGGCTATTTCGGCGATATCCCGGACGTTAAACCATTGGGCTACATCGACGAGTTCGATTTTTTCGGTGTGTTCGGCCTGACGGAAAACAGAGCTCCCATCAGAGCACAAGCCAATGGTTTCGTCTCGGGTCGCGGCTGCCAGGCCGCATGGAAACACCTGGATGGCGGTGTTGCCTTCAAAGCGGGCTGCGATGGCGTCTGCATAGGCCCGCACAGGTTCAAATATGAAAACGCGGCATCCGTAGCGGGCGTGAATGTCGTGTGCCCACTGGCCTTCGTAACCGCCCATATCAAAGACCACCGAATCACGGTTTAGATCGTAGTCCAATCTCAGTTTGGCGTCGCCCTGATCGGCTTTCCACCGACGCATTACCTTGTCCCTATCGGTGGGACGGAACCGTTTTTGTAGGCTGCGGCGAAGTTTGCGGAAAAAAGACATAGGTGGAATGCAATAGCCTGTGAAGGAGGCTCAGTGGGTCGCAATAAAGTTTCGCACGCGGGCGTTCGCCAGTTCGAGAACGTGGCTGACTCCCGTCCAGGCATTCTGATGACGGGCCGCGCGTCGGCTGAGTAAACGATTTCCTTTGGTGCCAACTCCGGGGTGGTGGCGTTCGCGGATGATTTTTTCGGCGACGGCAAACAAGTGATATTCCTCAAGGACGCGGCGGCGAGATTCCTTAATGAGATCGAGGCGCTTTTCCCATGTGTTTTCGCGGATGGTGCGGCGAATGGTTTCAACCGAATCGTCGAAGTTCCGGATGTTAATTGGGACGACGCTGCCTTCCGGGAAGTAGTCGAAGACGTTCGGGCAACCGAAGTAAAAGGGGAGGGATAGGCCGAGGAACGAGTCAGAGAGCTTTTCCGTCCAGTGATGAGGGGCGAGATGGTTCTCGATCGCGAGGTGGTAGCGGAAGGAGTCGAGCGCCTCGGTCTTGCTATCAATGGGGCGGACGCCGTGACCGAAAATTTCCAGCTCTGGGATAACGGCCTTGAGCTTCTGCGTGAATTCGTAGCGGAGGCTGTGCAGCGTGTGCTTGTGCTGCTTCGAGCTGCAGACTGTGGAGAACTCGGCGGTTTTTGTGACAGGGGGATTATCGCGGATATGGTTGTAATCGTGCCCGTAAAACCAGGTTAGGCCGGGCTGGGAAAAGATCGCATTGGGATGATGAATAGCCCACGGTTCCTGACTGGTCAGCACGGCGCCGAACTGGGATGTGAACGCATGGCTGTAAACCTTGATGCTGGAGGGCTCGGTGGTGACGAGGAGAGTGTTTTCCCTCGGGCAGGCGAGCTCTTCGACGCGGGTGGAAAAGCGTTCGCCGCCTTCCTTGGAGTTGAGATCGTCGTAAACGAGCACCCAGTCGTAGTCGCGGCAGTCGAGATCGAAAATGAAGCGGCAGCGCCCCCACACACCATCACGACCGGGAAAGCGGTTGATGATCTTGGAGCGATCATAGTTGGGCTGGCCCTTGCCAAAATACTTCACGCGGATTTCGCCTGTGTGGGTGGTCGTCATTACGGAGGAGGGACGTTTATAGGCCGCGCACCAAACGCAGCCACCCTTTTAGCGTGCGGGTGATACTGCCTGCCGAGCGTGCGAAGCAAGCGGTCGCGCGGGCAAACGGCCAGGTTGCGGGCGAGGATTGCAGCGGCGCGAGCAAGTCCGCGTCGGTTTCGTCATGATAGTCTGCTTCGCGGCCGGTGATGTCGGAGAGCGAGGCGCCTTGGATGATCGCTTGCGGAGAAAGCGCCGCGACTTGTGTCAGTCGTTCGAGGTGCAGGGAATACCAGCGGTCGATGGCGACATGGCGGGCCAGCCAAGCCCAGACTTGCGCGTCATCGGAGGGGAAGCGGGCGAGCAATGGCTCGTAGAGCGAAGCATCGACGACGTAGGCGTGCGTGGTGCTGCAGCCACCGATTTGGAAAAGAGCAGGACCGTTTTTTAAGTTTAGCAGATGGCGGACGGGTTTTTTCGGGGTGGTGAAGCCCATGAAAAATGCGCCGTAAGCAGAGCCATTTTTTATGATAAAGGCCGCCAGTTCCCGGCCCGCGCCGCCCTCGAGCGGCAGGGCTAGGCGGGCGTCGTCTTCGAGGATGAGAATCCGTTGCCAACCACGCGCGAGGGCAAGGCGGAGGGCGTTGCGGTGGGAGAGGAGGCAGCCGGCGCGGCCGCCCCAGGTGGACGCGCGTTTGGTGCGGCGAAACCAGCGGGAATTTCCGTAGCCGGGCAGAGCCCGTCCGAGGACGGCGGGGACGCGGTGAAGTTTTCCCTCGGGGACGATGCCCGCGAGATGTTCGCGCAATTCGGCCCAGCGGTCGGTGCGGTGATCGAGGTTGATGACGAGGACTGCATCGAGGCAGTCCCAGAAGCCATTCCCGGGGGTGTTCATGCCGCGCGTCCGCTCAGAGCCGCCAGTGGTCGCTGATCCACGGAGCGGCCTTGATGTGGTGATGAAGCTTGCGGCCTTTGAAGCCGGTGACGGCTTCGTCGGGATCGGGGCGGCCGTGAAACACGAGGATGCGGCAATCCTTGGGCGGCTTGGGCGTGCAGAGCAGGTTGAATGGGAATGCCGGACGGCAGTGGCGCTTGTAGCTGCGCGCCCATTCTTCGGGCCACCAGTGGACCTCCTTCATCGCGTAGGTCATGAAGGCCTGCTCGGTGTTGAAGATGGTTCGATCCTCGGCGCGGTGGATTTCGCGGAAGAAGGTTTCGTAGATGTAGTTGGACGCGCCGGCCTCGAAGCGGAAGATCGAGGAGTTGCCGACGTGCGGGCGCTGGCCGAGGAGTTCTTTGCGGGCCTTCACCCAGTTGTGGATGATGCAGTTTTTGCCCGGCTGGTAGTCGAAGAAGCATCCTATGTCGCCCATGATGGCTATATCCAGATCGAGAAAGAGTGTTGGTCCTTTCAGGCCACCGAAGCCATCCTTAGTAACCATCAGTTTCACCAACACGTCTGGCCAGCCACGTTTGATTCCTGGGTTTGCGGGAAAGGGGATGATGCGTATGGCTGAATCTAGCCCTGCGGCGTCATCGGTGCAGCAATGAAAAAGGAAAGGGCGTTTGGGGTGACGCGCGACCGAGCGGTGCAGGATGTTGACGTAATGGGGCCCGTAACGGGTGCCCCATTTGATGCAAATAATGTTTACGATATCCGTAGTGACGGAGGGAGGGTTGATGGCCTGACTCATTTGCGCAGGGTTAGACTGAGGGGTAAATGCGGATAATATCTGTCTCTACGCGGAAGATGCATCCCGGTAGTTTTTCACGCGTGAATTTTTCCAATTCTGACATGGGTGGGTAGCTTGGGTCGGAGTCGAAGCAACGGGCGTCGTCGATCAGGATGATAAAGGGAGCCGGGGTTTTCCCGATGATAGCGGAGAGTTCGCCCCATATTGGGCAATCGTGATCACTGCGACCGGTCATGCCTGCGGAATAATGGCCATCGAGCCAGTAAACGCAGCGTCCATCGACGGCGGGAACGATCTCTGGCAGTCGAGCCGAGGAATCACCTTCCAAGATTTTTATGTTGGGCCAACCGGCGAAGCGTTTCGTGGCTGCACGTGCGAAAGAGGGGTGAACTTCAATGGAGAAAATTTTCCGGAAATGTTTCCGAAAAAACCAAGGAGTGTCTCCCAAGAAAGTGCCAGTTTCGACTAGCACGGATGCGTTGAATTTTTCCGCCTCAGTCTTGATTATGGCGCGCTTAAGCATGCATGGAAACGGTGGTTTGAACCCCTTTTTATGCCATTTGCGCGCATGTTTGGTGAACTTGATGTGTTCTTTAAAGTCTGCCCACCAGGGGAAAGCGGCAACCATCCGATTGCGGAAGGCCAGTTTTTTAAAATAGTCCATATAGCGGATTCGGACGACGGTTTTTCGTGGTAGAAATGGTGTTGCTGTTGCTCGATTGCCCGATCAGGGCTCGAACAGTCAACTGGCCAAACCTACAAGTTAAAGGGCAAAAAACTCGTTTAGCCTAGGACGCGTATCGAACATGACGCTCCGGATCAAGGCCCCATGTTTTTCGGTAAAGATCGAGCGCTTATCGGCGTAGTCAGCCTTTGCGTTGACCACTTTATCGTCATGCCGAACGGTCTTGGCCCTCACCTTCTCCTTCGTGATTTGAGAGCTTGCATTAACCAGACGTATTGGGTCCAGCGGAAGACCAAGGTGATCTGTTAGTTTGCGGAATTCGGACGGGAGATCGGATTGCAGTTTTTCGTAATTTAAAACCGTCTTTAGTTTGGTGAATTTTTCTAGACAAAGCCACTTTTCAACGTGCCTTGCATACAGGTCGGTTATTTCACGAATAACGCTCTCGGAGTTTAAATCCGAGTTATGGTAACTAAGCTCCGAATAGACGGTTGCGACTGGTTCCCGGTAGAGATACACGATATTTTCCCGTTGGAGCTTTAAATCGACATCATGGTGATGCAAATAAAGGTAATCCGTGCGGTTCGGATAATGAAAGGGACGAACCAAAGTGGGGCGTTCGAAGTAGAGTTCGGACAGCATTCTAAGCCAGTGGCTACCGGTGCGAGGAAAGCTAACTAAATAAGGATTCTCTTTGACGGCAATATACTTACGCATTCGCCTTTGTGATGCATGTTTACACTTTGTCTCGGATAGAGTATTGGGTTTTATCAAGTTAATTAGGCCTGAAAAAAGGGGAGGGAAAGGCATCTTGAAAAAGGCTATCGAAAGATGATGGGTTCCGAATAGAACTTATGTTTTAGGTTTCCCATCATATCTCAAGCGAAACAATCACTTGGCGCACGAGGTAGTCTCGGCGGATGCCACTATTTTATCTATCTTATTTTCATGATTTTAAGAGGTTATTTCTCGTGGGGGCGGTCCTTTGTTTGAGGCATTATGGCGTAAACGATCGTAAAATTATGTTTATTTTACGATCCGGATTAGGTTGGATTTGCCACTCATGCTCGATCCTAAGCTTTTTCGTGAATCGCCGGACCTTGTTCGCGCGGCTCTCGCCAAAAAACACCTCGTCGTCGATCTCGACGCCATTTTGGCGTTGGACGAGACTTGGCGCATCAAACTCCAGCAGGTCGAAAGCCTGCGCGGCCAGCAAAAGGCGGCCAACGCCGAGATGGCCAAGCTTCCAAAGGGATCCGCCGAGTTCGTCTCCAAAGTTCACGAGATGAAGGCGGTTTCGGCCCAAGTGAAGGAGGGTGAGGTTGTCCTTAAGGAAATGGAAGACCGGTTGAAGCAGGCCATGATGACGCTGCCCAATCTTCCCCATGCCAGTGTGCCAGAAGGCCGCACCCCGGAGGATAATGTCGTTTTCGCCACGCATGGCGACGTGAACGCACTTTCATCCCACGCGAAACCGCACTGGGAGATTGCCGGCTTCGACAAGCTTTTTGACTTCGCGCGCGGGGCCAAAGTCACGGGCGCGGGTTTCCCGTTTTATGTCGGAGACGCCGCGCGTCTGGTCCGCGCGCTGCTGCACTTCTTTTTGGATGAAAACGGTAAGGCCGGCTACGTTGAGGTGAATCCGCCCATTTTTGTGAACGCCGCGAGCGCCACCGCGACCGGCCAGTTGCCCGACAAGGAGGGCCAGATGTATGAGGCGCCCGTGGACGGGTTCTATGCCGTGCCGACCGCCGAGGTGCCGCTCACGAATTTTTTTCGCGATGAGATCATCGATGAGGCGTTACTTCCGGTTTATCGCTGCGCTTACACGCCGTGTTTCCGACGTGAGGCGGGTAATTACGGCAAGGATGTGCGCGGGCTTAACCGCTTGCATCAGTTTGACAAGGTTGAGCTGTTAAAGTGGGTGCATCCGGCGACCAGCTACGACGAACTCGACAAACTGCGCGGCGACGCCGAGAGCCTGCTCCGCAAGCTCGAGCTGCCTTACCGCGTCCTGCTTATGTGCGGCGGCGACCTTGGCTTTGCCCAGTCCAAGAAATACGATCTCGAAGTGTGGTCGGCGGGGCAAAAGCGCTGGTTGGAAGTGTCGAGCTGTTCTAATTTCGAAACTTTCCAGGCTAGGCGCGCGCAGATCCGTTTCCGCGGCAAGGATGGCAAGCCCGAGTTGGTTCACACCATCAATGGTTCGGGACTCGCGGTGCCGCGGGTGCTTGCCGCCCTTTTGGAAAACAATCTTCAGGCAGACGGACGCGTTAAAATTCCCACCGTGCTCGTGCCGTATTTTGGCAAGGAGTTTCTCAGTTTTGCCTGAGTAGGATTCCGATCATGGAGACAATGGCTGCAGCGGGTTCCGGCGCGGTGCCGGTCGTCTATTGCATCGGCGACAGCCATGTTTGTTTTTTTAGCGGACAGGATAGGATTCAACCGGATTGGCCGGCGAAATCGGACGACCAGTTGCCTTGGTTCAAGACCTACCGAATCGGTAGTTCGCTTGCCTATAATCTGACGCGTCACGGCACGCAGACGCGCGGTCGGGAGCGTCTTTTTGAGGTGCTGGATATGCGGGTTCCGGTTGGCGGGTTTGTGCTGCTTTCTTTTGGCGAAATCGACTGTCGCGCCCATCTTGTCAAACAATCGCGCATGAGGGGATTGCCGATTGAAAAGGTGGTGGAAGTGTGTCTGGACGAATATTTCAAGGTGGTCCGCGAGATTGTGGCGCGGGGCTTTCGCGTCATTGTTTATAACGTCGTGCCTTCGCGACTGCGCACGACCGGTGGTGGGGCGTTGAAAGATGCGGATGCGTTTGTAACCACCGGCTCATGGCGTGAGCGCAATCACGCATCTCGACTTTTCAACGATGGTGCGCGCCTCCGTTGCGAATCCTGCGACGCACTATTTCTTGAGAATTTCCCGCACTTGGTCGATGGACAAGACAAGACTATTCAGTGGTATTTCTGGGACAGTATTCACCTATCTCAGCGCGCCATGCCGGTGACTCTTGAACGGTTTCGCGCGCTGTGTCCTCAGTTGGTTATTCCTCCGCAGCGTATCGAGTCTCCCGGATGGCTGGAACTCGAGATCGACGGTTTCAAGCGCCGGTTTAGCCGGGTAACAAAAGAGATCCGTAAAATCCCGCGGATTTTCGGTGCATCCTAAAGAGTTGAAGTCACGGTCTTATTTTATGTCCGGCGCTTCGAAAATCCTATGGCCCGAGGTTGCGCAAAGATTGTCGGCAAGCCTGCAGATGACTCGGCTGCATCCTGCGGCGACCGGGTGGGTGGATGGGCCTGCCGGCGTGCGGGAACGGCGCTGGGCGGTGGCGTTTTCGGGTGGTGCGGATTCGCTCGCGTTGCTTTTGCTACTGTGGACGCATTGGCCAGAGCGGCGTGCGGAACTGGTGGTGCTGCATTTCAATCATCGTCTTCGTGGTCGCGCCTCGACGGCGGACGCGGCTTTTTGCCGGCGGGTGTGCGCGGCGCTCGGGGTGACTTTCGTTACAGGCGCTTGGAAGCAGGCGCGCAAGGATGCAAGCGAGGCCGAGGCGCGGGCGGCGCGATTTGAATTTTTCGGCCGCGAACTCTCGAAGCGGCGCATCAAGGCGCTTTGGTTTGGGCATCAACAAAACGACATCGCCGAGACTGCGTTGATGCGGCTAGCACGGGGTGGCGGCACGGCTGCTCTCGCCGCGCCGCGTCCTGTGCAAGTGATGCCAGTTGGGCGCGTTCACCTGCGTCCGTTGATCACCCTTCAAAAAAAAGCCCTTGAGGATGCGCTCCATAAAGCCGGCGGGGCGTGGCGTCAGGATGAGAGCAACGAAACGGTAGACTATTTTCGCAACCGGGTTCGTCACAAGGTTCTGCCTGTTTGGAGCGCCGCGGCCGGCGATCGTGATGCGCTGGCGGGCGCGGCTTTGTCGCGTGAATTGCTGGAAGAGGATGATGCTGCGCTAGAGGCGTGGGTGGATGCGCTTGCGGCGTTGGATGCCGCTGGACGTTTAGATATTAAGGCACTTGCGGGCAAACCTCGTGCGATTATCCGGCGCGCCCTTTATCGTTGGCTGGGACTGCAACATGACACCGGAGATCTTTCGCGCCAGGGTTTTACCCTTTTAATGACAATGGTGGAGCAGGGGAGGACAAGTCGTTTCAGTTTGGGGCGCAGCGGCTTTGCGGTGCTTCGCAAAGGATGGTTATTTTTTGAGAAGGCTCCCCGTAGGCCGCGAACTTAGTCGTCAAATAATGGAGTCGGCTAATTGACTTATAGTCGGGAACCTTAATGGTCCTTGATAAGTCTTAATCGTATAATGCCTGATTTTAAAAACGATAGCAAACGCCGCCCCCTGAAGAATCTTCCGCCGGACCGGTTCCCGCTGAAAGTCGCTTTGATATGGCTTTCGATCGTAGCCGCTGTGCTCGCTCTTTTTTATCTTAATCCAGGACATGGTGTGCCTGTCGCCAATCTCAAGATTCAGGAGGTCATGGACCTTGCTGATCAGGGCAAGGTTGAGACGGGAGTGATCCGCCATGACGGATCTTACGGTCCGGAGGGCACTGTGCTTACAGGCAAGGTCAAGGAAGCAGTGCTCGAGGCGGATGGTGTCAAAACAGCCCTTTTCCGCGCGTCGGGCAGCCTTACGCAAGACGGGTTGCAGCGGCTACAAAAAACCAAGCTTTTTGAGGAACCGCCGATCAGCAACGTGTGGAGTCAGCTCGCTTCGCAGATTCTTCCAATCATTCTCGTCATCAGCCTGCTTTATTTCCTTTTCGTGCGGCAGCTCCGCCAAGCCGGCCGGGGTGCGCTGAATTTTGGCAAAAGCAAGGCCAAGCTACTGGCCCGCGACCGCGATAAAATTACCTTCTCCGAAGTCGCCGGTTGCGATGAGGCCAAGGAGGAAATTGCTGAAGTTGTCGAGTTCCTCAAGGACCCGAAGAAATTTCAAAAGATGGGCGGCAAGATTCCTAAGGGATTGCTCCTCGTTGGTCCTCCGGGCACAGGCAAGACGCTCCTCGCCAAGGCCGTGGCCGGTGAGGCCGAGGTGCCGTTTTTCAGTATTTCCGGTTCTGATTTTGTGGAGATGTTCGTCGGCGTCGGTGCTAGTCGCGTGCGTGACATGTTTGAGCAGGGCCGGAAGAACGCCCCGTGTATTATCTTTATAGATGAGATCGACGCGGTCGGGCGCCAGCGTGGCGCCGGACTCGGTGGCGGCAATGATGAACGTGAGCAAACGCTCAACTCCATGCTCGTAGAGATGGATGGCTTCGACACCACAGAGGGAGTTATCATTATCGCGGCTACCAACCGTCCCGACGTTCTCGACCAAGCGTTGTTGCGTCCGGGCCGTTTTGATCGGCAGGTTTACGTTGACCTGCCCGATATCGTGGGCCGTGAGCAAATTCTACGCGTGCACGCCCGCAAGATCACCATGGCTGAAGACGTTAATCTTAACGTCATCGCCCGCGGCACCCCCGGTCTTTCCGGCGCCGATCTGGCCAACCTGCTCAATGAATCGGCGCTGCTGGCCGCTCGTCGCAACAAGAAGAAGGTTGAGATGATCGACGTCGATGACGCTCGCGAAAAAGTCCAGTTCGGACGTGAGCGCCGCCGTGTGATGGACGACGGCGAGAAAAAACTCACTGCCTACCATGAGGCCGGCCACGCGCTCGTCACGGCCGTGCTTGATGATGGTCTCCTGCCTGTGCACAAGGTCACGATCATACCGCGCGGTGGCAGCCTTGGGAGCACGATGTATATCCCGAGCAAGGACATTCTCTGTCAGGAAAAAAAGCGCCTCGAAATCCGCATTGCCATCGGCTGCGCCGGTCGCATTGCCGAGGAACTGGTTCTGCACGACATTTCCAACGGCGCCTCCGGCGATATCAAACAGGTTACCCGGATTGCCCGCCACATGGTGTGCGACTGGGGTATGAGCCCTCTGGGTATGATCGCTTACGGTGAGAGCAACGACACGGTATTTCTTGGCCGGGAGATTACCCGCAGCCAGCCGTATTCGGAAGAGACCGCCCGCAAGATCGACGCGGAAGTTTTTCACCTTGTGGACGAGCAATACAAGCGTGCCACTGAAATCCTCAAGACGCACCGCACCGCACTCGATGGAGTGGCCGCCGCGCTGCTCGAACACGAAACAATCGAGGGCAAGCATGTGTTGGAAATTCTGAACACCGGGGCAATCCGTTCCCCGGTCATTCGCGAAATTCCGCCCGCGCTCCCGAAGGGCGATGAAAAGGTCGTCAAAAAACCGGCCGGAAAAGAGGTTTCTGACGAGCTGGGCGGAACTCATGCACCCGCGCCCTCACCTGCCTGATTGATGGCTGATATTTACCAAGGCGCAGGGGGCAACCTCTGCGCTTTTTTTGTCGAAATTTGAGATTTTTTTAAGTTTCAGTTACGCTCATGTGCGCTTTTTCCTATTCGTTTTCCTCCCTTGGCGATCGCGCGCAACCGCCAACCGTTGCGCGGTTGATGGCTTTGATGTTGGGAAATCCAAAGCTGCTTTCGCTGGCAGCCGGATTTACCGATAATTGCACCTTGCCGGTTGCGGCGGTGCAGGCAGCTGTTGACAAGCTCGCAGCGCAGCCGGGTGAACCCCTGTATCTCCAATATGGCACCAACCAAGGCAGGCCGGGACTCCGCACGCTGCTTGCGGAGCGTTTACTTGATCAGGAACCCGGGTTGAAGCTGCAGGCCGACTTGATTCGGAATAATTTTTTTATCACCAACGGCTCACAGCAGGCGCTCTATCTGGCCATGCAGGTGCTCTGTGATCCGGGTGACATCGTGCTGGTGGACAGGCCCAGCTATTTTGTGTTTCTGGAAATACTGACCGGTTTAGGCGTGCAGGCGCGTTCGTTTCCGCTGGATGCCGCCGGACGGATCGATGGCCCGGCGCTGCGGGTTCTGTTGGCCGGCATGCGGGCACGCGGCGAATCATCCCGTTTGAAGGCGGTTTATTTCGTAAGCTATTTCTCCAACCCGTCCGCACGCAGTCTCGACGAGGCCGAGAAAAATGCGGTGGCCGAGGCGTTGACCTCCGAGGGCTTTATGGTGCCGGTGCTGGAGGATGCGGCTTATCGGGAATTGTATTATGAGACGCCGCATCCGGCGCGCAGCGTGTTGAGCCTGCCCTCGTGGGCGGCGTTTCCCCGCCTCTATCTTTCGACGCTGACAAAGCCTTTTGCGAGCGGTCTCAAGGTCGGCTACGGCACCTGCACCGAGCCGGAGTTGCTCGCGAAGATGATGCACGTGCGCGGCCATCATGATTTCGGAACCGCTAATTTTACGCAGGCCATCCTCGAGCAGGTGTTGGCGGATGGTGGCTTGGATAAACAGCTCGCGGTAATCCGGCCCGCCTACTTGCGGAAGATGGAGGTGTTGCACGCGGCTTTGAGCGAGGGCGGGTTGCCTGAGCTCGGTTGGAGATGGAAGGTGCCGGGAGGCGGACTTTATCTTTGGCTCGAGGCTCCGGCGGGATTCGACACGGGGTTGGATTCGGCCTTCTGCTGTGAGTGCGTTGAGGCGGGGGTGCTTTATGTGCCGGGCGAGCTCTGTTTTGGCGATAATGTGCCGGTCAATTTTGTCCGGCTTAGCTTTGGTGTGCTTGGCGAAAAAGATCTGGTTGAAGCAGGCCGGCGCTTCGTGGCGGTGGCCCGGCGACTGGCTTGATTCCGCTGGTCGCGGACTCAGGCTTGGGGGACACACGCTTAGGTGTAAGTCGATTTGAGGGCGCAACCTTTGCGTGCGCTTTGGGCGGCAAGGTCGAGGACATGTATAGGCCGACGCGACCACTCGGCTGTGATGACGAGCGGCTTCTTGTGCACAAGGTGGTCGCGCACATTTTCGTAGTAGCGTTCACCCTCATCCTTGGGGTTAGGCATCTGGGTAGTAATGGCGCGTCCATCGATATGTTGATAGAGTTTAGAGTGATTGCCGTCGAGCAGGAGTGTTCCGCGGGTGCCGGTGATCTCGACCCAGCCATCTTTGCCTTTTGAATCGATCTGTGTGACGGCGAGCGTGAGCCATTGACCGCCTTTAAAGCGCACAACCGCAAAGCCCTCGTCCTCGTTGGTGTCTTTTTTCCAGACAGTTTGCGGAGCCCAAAAACCTTCGTGTTTGAATCCACTGACCTCGACTATGGGAGCGTCGATAAGCTGGAGTGAGTATTCGAGTAAATGAACGCCCCAGTCGTAGAGAATTCCGCCGGAAATGGAACGGCTGGAGCGCCACCAATCACCGGGCTTTCCGTAGCCGCCCATGTGGGCCTCAATGCGGACGATGTCGCCGATTGACTTCTGTTTTTTGACGATTTCCACGGCCTGAAGGATGCGGCCGTCCCAGTGGCGGTTGTGATAGGTGGAAAGCATCACGCCCGATTTCCTGGCGGCGGCAATCATCGCATCAACCTCCTTGGTGGTGATCGCAAGCGGCTTCTCGCATACGACGTGGCGACCGGCCTTGAGACATTGCAAGGCGAGAACCGCGTGGGTGTTATGCGGCGTGATCAGAACAACCAGATTGACCGCTGATTTTTTCAGCATGGCCGCGACGGATGAGTAGGTTTCGATACCGGGGAAGTCCTGGGTGGCGACGGCCAGCCGCGTGGGATCGACCTCTGCAACGGCGACGGGCGTCATGCCGGCGGCCTGCATTTGTTTGAGATGCTGGCGGCCCATGTTGAAGGCGCCGCCGTAACCGATGACGCCTACCTTGATATCGGAAGTTTTTTTATAGATTTTCATCGAGGAAAAAGAATTTCACAATACACCGGCTGCCCAGAGAATACCCTGAGTGGTGAGGGTAAGCGCCGAGGGAAACTGGGTGAACTCTTCGGGGGCATGCCCGAGTGCGTTGTAGAAAACACGACCTTGACCCCAGGTTTTTATCCAGGCGACCGGCATGGTGCAGGCGCGACCTTCATGAATATACTGGCTGTCCGCCAATACATGAACGGCGGGATCGATCAGCATATAATATTGTTCGGATCGGTAAGGGAAAACACCGGGCAGGTCTCGCGTGATAGGACTGGCAGCATCCTTAATGCACACCGTGTAGTCGCCTACATGCGGATGGCCCACGAAATGACCGCCTACCATCCATTCGTAGTGGCCGTTGCCGCGAAAAGCGTCGCCCATGCCGCCGTGAATACCCGCCAGCCCCACGCCGAATCGGACGGCTTCATCCAACGCCTTGGTTTGCTCGGGCGTGAGCTGTCCCATCGTCCAACAAGGGAAGATCACCGAGTAGGTCTTTAGTTTTGCGATATCAGACAAGCAGTCCAGTGATGTCTCGATGGTGGTCTCCAAACCTTTGGTTTGAAGCTGGCTGGCGAAAAGTTGAACGATTTTTTCAGGCTGATGGCCAGACCAGCCACCAGTAACAAAGAGAGCGCGGTGAGTATTCATTAGTGGCATATAGAACTATAATCTATTCTCTTTTCATGGGGAATGGATTGGTTTTTCAAAAACATGGATTTCTCGGTCAAGCATTGGGGTGGATATATTCGACGGTTTCCTTCGCCGTTTCCTGTGGCGAATGCGGCCTATATCGAGCGCAAAGATCACTGGGTGAAGCGAACTTTTGAGACATGTAATTTTTCGATGATATTAAAAGGCGCGGGCGAATTTAGAAGGTTAGGGCGCGTGTATGAGGTCTGCGCGCCTTGTGTGATCACGCAGTGGCCGGGTGAGCATCTGGATTACGGACCGACGGGCGTGAATGGAAATTGGGACGAACTCTATATCGTTTATGATGCGGATCTGATGGCGAGATTTCGCGAGAATCGTCTGATCGATCGTGAGCGCCCCGTCTGGCCTATACGGGACCTCGGTGCCGTTCATGTCCAGATCGGGGAACTAGCCAAGCTCGCCAACGATCCCAATCCCGAGGGAATGGTTGATCGCGTTGATCGGGTGTGTGAACGCCTAGTGCTGGAAACTTGGCTTGATCAAACTGCCGTGGCGGAAGATGTCCCGGCGTTGCAAGCGGCGCTCGCCGAAGTGAGGGCCGACCTGGCGAGCGAAATAGATTTTGGAAAAATAGCGGGGCATCACGGTATGTCGGCTTCGACTTTTCGGCGGCGATGGGCCGAGGTAGTTCCCACGCCGCCTGCGCGATATTTGCAGGAGCTTAGGATGCGTGAAGCGTGTCGTTTGCTGGTTGAGACGAACAGGCCGGTTTATGATGTAGCGCGAGCGGTTGGGTTTGCGGATGAATTTTATTTTTCCAGACGTTTCCGGCAGGAACTCAAAATGGCTCCTCGCGATTACCGGAAAGCCTATCAGCTGGGGCGAAGATAAGCCTGAAATGGCGGTGACATTTTGTTTGTGCAGCTAAAATCTGCCTTGGATTCGCCCGAGAAGGGATACAAATTGATTCCTTCCAAATATGAAAATCTGCTGCATTGGCGCTGGTTATGTGGGCGGGCCTACGATGGCGATGATCGCTTTCAAGGCACCCGACATCCAAGTAACCGTGGTTGACATGAACGCGGCCCGCATTGCGGCGTGGAATTCGGATACCTTGCCGATCTACGAGCCGGGGCTGGACGATGTGGTCAAAAAGGCGCGGGGCCGGAACCTTTTTTTCTCCACCGCAGTGAAGGAAACCATCGCGGCAGCGGATATTATTTTTGTGTCGGTCAATACGCCCACCAAAACCTACGGGGTGGGCGCCGGGCGTGCGGCTGACCTGCGTTACATCGAGTCGGTGGCGCGGACTATCGCCGAGGTGGCGACCACGCCCAAAATCATCGTTGAAAAGTCCACTATCCCGGTGAAAACAGCTGAGACGATTCAACAGATTCTCGCGGCCAATACTTCCGGCGCGACTTTTCAGGTGCTTTCCAACCCCGAATTTTTGGCCGAGGGAACGGCGGTGCAGGATTTGATGAATCCGGATCGTGTTCTCATCGGTGGCGAGCGCACTCCTGCGGGTGACAAGGCGGTGGAGACTCTCGTGAGCGTTTACGCCCGCTGGGTTCCGCGTGAGCGCATCATCACGACCAATCTGTGGTCGTCCGAACTTTCCAAGTTGGTGGCCAATGCGTTTCTCGCGCAGCGCATCTCGTCGATCAACGCGATCTCGGCCTTGTGCGAGGCGACTGGCGCCGACGTGGACGAGGTGGCCAACGCGATCGGCAAGGATTCGCGGATTGGTCCGAAATTTCTAAAGGCATCGGTTGGCTTCGGCGGTTCCTGTTTCCAGAAAGACATTTTGAATCTTTCCTACCTGTGCGAAAGTTTCGGTCTGCCCGAGGTATCGGCTTACTGGGCGAGTGTCGTTAAGATGAACGACTACCAAAAACAGCGTTTCTCATCGAAGATCGTGCGCACGCTGTTCAACAGCGTGGCCGACAAACGCATCGCGGTGCTTGGTTTCGCCTTCAAGAAGGACACCGACGACACTCGTGAATCCGCCGCGATCAACATCGTGCGCGATCTGCTGGTCGAACAAGCCAATGTAGTTGTTTACGATCCGAAGGTTCCCGAGGCGGAGATCCTTGCCGATGTGCTGGGCAAAGGGCAGACGAATGCGCGACTGACGGTCGCAGCCAGCGCCCACGACGCGGCCAAGGGTGCGCACGCCCTCGCCATCGTGACCGAGTGGGACGAGTTCAAAACGCTCGACTACGCCACGATTTTTGAAGCGATGCAAAAACCTGCGTTCGTGTTCGACGGGCGCAACATCGTGGATCTGGCCAAGCTTCGCGCCATAGGCTTCCGCGCCTCTGGTATCGGAAAGTAAGCTGGAGAGCTGGCTGGCAACTTCGGGATATTCCGTCGATCAGATAAATGTCAGCGGCTCGTAGGTCTTGCCGAGCACCTTGTCGGTGGGGAAGGAGAACCATTTGTCGAGGACGGTGGCGTAAACCTGCCGGAAG
Organism: Verrucomicrobiota bacterium; assembly: GCA_025352985.1. Classification (GTDB taxonomy): domain Bacteria; phylum Verrucomicrobiota; class Verrucomicrobiia; order Opitutales; family Opitutaceae; genus Rariglobus. The sequence goes on from JANXRL010000024.1 coordinate 17,989, forward strand.
TCGGTCGTGAAGGTTACGTCCTGATTGCGCTGGAGCTTGAGGGAAGGCGAGGTGCCGTGCAGGGAGCCGCCTTGCAGGCACGAACCCATGACGAAGAGAGGTGCGGCGGTGCCGTGATCGGTGCCGCGGCTTTCGTTTTCGTTGGGGCGGCGACCAAACTCGGAAAACGTCATGGTGAGCACCTGCGAATCGAGCTTTTTGGCGACGAGGTCGCGCTGGAACGCGGCGAGGCCATCGGAGAGCGTCTGGAGCTGGCGCTGGTGGGTGTTGGCTTGGTTGCTATGCGTGTCGAATCCGCCGAGGGAAACGAAGTAAACCCGCGTGGACATGCCGGCGGCGACGAGTGCGGCGACGTTGCGCAGGGACTGGGCGAACGGGGTGCCGGGGTAGCCCGCCTCGGTCTTGTAGCCGCCGAGGACACGCTGGACTTTTTTGTCGGTCACGAGGGCATCCATCATGGTGGACCTTAGGAATGACACGTTGGCGTTGGCTCCGTGATCTTCGTGGTGGATGAGCTTTTCCAGAAATGCCAGGTTTTCGGGATTGCCGCGCCCGCCGCTGCCGTTGAGGCCGAAGGTGGGGTGGGTTTGCGCGGAGACGAAGGACTGGGGCATCTCGTTGGACACATGAACAGCGACAGGGTCGGCTTCCTTTCCGTCGGGTATGCCTGCGCAGGCGTTGTCCAGAAAACGGCCGATCCAGCCGGTGGGCAGAAATTCGCCACTGGAGCTGCCGGTTTCCCAGATTTCAGTTGAGCGGAAGTGGCTGTGGTTGGGATTAGGGTAGCCCACGTTTTGCACGATGCCGGCCTGGCCGTTTTTTATGAGGGCGTGAAGCGCGGTCATGGACGGGTGGAGGCCGAGCGTGTCGCCGAGGGGGAGCGCATCTTCTTTTTTGATGCCGAGGGTGGGGCGCAGGCGGTAGTAGTCGGCGTCTTCGAAGGGGATGACGGTGTTGAGGCCGTCGTTGCCGCCTGCGAGTTGAACAAGCACGAGAATGGACCGATCTTTTTCCGGCGCGGGCGTCGCGGCGAGGGTGGACTCAACGAGAAACGACGGGGCGAAACGGCTGAACGCGATGAGACCGATCCCGCGGCCGCCCCATTTGATGAATTCGCGGCGCGTGGTGGGCAGGGTATTGAGGGGATTGTTCATGGCGGGCGGATCAGCAGAGTTGGTATTCGGGCGATTGCAGCAGGGTGATGGCGGTGCTGCGCAGGCGGGCGAGCGGGTCCTTGGCGGTGGGATCGGACAAGAAAGCGAGAACGTTGGCGCGGAAGTCCGCATCGACGCGGACGGTCAAAAAATAGTTAACGAACAGGTCGGTGATCTGGGCGGACGTCATGCTGGTGAGTATCGTGCCGAGTCGTTCGTTGGTGACGGTGAAATCGCTCAGGCCAGCGGAGCGGGCGGCGACGAGCTGGACCTGCTCGTCGGCGTTGAGGTTATCCTCGTTGATGGGCGTAAAGAGCGTCTCGACGAGCTGGCGGCGGGAGTTGAGCGTGCCGGAGTTGATCCACATGCGTCCGCCGACCCAGCCGCGCACGTTTGGCGGGCGGAAGGGGTTTTCGCCCATAAGGCGAAGGGCGTTGAGGGCGTGACGGGGGAAAGGCGCGACGTTGAGGTGCAGGTCTTGCACGAGTCCGAGGTAGAACTGAATGGGGCTCTTGATGTAGTTTCCTCGGAACGCCGGATCGAAAAAGATACGGCTGCCGAAGAAGTGCTGCGCAAGCTGGCGCAAGTCGTAGCCGGTGCCGCGCCACCAGTCGCCGATGGCGGTCAGGTATTCGATCGGGATGCCGTCGTCGGTGAGATAAAACTTCACCATCTCGTGCGGCAGGAAGCGGCCGGCGGCGGGCCGGGTGAAGGCGAGGTCGATGACGTCGTCGCCGGCGAAAGGGCCGGTCTGGCCGAAGATGGTTTTAGGGCCGTTGTCATGTTGGGCGGGTGCGAAGTGAAAAACGCCCAGTTTTTCCCTGTAACCTGTGAAGGCGCGCGCGGATTCCTTGATGTCCTGCTCGGTGTAGTTGCCCTCGCCGAGGAGGAAGAGCTCGAGGAGTTCGCGGGCGAAATTTTCGTTGGGCGTGCCGATTTTGCTCTCCTGAAGGTTGAGGTAACGGATCATCGCGGGCGTGCGCGAGACGGCCTTGGCGAGATCGGGCGCCGGGCCGAAGCCGAGCTGGCGCAGAGTGTCCTGAAACGCATAAACCCATGCGGTGTTCTGCACTGATTCCTGGCTGATCACATAGACGTCGCTAAAGAACAGCACCCATTTTTCGGCGACGGCGTTTTCGGGCACTGAAGCGAATTGGAGCCACTTGATGCTTAGGTCCTGGACCGCCTGCTGCTGGCGTTCGCGTTGTTCGCGTTGGAGTATCTTTTTTTGTTCGGGGGTTTCAGCGGCGCGAAGTTTTTTGGCGAAGGCCTCCGTGTCGTTTTCGATGCCGATTATCAGGCGGGGTTTGGGAAACGGGTTGGCTTTGGCGGGGAAAAGTCTGTCTAGGCTAGCGGTTAGTCCGTCTTTCATCAGGCGGTCAACTTCAGCGGGCTGGGCGGCCCAGCCGGCGCGGCGGAGGAGGTGGCGGGCGGTGTCTTCATTCCAGTCTTTGGCCGGCAATGGCTGCCAAGCATCCTGCAGGGGAATATCCAGCTTCATGGGGTGGGCAATAAGCGCAGAGTGACGTGATCGTCACCTATCTCAATAGGACGTTCCCAGACGACTGAAGTTTCTTCTCGAAACGGATGAAAATTATCAGAGTCCGAGAGGGGTGCGATAAAGGCGCGTAACTCGTTTGGTCACCGAGCAGAGGGTTTCCCACGGGATTGTGTCGGCCCAGCGGCTGAACTCGGTCAGGCTGATCTCGGCGCCTTGCTGGCGTCCGATGAGCACCGTTTCGTCACCGGCGCAAACATCCGGGATGTCGGTGACGTCCACGATCGTCTGGTCCATGGTCACGCGGCCAAGGACGGGGCAGCGCTGTCCGCGGATGAGCACGTGGCCGCGGTTGCTGGCGGCGCGGGGCAGGCCGTCGCCGTAGCCGGCGGTGAGGATGGCGACGGTCGAATCGCGGTGAAGGATGTGGGTGCTTCCGTAGCTTACACCGGTGCCGACGGGCAGACGTTTCACCAAGCCGACACGAGTGCGGAAACTAAACACGGGCTCAGCCTGCACCTGCGAAAGGAGGGAGCCGGTGTGCGGAAGGATGCCGAACTGGAGCAGGCCGATGCGCACGGCGTTGAAGGGGCCGGCGACTGCGATGGATTCGAGGCCGGCACTGTTGTCGGCGTGGACGAAGAGGGTGGAGAGGTCGAGGCCGTCACATTTTTGCAGGGCGGCGAGGAAGCGTCGGCGCTGTTCGGAGGTGAACGCGGCGTCGGTGTCGGGACTCGAGAAATGGGTGAACACGCCGGCGAGCCTGAGGTTTTTCGAGTCGCGGATTTTTTGATAAAGCGCGGGGGCCTCTTCGTGCCAAATGCCCAGGCGGCCCATGCCGGTGTCGATTTTCAAGTGCACCGTGACTTTGCGGCCGGCGGCGAGGCCGGTGAAGTCGAGACGCGCCACCTCTTCGGCTGACGACACGGTGGCGGCCACGTCGTATTCGATCACGTGGCGGTCTTCGTCGGGGAGGAGCGGGCTGAGCAGGAGGATGGGCCAGTCGGGGCTGAGCTCGCGGATGGCGGCGGCCTCGGCGAGGTTGGCCACGCCGAAGAGATCGGCGCCGGCGTGCATCAGGCGGGCAGCGGTCTGGTGGAGGCCGTGGCCGTAGGCGTCAGCTTTCACGACCGCAACGTAGCGCATGTGCGCGGGCAGGGAGGCGCGGATGAGGTGCAGGTTGCGTTCGAGGGCGGCGAGATCGATCTCAGCCCAGCAGCGCAAGGGAAGACGTGAAGCGTTGGCCATGATCAGCGGGGCGGAGCCTGATGGACCTGGGGCGTCCACGTTACGTAGGAAGGCTCCTCGTGCATGAATGCATCCGGTTCGGCGCTCAGCCGGAAGAGATCGGCGTCCCGAAGCGCGGGCAGGGCGAGGAGCGCGGGCAGATCGTAGGGTGTGCGACCGAGGTTGGCGGGCAACGGGGTCCAGTGGCGGAAGCCATCGGGCATGACGCATTCGCCGGTAAGCTCAGCGGTGGGCACGCGGCGGAGGGATTTCCCGATTTGCTGGACATGCCAGGAATCGCGGCGGGCGTCGGCGATGATGCTGACCTCGGGCTTGGCGAGGGCAAGGGCGGCTAGGGTGAGGCTTTGGTAGGCGTAGGCGGGCGCCGGGTTGAGCATGCGCCAAATTCGCAGGGCGACCGCCGAGGTGCGGATGCCGAGGACGGAGCCGGGGCCTTCGCAGAAAGTGTAGGCGTTGAGGTCGGCGATGGTGAGGCTACGCGCGGCGAACAGTTTCTCCGTGCAGGCGAAGATGGCGGTGCCGGCCTCGGCTTCCTCGGTCTGCCACATGACAGAGCCTTTATGCCACAGGCCGACCTGCACGCGGGCGGACGAGGCGTCCATCAGGAGCAGGGTGGGGTGCTCGGCAAGCAAGTGGCAGAGACTGGGCATCGGTAGGACAGCATCAAGTTTGCCCGAGGCGCGGGTTTCAAGCGTTAGAATCAGGCATTGACCGCGCCAAGTGCAGACCCGTATTTTTACCAATTCTATAAACTAATCCCTCTCATTTTTTAAACCGTGAACATCGAAATCAAAGACGTCTCTGAAACCCGCAAAAGCCTCGTCGTCACCCTCGATCAGGCTGAAGTCGCCGCCGAGCACCAGGCCGTGGTCGGCGAGATTTCCAAGCACGCCCGACTCCCCGGCTTCCGTCCGGGCAAGGCCCCGGCCAGCCTCGTGCTGAAGCGCTACGCGAAAGAGATCGGCGATGAGTTTAAGCAGAAGGTTCTTTCGAAGGCCTACCGTGGCGGTCTCGAACAGTCCAAGATTGAGGCGCTCAACATCACCGACGTTCATGAGGGCACGCTTGCCCCTGACCAGTCCGCGATCATCACAATCACGCTCGATGTTCGTCCGACCTTCACGCTGCCCGACTACGCCGGCCTGCCCACCGAGATCAAATCGGTTGATGCGACCGATGCAGAGGTTGATACGGTTATCGAGGGCATGCGCGCCGAGAGAGCCGATTTCAAGGTCGCCGAGCGTCCCGCCGCCAAGGGCGACTACGTGAAGCTCGCTTACGAAGGCACCGTTGACGGCCAGCCCATCCTCGCCATCGCGCCCGACAAGCAGATCTACGGCAAGGTCCCCCAGACGTGGGAAGAAGTTGAAGGCGAAAACGAAGGCCTCATCCCCGGCCTCGGCAAGCAGCTCGCCGGCCTCTCCACGGGCGACAAGAAGGACTTGACCGTTAACTTTCCCGCCGAATTCGCCGCCGTGCCTGCGCTCGCCGGCAAGACCGCCGTTTACGCCGTCGAGGTTCAGGAGATCCGCGAACGCGTTCTTCCTCCGATGGACGAAACTTTCTTCAAGTCTCACCAGTCCGACGACCTCGACAGCCTCAAAATCAACGTCCGCAACAATCTCAAGGGCCGCAAGGAACACGAAAACCGCCAGGCCCAGCGCCGCCAGGTCACCGAGGCGCTTAACGCCAAGGTTGATTTCGCCGTTCCCGAGAGCCTCGTCGAGAGCGAGACTCAGAGTGTCCTGCGCCAGTTCATCGAGGAAAACATGCGTCGCGGCGTTCCCGCCGACCAGTTCGAGAAGGACAAGGCTTCCCTCCACGACGGCGCCAGCAAGGCGGCCCGCAGCCGCGTGAAGACCCAACTCATTCTCGCGAAAATCGCCGAAATCGAAAAACTCACCGTCACCGAGAAGGACATCGACACCTTCATCTACCGCGAGTCGGTGATGAACAACCAGA